>CAITXU010000103.1 GCA_903896505.1 uncultured Verrucomicrobiota bacterium | reverse complement strand
CTTAAAATAGAATCAATTCAGACCCCAAACCATAACTTAATTTCGTCCGTTTTTGGTCTGACACTTGGGGACCACTTCAATGAGGATGCCAGGACGGGCGTCATGGCCATGCATTTCAACTTCATGAAAATCGCAGAGTAGGACAAACGCTCTAACTGAAGGGATGCTGGCGACAGGTGTTTTCTCATCGGCATCATGGGTTGTTGAGCTTGTTGACGAGGCTGAGCCGTCGGAGAGAGACGGTGCCTTCGGTGACCAAAGGCAGTTTGTGCAGGCCGAGAACGGTCTCCCGGTAGGTCCCCTTCAGGCTGTCCCGGCCTTCGCCCACGCCCAGTTTTAGATCGTTAAAGGTGATTTCAATATGGCGTTCCACGTCGTAAGGCTTGTTTTGAAGGTCTCGCGGGTCCTTGTGGGTGGGATGATACAGATGCCGGAATGGATTCGTCGGCAGGCTCGCCGGGATTGCGTTGGTGACGGCTACACCATTCCCCAGGCCAAGGCCGCCCTCACAAGTCAGCGATTGCCCTGCGAACTGGAAGAACGGACTGGAGTAGCGGACACCCACTAGTTTGCCCGCCCGTTTGACCACCCCGTCATAGTTCGGCAGCAGGGTGTCATCCGTGACCAGTACGATTTCGGTCAGATTGCTCGCGACGTTCCGCTTCTGCATCAGCGTCACGTTCTTGAGCAACCGGACGGTTCCATTGGTGTCGGCGTGGAGAATGAGATTGAAATCGAACTGGCCCCCTGCAGGCCGCGCTGTCGTCGTATCCGCCGCTCCGTCGAACGCCTCGCTGACACGATTGAGCGAGACTTCCCCCAGCCAGAGCCCGGCGGCATCAGGATTGGGTGGCGGCGGACCAAACGTCGTTCCGGACTGAACCACGCGTCCGCTGCTGGCAAAGTTCTTCAAGGGCGCATCCTGGCCGCTGACCACTTCCCGCGTCGTGGCAACGCCGGTTTCATTAAACGGAAAATAGCCCACCAACGACGCCTCACGTCCCGTGAGCCGACGGGGATTCCGGGCATGGTCGAGGATTTCTGCATCCCCCAAGGCCCGCTTCCAAATGCGCACTTCGTCCATCGCGCCCAGCAGGAATTCCTCGTTACCAGCCAGGGCGCCCAACCAGACCTTCCCGTTGATGGCCGGGATCGGAACATTCGGTGCCGCCTTGCGGTCCACCGCCAGACCGTCCACATAACTGACGATTCCCTGGGCTGCATTACGCTTGTAGGTCAGTGCGACATGATGCCACTTCGTCCCATCCTGAACCGATGCCGAGGAAAGAGGACGCAGGTCGGCTGAGGGTGTGGGTTTGATCAGGTGAAGTGGAGCCGCGCCGCTGAGCCCGGTGCCGCCGCCCCAACCGGCCACCAGCCAGGCATTTGCTCCATCCTGGATTCGGACGGCCGAGAGCATCTTGGACCCCTTGAACCAATACTCGATCGTCAGTTCGTCACCGACCAGTTGCGCGCCGGTAATCGGTGTCTCCACCGATTGCGATCCCGTAAAGTTGAGCGCATAATCCGCCGCCTGGATTGAAACAAGCATTCGAAGGGCGGCCGTCCATGCGAACAAACGCAGCAGGCTGGTTTTCATCAGAAAGGAATTTCCCTTGGTCATGGCAGGCTCCCGGTGACTGGAATTGTGATTAAAGTGCCCACATCATCGCGCACGGTGATCACCGCAGCGCCGGCGGTTTGGGACATCAAGGCCCGGTCCAGTGTGAGGCGCAGATTGAATTCCCCGCCCACCTCCAGGGGTCGAAAGGCCGCGATTGGGAACAGCGGAGCTTGCGACCGGGTTGAACGATCCGGGGAACGAAGTTCGTAAGTCACCGGCAGGCCGTCCAAAGGGGAAAGTTCCGCCGTCCACCGAACCGGGATGCCCGTTGTGTTTCGGAGGCGGACGGTGATGCTTTCCGTCACGGAACCGAAATCGGCTCCTTTTCCGGGGACACCCAACGGGACCACGACATCCAACGGCCCCTGGTAATCCGAACCGCCGCGGCTGAAAACCCAATAGGCGGTGTTTGGTCGTATTTGTGTCGATTCCGGATGTTCCACCGCCCGCCAATGTCCGCTTCCATCCAGAGTGAAGATCGAGGCCCGGTTCACGGGTAGATGAGCAGTCGTTCCCGAAAACCACGCGGAAAACGTTGGGGGCGAGGCCGGGTCGATCGGAAACCCCACCAGGTTGAACGAATCCGAACGCCACCGAATCCGGTTCAGCCGCGCCGTCCCGGAGACATTCAGGGTGGCGTTGGCGGTGGCATAAACCAGATACCCTTGCCCTCCGGGAATTGAAAACAGGTCGTTAATGGCCGATTCCGCCAAGGATGGCGCGAACCAAACGCTCCATCCCTGCTTCTTCCAGGGTGCACTCGCCGGGTCTTGGATAAACTCGACCGGTGTTCGGGTTGGGAAATAGGTCGCCACTTTGGTCACGGGTACACCACCGAAAAGGTCCGCCGGACTGGCATCCGCCGGGTCAACGGCCACATAAATGGCATTCCAGCCCTGGACGAGGGAGAACGTCTGGGTGATCACGGGGTCCTTCGGATTGGCCGCGAGACCCTGGACCACCGCTGCGAGCAGGAGCCCGGTCATCCAGCCCAAAAACCGAATGCGGTTGTCAGCCTTAGGCCAGCGTCCGGCATCGGCCCGAAGCGTCGTGCGGGGGCTTTCGCCGCCCATGATGGGTGTCAGTTCCATTTCGGTTTCCGGCCCCATCTCCGTGCGCCCGATTCAACAGAAGCGCTCAAGACAGATGGAGCCATCACCGGTTAAAACGTCATTTCCGGAAGAACATGACGCGGAAATGGAAACATTCTTTGGCCGGGGTTTAGGGCATCTCTTGCGCGGGATTTCTCTGATGCCCTCAGGTATTGGTTACGGAGAGTGGTCCGTGAGGGCAAAAGAAAGTGGAAGCGGCGTCCCGCCGCTCTGCAGCCCCATAGGGGCGAAATGAGACAGCCCAGGGCGGTAGCCCTGGGTCAAAGATCCGGTGACGATTTGAGCCCTGAAAGGGCGAAATCAAAGTTGGCACCATTTATAACTACCGTCATGGACGTCATCGCCCAGCTTTGCATACAACCTGGTGAGGGAGATTGCCTCTCCGCGTAGCCCAGGTATTCCTACCTGCCGTTCCGCAGGTTTCCAAACCTGCCGGGCCGTCGCTGAATCGAGACGTTCAACTCAATGGAGCGGAGCGAAATCGAATAGTTTTTCGTCAATGAACTTACCGGCGGCGTTCGCGCTGTAGGTCTTTCCGCCTGCCAGTTCCAGTTTCTGCACCGGCGCTCCCGCCTCAAAGTTCAGGTTCTCCAGCTTCACCCAGAACGTTGCCGGGGCCATGGCCGAATCGAAGAGGACCACCCGATGGGTGCTGTCGCTCACCGTGCGCCAGATGGTTGAAGATGTGTAGGGCTGATCTTCAATTGTTATCCCCAGCGGTGTGCCGACCGACCGCATCACCGACAATACCGACATCATCGCCTGGAACTGAAATTTCTGCTCCGGAACCCCGGTGATGTAGGCGGATTTGGTCTCGGTGGGGATAGCGTCCAGATAGACAAGAGCGCGGGCAAAACGGTCGGTCGCGCGCGGCGTGCCTGGCAGGAAGCCCATCAAGCTGCCGGCATCCTGCCAATACTCCTGAATGGCGATCTGCTTGTCATAGACGGGCGAGTTCGTCATGACGCGCGCATTCTTGCCGTGATGGATGACAAGCTTGCCTTTCACGTATTCAAAAATGGCAGAGTCGCCGCCGGCGTCGGAAAGCGAAAGGTGCATGTTCGCGGTTTTACCCGTCGGCATGACCGTGGTTTGGACCTGAAAGTTTTCCTTTTCCATCTCGGTCACCGCCTCAGCGACCGTGGCGAAATGGTCGAGCATGTATTGCGCCCAGGTGCTGATGCAAATCACCTTCTGGCCTTGTGGGGGAGTGCCGTAGTCCGATTCCACCAGCGCCAGCATATTCACCACCAACCCCTTTTCGTTCATGCCCTCGCAAGTGGCCATGTTGTACGCCGCGACAATAAGGCTGCCGTATTTTGATTCCCAGTGGATGGTGTTCGTGCCGCCCATGCCGTCCCGTCGCATACCCCGGGGCAAAACCCACATGTCAGACATCATGTCGGACCCCCAGTCCATCGAGCGACCGGTGATCACCATCCCATCCTTGGCGGTGTAGAGCACCCGTGAGCAGGCGCGAGCCGTGGGCGGGGCGACAAAGGTGATTAAACAGAAGAGCGCGATCAGTTGATGGCGCATCCGGTGTTCGATTTGTCGGAGGTATGTCTTTGAGTTGAGGGGCATGGTGATATTTCTGCTTAACTGCGACGATGGCTCCATAGAACCCACGATGACAGATTTCTCCGTCGCAGTATCCATTTAATTCGATACCCGGGCATTTTGTACTCGGCAGTCTTCCGACACCAATATCTCCCAGCCGGAAAGTTCCATCACCCCCATCCTTTCTTCTCTGTGCTCTCTGAGTAATCTGTGGTGCACCTTCAGGACAGAGAGCGGGAAGTCAATCACCGAGAGGGGACGAAAAGCGGTTCTTTGGAAAGCCTGGAAGGCAACCTACCTCTCGTTTTTCTCCGACCTGGAGAATTCAACCATGGACCTCAGCTCACCTTTCGGTGTCGCGCGATAGAGCACTCCGTTTTGTCCGGGGCCACCCACTTCAACGGTACTGTAAAGATTTCCGTCGGTACCGAGTGTGGGAAGTCCCCACGGCCCCCCAGAGGTTGGACCACCCAGGTCGGGAAAGGAAAGCAGGGTGGTCAATTCTCCAGACGGTGTGACCTTGAACAGCGTTCCCCGATTGTTCGCACCTCCCAGAAGAGTTGTGCCATAAAAGGCTCCATCCGGGGCGCAGAGCAGGGTTGAGGCGGGCTGGGTGCCATTGGGCGGGCCAAAGCGGGCAAGGATTTGAAGTTCACCTGCCGGGGTCATTCGGAAGAGCGTTCCGTGTCCGTCCCGCTCCAGGGCGCAGTGCCCGTAAAGATTGCCATCCAGGCCCAACGTGATTCCACCCGTTGGATTGTAGAAGGGCCACGGTGGCTGACCGAAAGACACCAACGACGTGAACTGGCCGTCGATCGTCAAACGAAAGACTGTGCCTCCGTTGGCCGCCCCACCTTCCGGCGTGGTGCCAAAGAGAGTGCCGTCGCGGGTCTGGGCCAGGGCCGATACCAGCCGTCGGCCCGGTGCCGGACCGGTGTCGCCGGTCAGGTGAACCAAAGTTTTTAACCGGGGGCTGCCCGAGGTGAGTTCCAACTGGAAGAGGGTTCCAGAGCCTCCTTGACCGCCAAATTGGGTCCCCCCGTAAAAGATTCCATCCCGCTGACGGTCCTCAATCAGACCGGCCATGGGCTCGCTGCCGTCGGCACCTCCAAATTCCCAGAGTGTCGTCAACGGGTTTAATGTTGAGCTCGGATCAAATCGAAAAAGGGTACCGGAATCGTGGTGTCCGCCCCGTTCGGTGACGCCGTAAAACCGTCCGTCCCGGGCGAGGAGCAACTGACGACCCGCCATCCGACCCAGAGACGGACCGTTGGTGCCGGTGAAATTTACCAGGATTTCCACCGGTCCACCTGGAGTGTATTTGTATAGGGTCCCGAGGTTGGAAACTCCTCCATAGACCGTGCCACCGTAGAACGCACCATCGTGACCCAGCGTGATGCCCCGCGGGCAGGCCAGGGATACGGAAGGATGGGTCGCCTGATACCTCCGCGGCCATTGGAGGGCACTCCAAACACCGAGTGCCAAACCGAGGACGAGGGCGGTCCAGATGAGGACGCCCACGGGAATTCTCCGACGATCCAGCCTTCGGCGGGAGGAGATGGTCTGGCTTCTTGCCCTTGCTATTGGGGTGTGGGGCACCCGCGCAAGGAGGTCCAGGACACGGTTGGCTTGGGCGAACGGCGCAAGTGCCGTCGCGACCTCCTCGCTGCTGACGAAGCGGTGCGCGGGGTCCCGCGCCACCATCCGGTCCACAAGCGCGACCAATGAACGGGGCAGGTCGGGTCGACATGTTGCGACGCTGGGACATGGCTCATTGGAGATACGAATCAGTTTGGCATAGAGCGACGAGGTCGATTCGGAGTCGTGGTGGGGTGCATGCCCGGAGAGCAGCCGGTAGAGGGTTGCCCCCAGGCCGTACACATCCGCCCTTTCGTCGACGAGTCGTGGGTTCACGATTTGCTCGGGAGCGACATAGTCCACCGTACCAAGCAATTCGCCCGACAGGGTCAATTCGCCACCTGCGGACTCATTGCACCTGAGTTGTGCGAGACCAAAATCGAGCACCTTCACCAGCGGCTTGCCGTCCGGGCCGACGGTAACCATGAGGTTGCTCGGCTTGACATCGCGATGGATGAGCTTGCGTTCGTGGGCATGTTGAAGCGCAAGCGCCGCCTGGCGGACCAACTCACAGGCGTCTGCCAGGGGAAGAGGTCCGAGCGTCCGCGAAAGCGCTGCAAAGTCCACGCCTTCCACCAATTCCATCGCGAGGAACCAGACCCCTTCGCGTTGACCGCCGTCGAAGGCCCGCACGATACCGGGGTCGTCCAGTTTGCCGATGGCCTCTATTTCGCGCTCGAAGCGGGCAACCGCAGATATCGATCGGGTGAGGGCGCCGGAAAGAACCTTGATGGCCGCCCTCCGCCGGAGCCGCCGGTGCTCCGCCCGGTACACGGTCCCACCGCCTCCGCCTCCAAGTCGGCACTCGATTTGGTAATCGGGAAACAATTGCGCCAAAAGATCGTCCATTGCGGCATCCACTGCCGAATGAGTCGCTTCGGAAGGCGGCAGCAAATTTTCCGACGGAGGTATCGCCGACGAATCCGACCCAGCCAGGGCACGGGCGAACAGCGCCCGCGGTCTCAGGCGGTTCAGCGTTGAATCATCCATGGACTCGGTTTCGGGTGGCACCTCGAAAATGGGGCGGGCTCGCGTCGGCGGTTCCTACAAAAGGTCGAATCAAAACTGGACCTTTGGACGGACGCGGGGCGAAAGGTTGAGGAACTCCCGTCGGCTTGCACGAACAATTCCTTTCAACCAGATTCTGTGCGAAGCCGTGAATAGCGAAAAGCCGACGCAATTTCCGATCACCCGTTGGACAATGGTGCTTCGTCTTCGCTCCTCCTCTGACGCGCACCGGCAGCACGCTTTCGAGGAGCTTTGCCAATCTTACTGGCGTCCCCTGTATACCTTTGCCCGGCGGGGCGGACGTTCCACACATGACGCGGAGGACCTGACCCAGAGTTTTCTGGCCCAACTTCTCGACCGCGGCGACCTTGGTTCCCTGACACCGGAGAAGGGCCGGTTACGCTCATTTTTGAAAGCCTCGTTTCAAAATTTCATCACCGACGAGGCCCGTCGGGGCATCCGGCAGAAGCGAGGCGGTCCATCTGCCCAATGGCTGGACCTGGAATCGGCCGAGCGCCAATACCAGCGGCACTTGTCCGAAGCGGCCACCCCGGAGGAGGCCTTTGACCGTCACTGGGCTCGTATTGTGCTCCAAAGGGCTCTTGACGCCCTGCGCGAACGATTTCGTGCGCGGGGACGGTCCAATACACTGGACGCACTGGAACCGTACCTTGGTCCGGACGACCAGGCTCCGGCCTACAAGGAAGTGGCCCGGCGGATCGGCCAGACTGAAAACACCGTGGCTGCCGCTGTCAGCCGCATGCGCCGGGAATTTCGCGAACTCCTTCGCTGCGAAATTGCAGATACGCTTGGGGACGGCCAGGATATTGACGAAGAGTTGCAATACCTCCTGCGGGTCGTGGAGTAGAACGACGTATCGGTTTCGGTGAGGTATCGAGGGACCCGGGTGATGACGAACGTTTGCCGGTCACTTGTGTTGTGTTACCGAAATAGCCTCGGCGGGGGAGGGGGGTACCGACCCAATCTTGCGTGGGGTGCCGGGCTTGCCTAGCTTCCACTTGATGCTGCCGTTCCAGATTATTTTCAACCCCATCAGCACCGCCGAATTGGCCCGCATGCCGCGAGACCTGCAGCTGTTGATCCTGGGGCAATTCCGGGGGCTTCCCTTGGAGATTCAGCGGGAAAACGGGGATTTTGGACGATTGACCAAGTCGGGCCGGACCTTGCAGCGCTATCGACTGGGAGACTACCGGGTTTACTTTGAACGTCATGCCCTCGGAGTTGTGGTTCACCGCATCCTCAGCAAACATTCGCTCAAGGACTTTTTGTTTCGATCCAATCTGGACGTCGATGAGGATGCCAAACTCCAGGACAATCCCAAGTTTTGGGATTTGATTGAGCAGGCGAGGGCGACCGCCACGGCCACCTCCTGAGGGGCCACGCCACGATGGACCCGATCAATTTTCCGGAGCCAGCCTCCACCCTTCCGCCCCGTCTGAACCCTCCGTCACAGCCGATGTCGGGTCCTCCGCCCAAACGACGGGGGTTTTGGGCACCCTTGGGTGTGGTGGCCCTCCTGTTGGCAAAATTGGGGAGCAAACTTCCGCTGTTGTTGGGGTTGCTCAAACTGGCGGGACCGTTCGCAAAGACGGGCCTGTCCATGCTCCTGAGCATCTGGGTCTACGCATTGCTGTTTGGTTGGCAGTTTGGTGTTGGATTTGTCCTCTTGATTTTTGTCCATGAACTCGGACATGTGTTCATGGCAGGAGCCTGCGGCATCCGGATCAGCGCCCCGTTGTTCATCCCTTTTTTCGGTGCACAGATTCTTCTTCGACAGGAACTTCCAGATGCCTGGGTCGAAGCCAGAATCGGGGTTGCCGGTCCCATCGCCGGGGCGGCGGCTGCCGGCGTTTGTCACCTTCTTTTTGAGTTCACGGGACTCCCAATTTTTGCGGCACTGGCCTATGTCGGTTACTGGCTCAACTTTTTTAATCTGATTCCCATCGTCCCATTGGACGGAGGTCGGATCATGGCCTCCATCTCTCCCTGGGCGTGGCTCGTTGGGTATGCGCTGATGGCCAGTTGGTTTGTTTGGAATGTGGTGGGGGCCTTTCACGGGGTTGGTCCTGCGCTGGGATCCGGGTCGCTGATCCTCCTGATGGTCCTAATCACCAGCTTTCCCCGCGTGCTCCGGTTGTTTCGCAAATCAACTCCGGAATCCCTTCGGTATTATTCGGTGGCACCCATCCGCCGCTGGACCATGGCGGCCATCTACTTCGGGCTGGTGGCGGGACTCTGGTGGGGGATGCACTCCACGGTGGGTAGGGCTGAAACCCGGTCCAACGACGACGACCCTGAACCAGCCCAGGCGGCGAAGAAGGGGCCCCCGATGAATTTTCCGACCTTCACTTCCTGGAATGCCTGAATTGCCAGAGGTCGAAGTGCTGGCGCGCCACCTGAACCGGCAACTGGCCGGACGTCAGGTCCGACAGGTCCGCGTGCTCATCCCCAAATTGGTGCGCCCCCATCGGACGGAGGAGCTCAACCAGTGCCTGAACGGACTCTCATTTCAGGCGGTGGGACGCCGCGCCAAGTTCCTGCTGTTTCACCTGACAGCCGGGAACGGGGCAACGGTGACCGCTTTGGGGCATCTGGGGATGACCGGACGCATGTTCTTGCAACCGGAAGAGGCTCCGATGCCCAAACATGCGGCGGTGGCATTGCAACTCGACCGGAACGTGATGGTTTTTGAGGACCCCCGGCGGTTTGGGCGCTTCAACCTGGAACTCTCTCCCCTCAACACCCTCGGTCCGGAGCCCTGGGACCAGGCATTCACCGCTGATGAGCTGTTTCAACGTCTGCAACGGTCCCGACAGCCCATCAAAGTCAAACTTCTGGACCAACAGTTGGTGGCGGGTGTCGGCAATATTTACGCCTGTGAAATTCTTTTTCGCGCCGGCATCTCGCCGAGGCTGGCGGCATCCGGACTCCAGCGAAAGCAAGTTGAACGTCTCCATCAGTCCCTGCGGAATGTGTTGTCGGAGGCGATTGATACGGGGCTGAAGGCCTCCCTCGATTTCGCGGGCGGTACAGATGGCCTGTTTTATTTCGGAAACAACTCCGGGACAACAACATCCAGCGAACGCTTTCTGGTCTATGGGCGACGCAACCAACCGTGTTTTCAGTGCGGCACACCGGTGGTCCAATACCAGCAGGCGGGGCGGAGCACCTATGACTGTCCCACTTGCCAGGCAGAGGGAAAACTCAAGCTGTGATGGGGAATCCTGACGCGAATAACGGCGACGAATTTGTTGCAGACGTGAAAAAATTGGCAAAATCCCCTTGCGGTCATCCTGCACTTCCGTAAGCTCTGCCTCCCGTTTTCGCTGGAATAGGCGAGGGGGGAAAATGGTTTGGCCGACAACCAGTCTGCTCCAAGCAGGTGGGAGTGATGGCCATCCTCACGAGAGCGCCGCTCCGTGCATTGAATTTTTTGCTGTGAAAACGTTTAGACCGTTAACACCGTCCACGCGGTATCTTACCGTTCAGGACTTTTCGGATGTCACCAAGACATCTCCGGAGAAGTCGCTCGTCTATACCCGCAAGGGTACCGGCGGGCGTAACAACTACGGACGTGTCGTCGTTCGCGCTCGCGGCGGTGGCCACAAACGAAAAATCCGGGTTGTCGACTTCCGCCGCTCCAAGCAGGGCGTTCCGGCCCAAGTGATCGCGATTGAATACGATCCGGGTCGCAGCGCTCGTATTGCTCTGATTGAGTACGGCGACAAGGAACGTGCCTACATCGTTGCCCCCGACGGATTGAAGGTTGGTGCCACGGTGATGAGCGGTCGAACCGCGCCTCCCGAGTTGGGTAACGCCCTCCCGCTGGCGGTGATACCGGTTGGCATTCAAATCCACAATCTGGAGCTGGTTCCGGGACGCGGAGCTCAGATGGTCCGGTCTGCCGGTTCCAGTGCGACCCTGATGTCGCGGGATGAAGGGTACGCCCAGGTCCGCCTCCCCTCCGGTGAAATCCGTAAGATTCACGAAGACTGCCTGGCCACCATTGGCCAGGTGAGCAATGCGCAGCACGAAAACGTGGTGCTGGGCAAAGCCGGTCGAAACATTCATTTGGGACGTCGCCCGCTTACCCGCGGTATGTGTCGTAACCCGGTTGACCATCCGAACGGTGGTGGACAGGGCAAATCAAAAGGGGGCGGCGGACGCCAGCACCTCATGTCTCCTTGGGGCAAAGTGGCCAAGGGCGGACGCACCCGCAACAAACACAAGTTGTCCAATCGATTCATCGTGGTCCGTCGCGATGGCCGTCCGATGAAGCTCAAGTAAACCTATGGGTCGCTCGCTAAAAAAGGGTCCGTTTGTTGAACCGTCCTTGTTGGACCGGATTGAAAAAGCCCGGGTCGCAAAGACGAAGACGCCGATCAAGACGTGGTCGCGCCGTTCAACCATCACACCGGAGTTCGTTGGGCTGACGTTCAACGTTCACAACGGCAAGGTTTTCAACCCGGTTTTTGTCACCGAAAACATGGTGGGTCATAAGTTGGGTGAGTTTTCATTCACCCGAACCTTCAAGAAACACGGGGCGCATACCGCGAAAGCGGAAGCCAAATAGCGATCCACAAAGAGGGATTCACGATGGAAGTCGAGGCAACATACAAAAATTTCCGAATGTCGGCGCAAAAAGTCCGCGAGGTCGTGCGTCAGATTCAGGGACTCAATGCCCAGCAGGCCCTGGCCGTGCTGCAATTTGTCCCGCGCAAGTCCGCCCGGGCTGTGGCTCAGACACTCAAGTCCGCCATTGCCAACGCGGAAAACAATCACCAATTGAAACCCGAGACGTTGGTGGTACACCGGGCTTTCGCCCAGACGGCGGTGAGCTTCAAACGGTTCATCCCCAAGGCGCGCGGTTCGGCTGGTCCGATCATCAAGCGCTCCTGCCACATCAAGATCATCGTCAGCGACAAGGCCTAATCAAATATGGGACAAAAGACGAATCCAGTGGGATTACGAATCCCTCTGACCAAGGATTGGCGCTCGAAGTGGTACGCCAACAAGCGGGATTTTGGTGGTCTGCTTTACGAAGACTTCATTATTCGGTCCGCTCTGAAGCGCAAGTTGGAGTCGGCGGCTGTGCCCCGTATCAATATTGAGCGGGCGGCCAATCGATGCCGGGTGACCATCTACACCGCCCGTCCGGGTGTGGTCATCGGACGAAAGGGGTCGGAAATTGACAAGCTCAAGGAGGAGCTCTCCAAGTTGACCGGGAAAGAGGTCTACGTGGATATCCAGGAGATCAAGCAACCCGAAGTTGATGCCCAATTGGTGGCTGAAAATATCGCCTTGCAGTTGGAACGTCGTGTCGGACATCGCCGCGCCATGAAAAAGGCGGTTCAAACCGCGATGGATTTCGGTGCCGAGGGAATCAAGATTCGTTGCGGCGGTCGTCTGGGTGGTTCCGAAATCGCGCGGGTTGAAATATACCATGAGGGCCGGGTTCCCCTCCATACCCTGCGAGCCAATATTGAATACGGCTTCGCCGAGGCAAACACCATGTATGGCAAGCTGGGTGTGAAATGCTGGATTTGCAAAGGTGAGACCAGCAAGGCAGACCTCAAGAAGGCGCAGACGCCTTCCCGTTTGGGGGATGCTCCCGCCGGAAAACAACCGCAACCCGCTCAGCAAGGACAATAATTTATGGCCATGATGCCAGCCCGGGTTAAATACCGGAAAATGCAACGAGGCAGCCGTACAGGCATTGCCTCCCGCGGAAACACGGTGGCTTTTGGAGAGTATGGTCTCCAGGCGCTCGAGCGCTGCTGGATGGATACCAAGCAGATCGAGGCTGCTCGTGTGGCCATCACCCGCCATCTGAAACGGCGTGGCAAGGTCTGGATTCGCATCTTTCCGGACAAGAGCTTTACCAAGAAGCCGCTCGAAGTCCGAATGGGAACGGGTAAAGGCGCAGTGGAGTCCTGGGTGGCTGTCATCCGGCCCGCCAGCATCCTGTTCGAAGTCGATGGAGTTCCCGAAGCCCTGGCTCGCGAGTCAATGCGACTTGCTGCCACCAAGCTGCCCATCCCAACCAAGTTTATTGCCCGGCACAAGCTCGGCTGACCTCATGGCCAAGAAAAATTATAGCGAACTGACGACTCAGGAGTTGACGGCCAAAGGCCGCGAGATGCGTCAGGAGTTGTTCAATCTCCGTCTCCAGCAGGCAACCGCCCGTCTTGAGAAGCCGCATCGCATTCGTGAAATCCGGAGGGAAATCGCCCGTTGTGAAACCAGCCTGACGACTGTCCGTCAAAAGGCAGTGGCAACCTCCAAAGCTTAATCAGGACTATGGCTGAATCGGTGGAAAATCCAGTGGTTAACAACGCGGTCGGGCATCGCAAAGAGCGAGTCGGCGAGGTCGTATCGGACAAGATGGCCAAGACCATCATCGTCCGCGTGCGCCGTCGGTTTCAACATCCCGAGTACAAGAAGGTGATTTCGAGCACTAACAAGTTCTGTGCTCATGACGAGCTGGAAATCGCTCAAACGGGTGATTTGGTTCGCATCGAGGAAACACGTCCGATCTCCAAGACGAAGCGCTGGAGGCTGGTAGAAGTTTTGAATCCGGACGGTTCTTCCCGAACCACGCCGGCTTCCTGAGGTATTTCGTCAATCGAGGTTCATTATGCTGCAAATTCGTTCTAGTCTGGACGTCGCCGACAACACCGGTGCCAAGGTTGCTTGGACCATCGGGGTTATCGGTCGCAACCAGCGATACGCCCGCGTTGGGGATATCATCAAGGTTCACATCAAAGAGGCGGCCCCCGATGGAACTGTGAAAAAGGGCGAGGTTCAGACCGCCGTCGTGGTCCGCACCCGGGAGGTCATCCGCCGCAATGATGGCTCGTGCCTCCGGTTTGACCGAAATGCCGTCGTCATCATCGACAAGGATAACAACCCGAGGGGAACCCGTATTTTCGGACCCGTGGCCCGCGAATTGCGCGAAAAACGGTTCATGAAAATAATTTCTCTGGCCCCGGAGGTCATTTGATTCGCAGGACCATGAATAAAGTTCCGAAAATCAGTTTTCATGTGCGGCGGGGTGACGAAGTCATCGTCATCTCAGGTTCCGCCAAAGGTCGTCGGGGGAAGATCACACGCGTCCTGACCAAGCGTCAGGCCGTTGTCCTTGAAGCAACCGATGAACGTAGCAAGGACCAGGATGACCGTCGCAGACTGGTCAAGCCCGTGCTGCACTCGCTCCGAAAGAGCCAACAGAATCCCCAGGGTGGACTGCTCTGGTTGGAGGGCCCGATTCACATTTCCAATGTGATGAAGGCTGAAGAATTTGCCCGCCGCCATGAGTCATCTGCGGCCAAACCTGAAGGCCGGTAACCGATGAAGCCCCGTCTCTACACAAAATACCTGGAAGAGGTAGCCCCCGCGCTCAAGACCAGCCGTGGATACACCAATCCCCACCAGATTCCGCGAATCGAAAAGATCGTGGTCAACATGGGGGTGCGCTGCGATTCCGAAAAGGGATCGATTGAGGAAGCGGTCAAGGAAATGGCGCTGATCACAGGTCAGAAGCCCGTCGTGACCAAGGCCAAGAAGAGCGTCGCCAATTTCAAGCTCCGCCAAGGCCAGTCGGTCGGCTGCAAAGTAACTCTCCGCCGGGCTCACATGTACGAGTTCCTCGACCGGTTGGTCACTTCGGCCCTTCCACGTATCCGTGACTTCCGGGGTATTTCCCCGCGCAAGTTCGACGGGCGTGGAGCCTACTCGATCGGGTTGCCCGACCAGACGATTTTTCCGGAGATCGAATTGGACAAAATCAAACGGCAGCAGGGTATGGACGTGACGATTGTCACAACCGCCTCCAAGGATGAAGAGGCTTTGGAGTTGCTCCGATTGCTCGGGATGCCGTTTTCCAAGTAACTTTTGACGAGACGCATATGGCAAAAAAATCGTGGATCGAACGCAATAAGAAGAAGTCCGATACGGTGAAGAAATTCGCCGCACTTCGGGCGGAGTTGAAGGCCAAAGGCGATTACGTCGGTCTGGCCAAGCTTCCCCGCAACGCCAGCCCCGTCCGGGTGGTCAACCGCTGCCGTTTCAGCGGACGTCGTCGTGCGTTTATTCGTAAATTCGGTTGTTCCCGTCTCACCTTCCGCCAGGCCGCCCTGTCGGGAATGATTCCAGGTGTGACCAAAGCCAGCTGGTAACCCCCATGCACGATCCTATTTCCGATCTACTGACCCGGCTCCGCAATGCCGGCAGTGCTCACCATCCGACCGCGGTGATGCCCCACTCCAAACTCAAGGAGTCCGTGGCCGCCGTCCTCAAGCAAGAGGGGTACATCAGCGATGTCCAGGTGGCCGGCGGGCCCAAGAAGACCTTGACCATCACCCTCAAGTACGAGGGGAAGAAGCCGGTGTTCACCGGGCTTCGGCAGATCAGCTCGCCGGGCCTTCGCCGGTATACCGGCAGCACCGAGATTCCCCGGGTATTGGGTGGTTTGGGTGTGGCCATCCTGTCGACTCCGCGCGGAATCATGAGTGGCAATGCCGCTCGGCAGCAAAAGGTGGGCGGGGAAATCGTCTGTTACGTTTGGTAACCTGAATCACGCTTATGTCACGAATTGGAAAATCACCGGTTGCGATTCCCGCCCAGGTCAAAATCAAGGTGACCGGAGGACTGGTGGCGGCTGAGGGTCCGAAAGGGAAACTTTCATTGAATTTGCCGCGGTTAACGGCTGCCTCGATCACCGGGAGCACGCTGAATGTTACCCGCGACGGCGAGACCGCCGAGGCCAAATCCATGCACGGGCTCGCCCGGGCACTGGTCAACAACATGGTGAAGGGCGTCAGCGAGGGATTCCAAAAGAAATTGGAAATCAATGGCGTTGGGTTCAAGGCGAACGTCCAGGGTGCCAATCTCAATCTGGCACTCGGATATAGTCATCCGATTATTTACATCATTCCCGCTGGCATCAAGGTCACCGTCGAGGAGAACACCAAAGTGACTGTGGAAGGTGCGGACAAGGAATTGGTTGGCCGGGTGGCCGCCGAAGTCCGTTCGTATTATCCTCCGGAGCCTTACAAAGGCAAGGGAGTGAAGTACGCGGGTGAGAAGATCATCCGCAAGGAAGGCAAGACCGTCCAATAGTTGGACAGTGCAACGTTGATTTTGTTGGCAGTATGAGAACGGAAAATAAACAGCGCCTCGTGCAATTGCGTCGGTGGAGGACCCGAAAAAAGGTCTCCGGAACCCCGGAACGGCCACGCATGAGCGTGAAATTCACGGGTCAGCATATCTACGTCCAGTTCATCGATGACACCATCGGCAAGACCCTGGCGGCGGTGCAGTCCTTTGGAAAAACCGCCCCTGAGGGAGTGAAGACTGCCAACGTTGCCGGAGCCATGGTGGTCGGCAAGGCAGCGGCTGAGATCGCCCGTTCCAAGGGGATTGAGGCCGTGGTCTTTGATCGCAGCGGAGCACGGTACCACGGGAAAGTCAAAGCGCTTGCGGACGCCGCACGCGAAGGTGGACTCAAATTTTAACGGCTTACTCCAGGAGGCATTCTCGTGTCTGACGAAAAACCAAATTCTATTGTTAGTGCGGCCCCGGCGGCCGAACCAGTTGCTGCTGTAGCGGCACACGCCGAAGCAGCTCCAGCACCTGAGCGGCATGAGCAACGGCCCTACCATGGTGGTGGCCGCGGTGGCCATGGCGGTCACGGTGGGCAGGGCGGTCAACGCCGTGGTCGGCGTCCCAATGACAACGACCAGAAAAATGATGAGTTTGTCGAGAAGACGATCCACATCAATCGGTCGGCCAAGGTGGTCAAGGGTGGACGCCGTTTCAGTTTCAGCGCCCTCGTTGTGATCGGTGATCGCATCGGCAAGGTGGGACTGGGCCTCGGAAAAGGAAACGAGGTCAGTGACGCTCTCCGCAAGGGTGGGGAAAACGCTCGTGGTCAATTGACCGCTGTTTCGCTGAATGGTGGCACCATTCCCCATGAAGTTTATTCGGAGTTTGGTGGTGCGAAGGTTCTCCTCCGCCCCGCCAGTCCCGGCACCGGGCTGATCTGCGGGCCCGTGGTTCGCAAGGTTGTCGAGTCGGCCGGGGTCAAGGATGTCCTCTCCAAATCTCTCGGTTCCAAGAATCCGGCGAACGTTGCCAAGGCAACGCTGGCCGCTCTGCACCGGCTTCGCAGTCGTGATTCGATTCTTAAATCCCGTGGGCTGAAGCCCGCGCCCGCTTCTTCGTTATGAGCATGCGTCTTCACAATTTGAAGCCCCGTCCAGGGGCCAAGCACCGTACCAAGCGATTGGGGCAGGGTGAGTCGAGTGGTCGGGGCAAGACCTCGGGCCGCGGTGGCAAGGGCCAGAGTGCCCGCTCCGGTAGCAGCAATCGAATTGGCTTCGAGGGCGGCCAGATGCCGTTGGTCCGGCGTATTCCAAAGCGTGGCTTTAATAACAACCGCTTCCGGACGACGTATGCGCCCGTCAATCTCGCTGAACTGAATGAGTTTGAAGAGGGTTCCACCGTCGACTCACTGGCCCTTCAGAAGATTGGCCTGGTCAATGGAACCATTCTTGCAGTCAAAGTTCTTGGAGATGGTGAATTGACCAAGAAGCTCCATGTGAAGGCAGCCGCCTTCAGTGCCTCCGCCCGCGAAGCCATCGAAAAGCTGGGTGGTACGGCTGAAGTGGTCGCCTAAACGGTTCTCGTCCATGCTTGGAAAACTCCTTCAGACTTTCGCCAATTGCTTCAAGATTCCGGAGCTTCGGTCCCGGATTATCTTCACGGCTCTGGTGCTGGGTGTGTGCCGGTTGGTCACCATGACCCCGGTCCCGGGCTTGGATGGAAGCGCTTTGGTCGCGTACATGAACAAGGGTCCGTCCTCCGGGGGCGCCGGGTCCTTTGCGGACGTTTACAGCATGTTCAGTGGCGGGGCACTTCATAGCTGCTCCGTGGGTGCCTTGGGCATCATGCCCTATATCTCAGCGACGATCATCATTCAGATGCTCTCGGCCCTCGTTCCGAGTCTGAGTAAGTTGGCCCGGGAAGAAGGAGGGCGCGCCAAAATCATCGCCTACAGCCGGTATTTGACCGTTTTGATTTGTCTCGGGTACGGCGTTGTAACGGCGTTGACTTGGGAAAATCCGGAACAAGCATTTCGTGGGTTTTCGGGGCGCCTGATCACCATGGAAAGTATATGGTGGTACCGCATTCAAACCGTTGCCGTTCTGATTACTGGGACGATGGTGCTGATGTGGCTGGGTGAGCAGATCACAGAACGGGGAGTGGGCAATGGCTCCTCTCTGATCATTACCGTCAACATTCTTTCCCGGCTTCCGATGGCCGCGGCAGAGCTCGTTCGGATGTTCAAGACGGGTGGCAATGGCGGCAACATGGGCTGGCCTTATGCATTCCTCCTGATTGGGCTTCTAGGCGGTGTGATTGCCGCCATCATCCTCATCACCCAGGGTCAGCGTAAAATTCCCGTACAACACGCCCAACGGGCGGTGGGCAGGAAGGTCTTCGCCGGTGGGACCTCCTTTATGCCGCTTCGGGTCAATTATGCCGGCGTTATGCCGGTGATTTTCGCCCAATCGTTTTTGATGATTCCAAGCAGCCTCTTCAATCATCTCGGTTCGATTTATAATATCACCTTGTTGCGGAACCTGGGAATTCTCCTTTCGGAGCACGGATGGTTGTACATGGTCCTGTTTACCCTGATGGTGCTCTTTTTCACCTATTTCTGGGTGGCTACTCAGTTCAATGAGCTTCAGGTGGCTGACGATTTGAAAAAGTCCGGAGGCTACATCCCGGGGGTTCGTCCTGGTCCAGCCACCAGTGACTTTCTGCATCGAACCATGGGACGTATCACCCTGGCCGGGGGAGTCTTTTTGGTGGTGATTGCCGTGGTCCCTACGCTGATGGCGACTCAGTTGGGTATCAACTATGAGGTTTCCCAATTTTTCGGTGGCACATCGATGTTGATCACGGTGGGTGTTCTTTTGGACACAATGCGTCAGATGGAGTCGTACCTCTTGATGCGTCGTCTGGATGGTTTTATCTCCAAGGGTAAAATCAAAGGCCGATTCTAGTGGAGTCCAAGAAAAGTGTTCTTTGTCACCAGTTTGATACCGGTTTGAGACTGTGACCGTCAAAGGAAGACATTCCGTGGGTGGGGCCAAGATCAAGACGGTGGAAGAGATTCATGCCATGAGGGAGGCCTGCCGGATGGCAGCCACCGTCCTGCGTGAGGCTTCCGCGATGGTCGTTCCGGGCCTGACAACTGCGGCCTTGGATGTCGCTGTGGGCGAATTGATTCGCGGACATGGCGGTGTGAGTGCTTTTTTGGGTTATCGGGAATTTCCGGCTCAGTGCTGCCTTTCTGTCAATGAGGGGGTTGTGCATGGAATCGGAAATGGACGGAGGTTGCAGTTCGGAGACTTGTTGAAGCTGGACATCGGGGTCCGGTATCGGGGATTCATCGGGGATGTGGCAATGTCCGTGGCGGTGGGTGGGTGCAGTCCTGTGGCTCAGAAATTGATGGACGCCACCACTCAGGCGTTGTACCTTGGAATTTCGTCGGTTCGTCCGGGAAACCGGGTAAGTGACATTTCGAGGGCGATTCAGCGCCATGTTGAACTGAACCGTTTTAGTGTGGTTCGCGAGTTTGTGGGTCACGGTGTGGGTCGGTCGTTGCATGAGGAACCTCAGGTTCCGAACTTTGTGGACAAACGGTCCAACGAGCGATTGATACCGGGAATGACGATTGCGATTGAACCGATGGTGAACGCTGGGGAAGCCCAGGTGGAAATTTTGCAGGACGGATGGACGGTGGTCACTCGAGACCGCCAATTATCCGCCCACTTCGAGCATACCGTTCTGGTGACGGAGGGTGAGCCGGAGATTTTAACGCGGGACGGTCTGCCCCCGCTGTATTAGCTGAGCAGGCCGTGAACAATAACAGGTCCGAACATGAAGGTCAGAGCGTCAGTCAAGAAACTTTGTGAACACTGCAAGATGGTTCGCCAAAAAGGTGTGATCCGGGTGATCTGCACCAACGCGCGTCACAAGCAGCGTCAAGGTTAGAAAATTTGGGATTATGCCACGTATTCTTGGTGTCGATATTCCGGGTGAGAAGCGAGTCGATATTTCGCTCCGCTACATCTACGGTATTGGTCCGGTCAACGCTCGTGAGATTTTGGAGCGGTCCGGTATTGATCCTTCGGTGCGGGCCAAAAACCTGACCGAGAGCCAGTTGTCACAGATCGTTAATGCCATCCAGGATGGCAAGTATGTGGTTGAAGGCGATCTGCGACGTGAGCTGGGCATGAACCTGAAACGGTTGCAAGGCATTAAGTCCTATCGTGGCAACCGCCACATTCGGAGCCTTCCCGTCCGGGGGCAACGGACCCAGACCAACGCACGCAGCCGGAAAGGCCCGCGCAAGACCGTCGGCGTCCAACGAAATCCGAACGCCAAGACCGGCATCCATTAAACCGGTAACCTCCCATTTTAAAATTCATCGTCATGGCTGAAGAAACCAAACCGAAGAAGGCCCCCGCCAAGAAAGAAGGCGATGCCGCCGCTCCTGCGGAAAAGGCACCTCGTCCCTCCAAGAAGGCGGATGCTCCGGGCGCTCCCGCCGCGGGTGCTGCCGCACCGACTGCGGGCGGTCCGCCTGTCCCAACGGGAGTGGTCACTGCACCGACCGCCGCGGAGTTGTTGGGCGAAGACCCCAATGCAAAGAAGATCATTCGTGCCAAAGGCTCCAAGAATATTGCCGTTGGCGTTGCCCATGTGGTGGCCACCTTCAACAACACCCTGGTGACCGTCACCGACATGCAGGGGAACACATTGGGCTGGAGCACTGCCGGACGGGTTGGTTTTAAGGGGTCCCGCAAGAGTACGGCGTTTGCGGCCCAACAAGCCGCTCAGGACGCAGCCCGACAGGCCATGGCTCACGGACTTCGCGAGGTGGAGATTCATGTCAATGGTCCGGGTTCGGGACGTGAATCGGCCATCCGTGCCTTGCAGGCGATCGGTCTGGAAATCAGCACGATCAAAGATGTCACTCCAGTGCCGCATAATGGCTGCCGCGCTCGGAAGAAGCGCCGCGTTTAACCCCTTTCCACTGATTTACCGCTCTTATGGCTCGTTATACCGGCCCTCGCACTCGCATTAGTCGCCGTTTGGGTACGCCGATCTTCGGCAACTCCAAGTATCTGGAACGTCGTCCGTATGCACCGGGCGTTCATGGTCCCAAATCCCGCCGCAAGTTGACCGACTATGCCGTCGGCCTCGCGGAAAAGCAGAAGCTGCGTTATTTTTACGGCTTGCAGGAACGTCAGTTCCGCAATGTCTATCAAAAGGCACTGCGGATGCGCGGCGTCACGGGCGAGAAGATGCTCCAATTGCTGGAGTCCCGTCTCGACAACCTGATTTATCAGTCCGGTTTTGCCCAAACCCGTTCAGCGGCCCGTCAGATGGTCGGCCACGGTCACATCCGCGTGAATGGTCGCAAAGTCAGCGTTCCAAGCTTCACCGTGAAAGTGAACGACGTCCTCGAAGTCCGGGACCATAACGTCAGCAAGCAGCTGGCGACCAAGAACATGGAAAGTTCCACCAGCCGACCGATTCCCGATTGGGTGGCTGTGGACCGTGAGCATCTCAAGGCCAAATTGCTGCGAATCCCGACCCGGGATGAAATCCAGCCGATTGGTAATGAGCAGGCCGTTGTTGAATTCTACTCCCGATAAAAACGCTGCCGCGCGTCACGCGGTGAATTGAGCAATTACATGGGACGCCTTTGTCCGGGAGGAGAAACCAGGGGCCGTCCAGTTTACAATTGCGCACGTAATCTATGCCAGTCCGCCTAGGAAGATTTGAATTGCCGAAACGCCTCGCCAAAGACGAGGCCGTATCGAAGGACAACTTTGCCTCGTTTGTCGCTGAACCGTTTGAAACCGGTTATGGCCACACGATTGGCAACTCGTTGCGTCGTGTCCTGCTCGGATCGCTCGAAGGAGCGGCCATCACCTCGGTCAAGATTGACGGGGCGATGCACGAGTTCACGACCATCGAAGGTGTTGTCGAGGATGTCACCGACGTGGTGCTCAATCTGAAAAAGGTCAAGTTCCGGCTGCACAGCCGCGAGACGCAGACCTTGCTGTTGACCGCCAATAAAGAAGGTGCCGTGACGGCCGCCGATATTCAGGTCAACCAGAATGTCGAAGTGATCAATCCAACGCAGCATATCTGCACGCTGGATAAGAAGAGAAAATTCGACATGGAGCTCGAAGTCAAGGTGGGGCGTGGGTTCTGCCCCGGCGACGAGAACAAGAAGACCGACCAGGCGATTGGTGTCATTGCGATTGACTCTTTGTTCTCTCCGGTGACTCGCGTCCGGTACAAGGTTGAATCCGCCCGTATTGGTCAACGGACCGACTACGACAAGTTGATCCTGGATATCTGGACCGATGGACGGATTTCGCCGGATGATGCCCTGACGCAGGCGTCCGCCATTCTTCAACACCACCTCGACGTGTTTGTCGGATACGACAAGAATGCGGTGGAATTTGAAGAGGAGCAGAAACCGCAGGATGATGAGAAACTCAAGTTGCGGAAGCTTCTTAACATGTCGGTCAACGAGATCGAACTCAGTGTCCGGGCAGCCAACTGCCTGAACAATGCGAACATCACCACCGTGGGTCAGCTCGCGTTGAAGACGGAGCAGGAGATGTTGAAGTATCGCAATTTCGGCAAGAAGTCATTGAACGAGATCAAGGAAAAGCTCTCGACCCTTGGATTGACCCTGGGGATGAACATCGACCCGGCTTTGCTGGAACCGCCTCAAGCCGAACCCAAAAAACCCACCGTCTAATTATTTATGCGACACCTTAAGCGCAGCGCCAAACTGGGTCGCTCCAGCGAACATCGCAATGCGATGCTCGCCAACCTGGTCTGCAGCCTGATCAAACACAAACGGGTGACGACCACCATCCATAAAGCCAAGGCGGCACGGTCCGTCGCCGAGAAGCTGCTCACCCTTGGAAAAAGGGCTCAGGCGGCGACCTCGGAGGCCAGTGGCGCTTCGGACGATTCGCTCAAAAAGAGCCTCGTGGCCGAGAACGTCCATTGCCGTCGTCTGGCAGCCGCCCGACTCCGGCAGCAGTCCCGCACCCAGTTCAAGGGAACTAAAAAGAATCCCGGCAAAGCTCAGCGGGAGAAGTTCCGCAATGAGGAGGATGTGGTTCACATCTTGTTCGATCAGATTGCTCCGCTCTTCAAGGACCGCAAAGGGGGATACACCCGCATTTTGCGGCTGGCCGAGCGTCGGGGTGATACCGCCCAATTGGCGATTCTCGAGTGGGTTGAGCTTCCTGCGGATGCTTCCGCCGAGGTAGTCACCGCGACCGAGCCTTCAGCGGAAAAGAAGTAATTCGATTTTGCTCTAAAAGCCCGCCTTCCGGCGGGCTTTTTTGTTTTTACCGTCCAACCCAATGGCGGAAATCGGTTCTGAATCCTTTGTTTTCCCAACCCTTCGACTTTCAACTAACCTGTCCACGTGAGTCGGCTGCTCGATCTATTTCTCGATCCATCGCAAATCCTTCGCAATCCAGCACTCTGGTTGGTCGTTGGTTTCCAGATTTGGATGTTCGTGGATGCCATTCGGCGCGAAGAGTGGATTTGGGCGGTCTGTATCTTCCTGTTCTCCTTTATTTCAGCGCTGTTTTACTACTTTCAGGTTTACCGGCAGGCGGGGGGAGGCGGTGGTGGGCGTCTCATGAAAGGTTTCGAATTGCCGGGAGCCCAGACCCGGAGGCGCATCAAGGAACTTCAGTCCCGCATCTACCACCTCGACAAGGCTCGAGACCACTTGGACTTGGCGGACCTCTACTTTGCCCAGGGGCGATTGGACCGCGCGGAGGCCAGCTATCGAGCGTCTCTCGAGAGGGACCCATCGGATCAAGATGCCGTCGCCCACCTCGGCCAGTGTCTGCTCCGCGCGGGACGATCCGCTGAGGCAGAGCCCCTTTTGGCCAGGATTGCCGCAGACGATCCCAAACACGACTACGGACATACCCTTATGGCTCTGGCAGAAGCACAAACAGCACTCGGGAAATCGGATGAGGCGCTCCAGACTTGGGCAAAGGTCCTTTCCAGCCACGGATATGCCCGGGCTCGGGTTCAATATGCGGAATTACTGGTCAAGGCCGGCCAAAAGGATAAGGCCAAAGGCGAGTTGAACGAGGTGCTTTCCGATGACGCCCACGCCCCCAAGTTTCAGCGGGAACGGGACCGCGTTTGGATTCGTCGGGCAAAATCGTTGCTGACGGGATTGTGAAGCATGCGAATCCACCCGAGACGGCGCGGAACAACCTGACCGCCCGATGGTGGTGGCGCGGGGATTTGTTTTTTGGAGAACTCAAGAGCCGGATCTCCAGTGCCTCCAAGTCCATTTGTCTCGAATTCTATATCTTTCAAGCCGATGCCCTCGGACGGGATATCCTGGCCCTCCTCACTGCCGCTGCCGGTCGGGGTTGTCGTGTGCAAGTTTTGGTGGACGGCCTGAATTCACCCGGGATTTCCAGCAGCTTTTGGAACCCATTGGTTCAGGCAGGTGGAAAGGTCCGAATCTTTAGTGTCCGCTCAACCCGTCACCGCTGGGTTCGCAATCATCGGAAGTTGGTTGTGGTCGATGACGGTTGGGCCGCGGTGGGTGGCTTTAATGTGGCCGTTGAATATGACGGCGACGGACGTCTCCGGGGATGGCTCGACTGCGGGCTGTCGTTGGAGGGAGCATCTATCCAGAATCTGGCGGCGGATTTTGACCGCATGTGGTCCAGGGTCTCTGATGGAACCGGGCCCGATTCGTTCCACCATGAGTTTATCCGTCCGAGCCGTCTTCCACTGACCGATGAATTCGAATTGCTTCGAAGTGGTCCGGGGCAGATTGGTCGGAGCCTGCCGTCTGCTCTGGCTCAAGACATCCGGAGGCCGGGCGACATTGCCCTCGTTGCGGCTTATTTTCTGCCGGGTACCCGCCTTCGGCGCGCTCTCATCCGGGCGGCATGCTCGGGGCGCCGGGTCCAATTGCTTCTGCCCGGGCTGACGGATGTTCCGGTGGCACGACGTGCAGGTCGATATCTGTACAACCGATTTCTCAAGGCAGGTGTCGAGATTTACGAGTACCAACCCCAGATTCTCCACGCCAAACTTTATGTGGCAGGAGGATCGGCCTACGTCGGCTCTTCCAACCTGGATGTACGGAGCCTTCGACTCAACCATGAGCTGATGGTGCGAACCCGTCGTCCTCAACTGGTTACCGAAGCGCTTCAAGCCTTCAGGGGTTGGTTGGTGTCGTCCGAGCGAATCGACCCGACCACCTGGAGTACTTCGCGCGGAATCTGGGAAAAACTGCGGGAGAAAATCGATTTCTGGGTCCTGGCCCGCGTCGATCCGTTTATTTCGAGACAACTCGATTTTCCTGAGAATCATCCGGACCACCCGAACCGGACACCCAGAGGAGAATGACACCCATCAGCACCCGTGGGTGGGCCAATGGACCGAGACATAAAGCCACGGTCTCAAGCATTACAAAGGGTCGCCGAGAGCTTGCCGGTGCGATCCAGGTCTATTCCGGGCAAGCTACAGCCCAAAATTCTCGGTCTCTGGATCGGAGCTCATCCCGGAATCTGCGGATTAGTATGGATGGTCGAAAGTGCCGGAGCCACGACGCGCAACGCAGTCCTGCATCAAACGTCTGGGCCTCCAGGAAAGCATTCCCACCCTTCGGATTAGTCCGTTTCCGATACTTTCAACCTACGCCTTCGCTGCGGAAGTGAGCGCCTTTTCTGCCAGATCAGCTGCCTTTGAAGCCAGGGTAATTGCCTTGGCAACATTGGCTATTTGCCCGTCGGCTTCGCCGATGAAATCAATGGCGTCATTCAGACCTTTAATCGCCTTTTGGTAGGCGACCGCTTCTTCATCAAGGTCTCTAACAATTGCCGCCAATGACAGATCAGCCAGCCGATCCTGAATCTCCAATAAATTCCGGCTGTCATCGTCCGTATGGGTTATGGCGAGGTTGCTCACTCGCGAGGCGAGGCCCGCCGTTTTTTCAGCTAATTCATGACTCATTTGATGGTCCTCCGATTTACGACTATTGATTTAAATCTCGGTAAAAGTTATCGGCTTGCTGGGCTTGTTGAACGAGAGCCTTTGGCGAATCGAGGTTCGATGACTTCTTTTCGAGAGCATCCCGGATTTCTTGGTGCGCCTGCGGAATCCGGGTCACGGCTGCGCTAATCGAAGCCAATGATTCCTTCACTGCCCTCGCCTCTTGTAATTGTTCGGCGATCCGCTCGTCGAAGGCAAGCCGACTCGATGTTGAAAATGGAGGACGAATGGCATTTGCATGATCTATAATCCGGCCAAGCCAAATATCGGACGCCTCGGTAATCCTCAAATTGCCGCCCACTATCAAATTGGCAAGGTCGCCAATGGACTTCTGAGACATATCCATGACTCGCTTGAGCGCATTGACCCGCTTTTCACGCACAATCTCGCGTCCAACAACATCTATAAAGGTCGCGATGATACCTCCTGCCTCAGCTTGTTTATCTGGTAACGCCTTGGAAGTTGTCGCGAGTTTGCCCAGGCTCCCGGCCAGTTGGATGGAGGCTTTGTCAACGTCCGCCTCGTAATCTTTCGTTGCCAAGGCATCGAGAACGCCAACGTATTTTACGAGCACCTCCAATGCATCTTCCCGCATTCGGAGCTGGGGTATGATGTCGGAATTCTCGTTCAAAAATGAGTTTGTCGTGAGCTCCGCATCAGGAGCCGTCACAACCCGATAGTGACCCTGCATTCTCTCAAGCCGTGTGAAGGTGGCTGTCGTATTTGCGAAAACCGCCTCGCTTGAATCCTTGAGAGCGTTGAATTTGCCCACGGGTACGGTCGTGCTCCCGCCTGGTCTAAGAGTCCAAAATGGGAGTAGGGGGACCCCATTCCGGACTGATGAGGCGGTGATGTCGCAGGTGAGTTTTGCCGGTCCTATCGGCTATGGAACTGCCGATCTGTTCGATAACGAGCTGCGTTCGGGTAGAGTTGGCTCCGACTGACGGTCGGCGACTGCGGGAATTACGGCGACCGCCCGCCTCAGGTATTGATGACCTGCAGGCGATCGTCTGCTACTTTCTCCACTGAAGATAACTCACGAATGTGCAGAAATCGTATTGGTAATGCTACCGTACTTTTGTGGGTGTATTTTCGGGAGAATGGAAGGCATCCAGGTGTGATTCCAGTGCCGACTCCAATTTCCGGTATGTTTCCGGCTTTAGATGCAAGGTGTCGAGGTAGGTTTCCGGTGAAGGTTGCACGGCGGAAGCCTGAAAAAGGTCGAGCACACGAACGTTGGATTTGATGGAATTCAACCCCCGAATGCCCCGATTGCAGTGGATGACCGATTCATCGACGGCCTTGTTCCACACCAGGCGACGTCGGAAATCCACCGAGGCCGGAGGCCATATCTCGAGGAGGATCACCCGGCTTCCCCTGGCGGTGCAGAGGCTGGCGATGTTGGATATATTGCCGACGACCAGCCGCACCAGTTCGTCTTTCATTTCAGGCTTCAGGCCGAGATACTTCAAATCATTGATGCCCGTTTCCACCACCACCACCTGGGGATGATATTGATCCATCAACCCCGGGACAGCCAGGAGGCTTTGGCCTGAAGTGGAGCCTGGGACACCGGCATTGACCACATTCCAGTGTTTGAACGTCGGTAATCCCCAGTATGCCATGCGGGAATCTCCCAGGTACAATACCAGGGGGCGGGAGGGTTTTTGACTCGCGAATTTCGGTGCCACCGCCATTTGACTTTCAGGCCAGATGGCATTTTGAAGGCGTAGCTCGTATTGATGACGCTGTTGTAAAAAAAATACCCAGGCCAGCCCCAATCCAAAAATCAGTAACAGTGCGGCTGCCGCCAACCATGCGGATGATCTTGGTGTCACTCTATCCCTTGGGGTTTCGACTGTTGACGCTGAGAAAAGGACGTTCGAAGAAATGGAACCATATTCCTCCCAATGCGACGGCAATCAGAGCACCTACGGGATGAAGGAAGTTCGGCAAGAACATGCAGAGTGTGAGTGGTTGCTGCCACAGGTAAATGGAATAGGTGCGCAGGCCGAGCCACCTCATGCCATTTCCCAAAACACCCGGAATCGGGCAGCCAAACAAATAGGCGAGAAGACACGGTCCCAAAAGCAATGACCCTGTGCCGACGACCAAAGGTTTCGCCTCGTTTGTTAACAGAATAAAGGCAAGAAGAGCGGCACAGGTCAAAGTGCTCGACCAAAGTGCTGCCGTCACCCATTGGGCGGGAAACTTTAGGAACCAACTGCGCTTATATTCACACCAGAAGCCAGCCATCATCGGCCAGACCGCAAATTCAAAATGATATTTTCCATATTCTCCGAACGAAATGTATTTTGCCAGCAACGGGTACGACAAGCCCAGACCAGTGAACACAATAAGAAGGAAACCGAAGATAAACTCCCGTCTCTTTTCCGAGGAGCCAGCGGCAATCAGGATGAGTGGGGCCAGGATGTAAAACTGCACCTCGCACGAGGTGCTCCAAAGATGGCCTATTGTCCGGGGTGGGGCTTCGATGTAGTTACTGAAATAGGTCAGGACGAAGGGAAGCGATTTGAGGTAACTCCTTAAATCCGAATGCAGAGGGAGCTCCGGATGGTCCTGGAACAGCCACACGATCGGAAGCATTGCGATGGTGTAGGCCAGCATCGCGGGATAGAGGCGTCGCAACCGGCGAACCCAGAAAGATCGCGCGTACTCAAATCGACTTTCTGATCGGAAGCGTGACAAGGATCGGAACACCAGCATCCCTGAAATGAAAAAAAACAGCTGAACCCCCACCCGCCCAATCCCGTTGACCCGGTTCGTGAAGAAAAAACCATGCGAAACCAGCACCAAGACCAGTGCGAGCCCGCGCCATTGGTCCAGCGCGATCGAGCCACGCTTCGCCACCGCTGCGTCCGGTGGATTGTTTTTCTGGTCGGGTACCGGGGGCTCAATATTCTGCATGGGCAGTGAATTGGTTAAAATTCCAGAGCAGTGGCACGGCTTTCCGCCGACTATTGATGGTTACCCATGGGAATACAAATTGCGATGGATATGGATTATTGGATTTTTCGAGAGAGGCGAGTCTTATGTTGAGTCAGGTGAGGTGGCCCTCAAGGGCATGGGTTCTCCCTCGGTCAACGCCGCACAAACCTGACCAG
Source organism: uncultured Verrucomicrobiota bacterium (assembly GCA_903896505.1). Classification (GTDB taxonomy): domain Bacteria; phylum Verrucomicrobiota; class Verrucomicrobiia; order Limisphaerales; family UBA9464; genus CAILNN01. Next base: position 18,226 of record CAITXU010000103.1, on the reverse strand, counting down.
TTCCTACCCTTCCCATTTCCAGTTCCAAATTACTTTCCTACCGAATCTCCGCGGATGATGCGCAAGCCTTTGAGCAGGTCAACAGCGCGGGCAAGGGCGGGGTCCCGGATGATGCGCGGTGCCTCGGGAGGAGTGGCCCTGACGACTTCAGGTGCAGGCTCTGCGCCGGCTTGCTTGGACCGCACCAATTCCGCCTCATTGACACGCTTTCGGATACGAACGGTGGCAACGACCACGTTGGTTGCCAGGGGAGAATTCGTGGTCGAAGTCACGCCGGTGTACAGATCTGCCAGATACGCCCGATCCCAGGTCAGAGGGGTGTTCACCTTGATGTCGGGAACCAATCCTTCGGTCGGGATGGCTTCCCCATTGCCGGTCTTGACGTTATTGACGGCAATGCGGAGGGAGCCGTCGGTCGGCAGTAAGAAGTCGCGATAAACGGCCGCCTCGCCGGCTGTGGTGCCGCCGATCACCAGAGCCAGCCCGGAACTGCGCAAGGCGGCGGCCACAGCCTCAGGGGCTCCCTTTGTCTGGCGGTTCACCAGGATGGTGACCGGGACCGGGAAGGCATTGGTCTTGGAAGTGGATTGAAAAAGTCCCTCGCCCCAATCCAAAACCGGCTGTCCAGCAGGGAAAAAGAGGTCCGCGAGCTGTGCCGCCGCATGAAAGTCTTTTCCCGAGGCGAATCGGAGGTCCAGCACCACGCCTTGAAGGTCGTTGGTGGGGTTCCAATGCGAGATGGCTTCCGACAATTCCGATGCGGAGGACGTTCCAATCTCGCCGATCCGGGCGTAACCGTAGTGCCCTTCGAACAGGGTGGTTTTGACGAGTGAACCTTCGGATCCTGACGAGGGTTCTTCGTTGGTAATGATCCGGGCGGCTCCTCCGAGCCGGTCCAGCAGGCCTTCGATGGCCAGCGTGTTCAGGCGGTCCGCATTGATTCCGGCGACGTTTGTGCGAATCAACTCGTAGACGAGTTGAAAGTCGGGCGACGCAGCCAGGGCACGACCAAGGGTCACACAGGCAGCGAGTACCAGAATCAGACGGAGTTGTCTTCGGATCATACCTCCCGGTTTATCCGCGATGGCACCGATGCAAGGCAACGAAGTTCCGCTTTGAATTGAGGTTCGGCAGGGTCCTTACTGCGGGAATGGTCGCCATCATTCCTCCGACAAGAGGAAGCGGAGGTCATCCAAGGTCAGGGCTTGCGAGAAGGATTCTTCGCCGAGAACGTCATCGGCCAGTTGGGATTTCTGGCGTTGGAGTGCCCGGATTTTCTCCTCCACGCTGTTTTTAATCAGCAATCGGTAGGCAATCACCTTTTGGGTCTGGCCGATGCGGTGGGTTCGATCAATGGCCTGCGCCTCGACGGCGGGGTTCCACCACGGGTCGAATAGGATGACATAGCTGGCGGCAGTCAAGTTGAGTCCGAAGCCACCCGCCTTGAGGCTGATGAGGAAGACGGCACCGCCGGTGTGGCCTTGAAAGTTGCGGACCAAATCGCCCCGTCCCTCGGTGGCACCGGAGAGGAAGAATTGCGACCAACCGCGTTCGGTGATCGCGGTCCGCAGGAGATCCAGCATTTCCACGAACTGGGAAAACACGAGAACCTTCTGTCCTTCCTCGATCAACGGTTCGAGAGTTTCCATCAGGGCCTCCAGTTTGGCACTTTCACCCTTGGCATTGGGCTTGATGAGGCGTGCGTCGCAGCAAATCTGGCGGAGCCGGAGCAGGGAGGTGAGGAAATTGAACCGGTGTTTGTTCAGGGTGGCGGGACTGTTGACCCTCAGGAGCATTCCCTGAGCCCGCTTCAATTCCGCCCGGTAGAGAGTCTTTTGCTCTCCCTCCAATTCACAGAACAGCTCTTCCTCGATTCGGTCGGGCAGATCGCGTGCCACCTGAGCCTTGGTTCGCCGCAGGAGGAAGGGGCGAACCCGCGCCGACAGGCGCTGACGGGCAAGTGGGTCTCCTTTCTGATCAAAGACCCTCTGAAACTCGGTGCGCCCTCCGAGGGCACCTGGAACCGCAAAACTCATCAGACTCCACAAATCGAGCAGTTTATTTTCGATGGGGGTTCCGCTCAGGATGAGACGGTGGCGGGACCGGAGGTTTCGCGCCAATTGGGCGGTGATGCTTGATGGATTCTTGATGTACTGACCTTCATCAAGAATGACCGCGTGAAATTCGATTTTAGCGAGTGTATCCCCCGCGCTGCGGAGTTGGTTGTAATTGATGACATGCAGGGTGGGGCCTTCAGGCGAGGGGGGCAGTTGCCGAAGTTTTTCGCCTGACCAAACCTTGACCTGGACGTGGGGCACAAAACGCGCTGATTCCGCCCGCCAATTGTCGGTCACCGATTTGGGACAGACCACGAGGAACGGAAGAGAGGTCGCCTCGGTGCCGGGCAGGGACTGACCGGAAGCATCCGCTCGGTGTTCGGCATCCAGCCAGGCGATCCAGGCCAGGGTTTGCAGCGTTTTTCCGAGGCCCATGTCGTCAGCCAGGATGCCTCCGAAGCGGTTGGTGGAAAGGTAGCAGAGGAAATGGAACCCCTCGAGTTGGTACGGACGCAGCGTGGCTTGAAGGGTGGCGGGGGGCGGGGGGGTGACCCGGGCCTGAATCTCAGCCACCCGCCGTTCAATGACCGAAAAAGCGGCCTCTCCCACCAGCGAGCGGGCATTGGAATCCGACAATTGCAGCGCGTGAAGACGCTGCGGTTCCGAGCTGAGTTCCCGGGGATTCAACCCCAGTCGTGCGAACTGTGCGTCCTCTTCAGCTGAGAGATTGAATTCCAGTCGACGCCATCCCTTGCCGCCCAGGCGGACCCACTTACCCCGGGCGTCGAGGAGCAGTTTTACTTCGTCGCTGCTGAGTTGAGTGTCGGTCACGTCCAGAACGACCTTGAGGTCAAACCAATCCATGCCGGCCTCGGCGACCTCCAATCGAATCCGTCCCGCGACCAACGAATTCTGGAATGAGGCGAGCTCGCCGCGGAGCTCCAAGTCAACTCCCGCAGGAAGGGACTGCATCCAGGCTGTGAACTGGTCAGGGAACCTGGAGGTGACCCGAAGCAACCAGCGTTGACGGGCAAAATCCCATTTGAAACCCGCCAATTCCAACAACCGGGGCAGATCGCTCAAGGTGGAGCGTTCGTAGGTGGCCAACGGTTCGTCGGTTGCCGCAGGACGCTCTTCACTGTCCGTTCCAGGGCGGATTTGAGCCCAATGATTGCCATTCCATCGTTCCTGATAGCTTCCATCCACGTTGCCCCCGATGACATCCAAGACCGCGTATTCGGTCTCGTTGCCAAAGGCAATGGCGCGGAGTTCCCCGGAAATCCGAGGTTTCAGCCGGACGGTTGCCACCCGGGACTCCAGTCGATGTGGAAGGGAAATGCCATGGTGTTGGAGAAATCGGATTCCAGCGGCGGTTTCCAGGGCCGGTGCCGGAATGCGGGTTTCGATCACCGGATCGACCGCGCGGTCCTCGATGGGCGGGCTTGGCCAGACGACAGACTCGGTGACGTACAAGGCCGGTCGGCCCGGAAGGACCATCAGGGCAGAGGGAGCCGGGCTGCCATCAGGCTGTAAGAGGAGAAGCCGGTAATCATCCTGATCATCCTCGGCCGGGGAGAGATTCCATCGAAGGGAATCGGTTTCCCACCGGAGCGGCTCGCCGTCCTTGGCGCATAGGAACGGCCTCAATGCCGGGTTGCGAAGGAAACGATGCAGCAGGCGGCGCGTCAGCGCGTCATCATATCGCAGATGGACGGGTTGCCCCTGACGAGCCCGCTGAACCAGGGGCTGCCATAGTTGGGCGGCTTCGCCCGTGATTTGCTCGCTGTTTCGCTCGTCGAACTCGCGAAAGCGGGCGGCTTTGACGACGGTGTAATCCAACGCTCCCGCCCGGCGATACTCCACCACCGCCTCGCCCGGGTTGAATCGAATGCGAAGCTCGAGGTCGTCGGGTTGTCCGTCGTCGTCGGACGGGGCCAGTTGTAAATTATTGAGGAGATTTTTCCATCGGTCGATCTCTCTCTTCCGACGCCAGGCACTCAGCCGCTCCCGGGCCTGATCAAGGTGAGTGATGCTGCGAAGGAATTCCGGCCAGGCCAGACCCCTGTCTTCTGCGGCGAGGGCCACAAAATGCCAGAATTCCGCGGGGGTCTTGGGTGAGGAAGGCCAAAGGTCCAGCTTTTCCCAAGTGTTGGCGTCGTTGATCTTGAAGCCAAAGGCGATCAAGTCGTCCCCGTTCAAATACGGTCGTTCTTTGAGTTGGTGAAAGCGCTCCTCCAATCGATTGACAAATCCCGCTTCGGAACGGGAAAGGGGACGTTTGAGAACTGACTCGATCTGGGTGAGAAGCACTCCGTCCGGTGCCGGTGTGGTGCCTTTTTTAGCGGGCTTTTTACCAGTGACACCTCGTCGGGTATTTTCGGTCTCGGTCAGCAGCGATTCCATGGCTGCCGCGGCATGTTCGCACCCGCCTCCCGCGGGACAACTGCACTCCTCCCACCAGTACTGGGTGTCCGGATCGTACCGAAGCGATGTGCGTTGAAGGGTCTCCACCTCCAGGTCGGCGACAAACTCGAGGCCGGGCGTCTCGCACCGCAATTCCTTGACTGCGCCGTCGGCCACCAATTGGGACCCTCTCTTACGGACTTCGGGGGGCAACTCAGCCAGGAACTGTCGGGCTGCGCCAATGTTGAGATTCGCTAGTTCGGCTGATTCCATGAATTCCGGCGGGAATGATTTCCAAGACTTGATTAGGCTCCAGGGCTATTTCGCGGGCAACGGAGCGACCGACGTGTTCGTGTTTCCGGCCCCGGGAGTTTTGATCTGAGCCTGAAGCTCTCGTTTTAGGTCCAGAAGCGCGTTATTGGTCACCCGTTGAAGGCATTCGAGTGCCGATTTTTCGGACTTTAACCGTAAGTGCCAACGCGCCATGTGCAAATAAACCCCCTCGCGTTGGATGTTCAGGGTTGCCCGTTCCAGGGCATTGGTCCATGCCCCCAACGCATGTTGCCCCAGAGCTTTTCGGGCCTCCTCTGTATCGGGCTTAGCGGGACGCTGGCCGTAAAAGGTCTCCGCCAAGTCCTGGGCGTACTCAAAGTTTTCAGGCTCGAGGCGAAGGGCCGTTTGATAATGGGTGATCGCCTGCGCCAGGACCTGGGTTTCATCGCAATGCAAATGGGCGGCGGCCTCCCTCGGGAAAAGGCACATCAAGGTTCCCAGACTGTGGGGATAGGCGGCCTCGGAGCCATTGAGACGAATCGCATCCTCGTAACTCGAAAGCGCCTCGGGAATTCTGCCCAACCGGGCATAGAGGCCTCCGAGGTTATTCCACACGGCAGGGTTTCCAGGTTCCAAGTCACGCGCCTTCTCGTCGTGAACCAGGGCCTCCGACTCGTCTCCCACGTCCAGCAGAAAACTGCCGAAAGCCAGATGCCCCCGGGCGTGGTTCGGGTGCTGAAGGAGAAAATCAACGTAGGCATCGCGAACCGGCTGAAATCTCTGGTCGAGGCGTGCCCGAAGAGTGACCCGGAATGGAGCAGCAAGAGGGTCTTTGCTCTGTTCCTCCGTGGCGATCAGGTCTGCAGCTGCGGCTTGAGCGGCATCGTCCCGGGCAAGGATCGCCTGGAATTCGCGCTCGACCACATCATTCGTCATCCCGGAAGCGGGGACCGCATTGGTCGAAAGCCTCCCGGAGGAAGGGGAGGATGGCTCCGCCAGGAGCAGACTGCCGACAAGAGCGGCCAGGAGGGTGACCATCCAACGATTTTAGTTGAGAGTCGGACTTCAACAAGCCCGTAACCTTTCCGCAGAAGACTCCGTCTGCTCGACCCAGACTGTGCTCCATGGGAGCGGTCGCTGATCTACAACAGTGCACTATGAAAAAATGGATTTCAACGGGGCTCGCTTTCGGTATGGCCATCGTCCTTCCCTGGATGGCTGACGCGCAAACACCAGGCCCCTCTGGCGGCGCCCCTGAATCGGGAGGCAAGCTTCCTTCTACCGAACATTTGGGAACCCACGTGGGTAAGGGACATCACCGCCATCAACGGGCGAAGCGGGAGGCGCGTCTTGCGTCGCTTAGATCAAAACAGATTTCCGGGTCGCTCAGCGACCGGGAGCAAAGGCAACTGGCCCGTCTCGAAAGATGGAATGCAAATCGGGGTCAGAAACAAAGCCATCACGCCAAGGAGGGCTGATCTGCCATGCAGGGAGGTCGGCGGATCGATTCAGCGATTCTGTGGCAACATCGCGGTTTCGCTGTTCTGGGTGCGCGGTCGCTGTCCGTGTGGACGGCGGCCGCGTAATTCCCACGCGGTCTGTCTGGTACGCTAATAGCCTGGTGCTAATCTTGTGTCGTTGCTTCCGGAGCCCTCCGCTGTTCCATCCGATCTCGAACTGGTCCATGCCGTTCGATCCGGTGAAACGGAGCGTTTTGAGGAACTCATTTGTCGGTATCAGGCCCGGCTCTTTGTCATGGCCCGCCGATATGCCCGCCGGGAAGACGAGGTGGAGGATATCGTTCAGGAAATCCTCTTGAAGGCATACACGCGGCTGGAAACCTGGCGTGGCGACGCCCCCTTTGAACACTGGCTGATGCGGTTGGGTACCCGTATTTGCTACGACTTTTTGCGGCAGCACCAGCGTTCCCGAGAGATCACTTCAACTGAACTTTCGGGGGATGAGGTGGACTGGATGGAGTGCCAAGCCCTACCGGATGGCCGGGCGGATGGTAAAGCCGATGCGGCCCGAACCCTGGTGGCGCGGGTCCTCGACCGCCTTTCTCCGGCCAGCCGGTTGGTCATCACTCTCCTGGAGTTGGAGGACAAATCGGTGAAGGAAGTGGCGGCGTTGACCGGTTGGTCGGTTCCGGTCATCAAGGTGAGAGCCTTCCGCGCCCGCCTGGAAATGAAGCGGTTGATTGAACGACTGGATAGGGAGAAATACTTGTAACAAACAGGATGCTGACAGCGTCCATTTTGAACGGCAATTGTGATGAACGATTTGAGAACCAAACTGATGGAAGCGGCCCGCAGCCACTCACCGTCCGACGCCGTTCCCATCGGCTTTGAGAAACAGGTGATGGCGCAGGTCCTGGCATTGAAGTCGACGCGGCAGCCCGGGCTGCTACGGGCTCCAGTGGATGCCTGGGCACTTTGGACTCGGACATTTCTCAGGGCCACGTGGTCGGGCCTTGGCGTCGTCATGATCTTGTCCCTTGGTAGCCTCGCTGTTCCTCCATCGGATGGAGATGATTCGGATTACCAGGGCTTGATGGTAGATTCCATAGCAATGCCGATCGATGAAACCGGAGGGGAAATCTTGTGAAACAAGCCAGGCTCATTGTCGCCGCAGCTTTGCTCTACTTCACGGGAGTTTCCACAGGTGTGGTCGGGCTTCGAATGGTGGTTCAGCGGCGGATGAGCGGCCCGGCATTGCCCGGTCCATGGCAGCAGCTCGATTTAATACGGAGGACGACACGCGGCATGAACCTCCCGGAAGCGGAGCAGGTTCGAATCGATGCACTTGTCCGGGAAAGTCAGCGTCATTTGCGCAAACTCTGGGAACCACTTCTCCCGGTCGCACGGGCTGAAGCGAAGTACGTCTACCAAAGGACCATCGAGGGGCTTTCACCGGATGAAAAACAACGGTTTGAGGCCTTGATGGCCGATGCCATCAAGCATCGGCCCGCCCTGACCAACCTTTGGGGCGGTGTCACCAATGGTACCGCCGCCGGAAGTCCGCCGAAACCTTGACCTGAAACGTCCCACCTAAGAGGCGGGATGATTGGCTCGGAGTGCAGCCTTCCATGGCATCTCCAGGAGCCGATGGCCCATGCAGGCGTAAACCGACTGGAACGAGACCTCTCGAGCCCGACTCCCCAAAAATGGGCGCTGCCCAATGACGCTTCCCGCTGCCCAGTGAGAAAAGGCCGGCAGGATGACCAACCGCTCACTGACGAGAAAGCACGGCACCTTGATCGACGAAGCCATGCCGTCCTCGAGGCGGAGACACGGATGTTCATGACCCATGGCGACCATCGAAGACGTGGACTCCAATCGGAGGGTGCTCACCGACTCCGGGTGGTCTCCGTGCAGCCATCGCCAATTCCCGGTATGCCATTCGTCCACCAACCGGACCGGCAACGACTGGGCCGCAATGAGCGTTTCCAGCTTCTGGTCGTGGTTGCCCCGGCAAAACACGAGCTCGCAGTCGCGGGCCAGGCGCCGACAGAGGTCCGAAAGCAGGGATTCCAGCATCGGTATCTGCGACACTTGGTGAACGATATCGCCTAGAACCACCAATTGACGCGGTTGATAGTCACCGATCAGTTCCTGGAGCCGAACTGCGGTGTCCTCCACCCCTTCGACGGGCAGTAACAGCCCGCGTCGGCGCTGGGCCCACGCATACCCAAGATGCAGGTCCGCCACGGCAAGCACCTGTTCCGACGGCACCCAGATGGCACGCCGGACGTCCAGAACCGCCCCTTCGGCGATGGCCAGTTGCTGGTGTTTACGCGGTTGGATGACCGATGGAGTCGGGCTCGGAATCATCGAAGCGAACGGCGGTCACTCCTGGGATTCACTTCCGGACCCTCCCCGGCCTCGGTCGGTGCAAAGTCCCCTTCGTGTGCTGAGGGCAAATTCCGCCCATTCGGCCACAAGGGGATGTCCGGGAAACTGTTCGAGTATCTGATGTGCCGCGACCCGAAGTCGCTCTCCGGACCGGAATAAAACGTGGTAGCAGCGCCGCAAAATCAGCCGATCCTCAGAGGATATGCCCGCCCGCCTCAGTCCGATGGTGTTCAACCCGGAAATCCCGTTGTTTCCCCGGGCGATGCAGAAGGGCGGAAGGTCCTTGCTGATACCCGAGCCGCCCTGCATCAGGGCGAGTCGACCCACCCTGCAAAATTGGTGAATCAGACAAGTCCCCGAAATGAAGGCCTGATGATTCAGAATCACGTGCCCGGCTATTAGCGCTCCGCCCGCCACGGTGATTTGGTCGCCGAGTTGGCAGTTGTGCCCCACATGACTGCCGATCATGAAGTAGTTGCCGTTTCCAATGACCGTCGCCTCCTCCAGTCGATTGGAGCGATGGATGGTCACATGCTCTCGAAAGGTGTTGTCGTTGCCAATGTCGAGCCGGGTGGCCTGGCCCTGATACTTGAAGTCCTGCGGGGCGTCTCCGATCACGCAGCCGCTGTGAAACCGGTTTCCGGAACCGATCACCGTCCGCCCCGTCAGGTACACGTGGGGTCCCAACTCACAGCCTTCTCCCAATTGCACTTCGCCATCAATAACCGCATAGGCCCCCACCCGAACGTTCGAGGCCAGGCGGGCCCCCGGTTGTATGACCGCCGTCGGGTGAATCCGGTTCCCATCCATTTTTTGAGGTTCCAAGGAATGCAATTCGGAGGTTAGTCGTAGAAATGGCCCAATTCCCGAAGCGAGGCAAAATCCTGCGTCCGGGTCTGACTGCGCCGCCCGAGGATGATGTGGTCCAGCAGCTCGATTCGCAACAAATGCCCGGCCCGAATTAGGTCGCGAGTGACCCGGATGTCGGCGTCGCTCGGCGAGGGGTCCCCACCAGGATGATTGTGAGCCAGAATGACACTGTGGGCGTTGGCCAGAATGGCGGGACGAAAGACTTCTCGGGCGTGAATCAACACCGTGTCCAGCAATCCCCGGGAAACTTCTTCCACCCGGATGAGTCGCCGCCTTGTGTTCAACAGGACCACCATCAGGCGTTCGGTATCAAACGATTGCAAATCATCCCGCAACAGGTCCGCGACAGCGGACGGATTATCCAGGGGCGGGGACTCCGTTCGGCTCTCGTGGGAGAGGCGACTGGCCAGTTCAAAGGCGGCCTTGAGCGTGACCGCCTTGTCACGACCGACACCCCGGACCTTTTGCAACTCCTCCAAGGGGGCCCGCGCCAGCATTTCCAGGGATTTAAACTGCTGCATCAGCGCCTGTCCCACCTGAACGGCGGACGCTCCCTTGAGGCCGGTCCGCAGAAGTATGGCCAGCAACTCTGGAACGCCCAGGGCTTTGGCCCCCCGCTCAGCCAGCCGCTCGCGGGGCCGTTCGGTCACCGGAAGATCGTGAATGCGCTGGGAGGGATTCATGGCACCCGTTGATTTTTCCTGATTGGGCCTCGAAGAACCGTTCCGGACCAGCCCAAATTGAGAGGGCGCGAGGGTGTCCCAAGATGGATTCGGTCCCTGCCGGGAGATTCGCCTCGCCCCGCTCCCTTCCGGACGCAACCATTCCGCACGGTGCCTATGTCGACGGAAACCAGCCCATCTCCTTCTCTCCCCCCCTTGAAACCGGGGACTCTCTACCTGGTGGCCACCCCGATTGGCAATCTGGAGGACATCACCTATCGGGCCATTCGCGTTTTGCGCGAATGCGACCTCATCGCTGCGGAGGATACACGGCACACGGGCATTTTACTCCGCCATTATGCCATCTCGCGCCCGATGGTGAGTTACTTCAAGTTCAACGAAGCCAAGCGGTCCACCGAGATTGTAGGACGCCTCCGGGCGGGCGAAAAGATTGCGCTGGTGACCGATGCCGGTTCTCCGGGCATCAGCGATCCTGGCGCACGGGTGGTGGAGGCGGTCCTGGCTGCTGGTTTTACCGTGGAAGCCGTGCCGGGCGCCTGCGCCCTCGTGGCGGCCTTGACCGCCAGTGGGCTGCCATCGGATGAATTTCATTTCGCAGGCTTTTTGCCCCACAAATCGGGACAACGAGCCCGACGATTGAGTGAATTGGGCCGATTGCCAGGAACGATCATCGTCTATGAATCCCCCTTTCGCATCGAACGCCTGATTCGGGAATTGGTGGAACTGTTACCCCAACGACAAGTGGTCCTGGCACGCGAATTGACCAAGAAATTCGAGGAATGGCTTCGAGGCACGCCGGCTGAACTGGCTGCCGAATGGAAACGCCGACCCCGCAAGGGCGAGTTCGTGGTGATGATCGGTCCGGGCGAAAGTCCGCTTCAATCGGTCGAAGAAGGGTTGGATGAAGGCCTGGATGACGCCCCGATCGAGGATTCATCGGCAAATTCATAGGTGGGCATCAATCGTTGCGTCAGTTTCATCCCGGATGACGGGCCTCCCCTACCCGGGAACCCGGGCGTCTCGCCCGGTGGCCTGAGGAATTCCTTCCACGCCGCTCATATCGAAAGAGTCAGGAGAAGGACGATGGCCATTTTGACGTCCTGCTATTGTCTGGCCGCAGGCCCTCATTTCCTTTCAACCGCAGATTTGATATCCGTCAGGTCCTGCAGGAGGGCCTTCTTGATCGCCCCTCTGAACAGGAGCAGCATGGGGATCGAGAGCTTTGCACCCATACTTTGAGGCTTGGACTCGTGGGACTCCGTCAACGTGATGCCATCGTCGCTTTGAGACAGGCGCTTGGTGGTGAGGAAGATAAATCCGCCATCTTCAGCCCGGGAGGGCATGCCTTCCTTGGCCAACGTTTCCAGAACCTGCGTCGCCCAGATCGCCGGCACATGGGCGGCCTTACAAATCCAGAGTATTTCTTCTCTCACTTCCGCCAGTCGCTCTCCACCCTCTCGATCACGCTGCCGATCCTGCCGTCGTCGAAACAAATCGATTCTCCAGACCGAACCGAGTCGGCCAGCATCTCCGACCGGATCGCCGTCAATTCATGGAGAATTCGCTCCAACTTTGCGGCTTGCCGCTGAGAACGGATGTCGGCGTTATCCACAAACAAAGGGTGGTATAGGCCCTCCGCAGGAGAAAATCCGTTTTACCGTATTTGTGACGATTATCTTGTTTAGCGGATATATCGACGTTATTCTGTTTAACAGATATGAGCGATTTCGTTGCCCGCACCCCAAAGCAATTGGGAGCCATCCTTCGCGGCTACCGGCGTGAATGGAACCTCACCCAGCAGTCGGTTGGCATCAGTTGCGGTCTGCCTCAGGCTGCAATCTCCCAAATAGAGTCGAATCCGACGACCACAAGCCTGTCTCGTATCTACCGGATACTGTCGGCTTTGGACCTTGAGCTGGTGATCCGGCCTCGAAACTCCGGCGATCCGAAGACCAAGTGGTGAACCATGCCTCGCCCGCGTGAATCCAAAGCGCTTTCCGTCTGGATGAACGGAGAGCGCGTCGGTCTTTGGCACACTCGTACCCGGGGTAGCCACACGTTCGTCTACGCCGACAGTTGGCTTGCTTCCCCGCACGCCCGACCCATATCCCTTTCACTACCGTTGCGACCGTCGAACGAACCGTTCCGCGAGGGAGTCGAGTCGTTCTTTGATAATCTGCTTCCCGACAATCGCGCGATCCGCGAGAGGATTCAGCGCCGATTCCGGACCACCAGCACCAGTTCCTTTGATCTACTGGAGGCGGTCGGGCGTGATTGCGTCGGGGCGCTACAACTGCTTCCCGAGGACGCGATTCCCGGAAATTTGTCGACGATAACCGGTGAACGACTCAATGAGATACAAGTCGCCGATTTGCTGACCAGTTCCCTGTCAGATCGGAATGATAACGACGGGGCAGCCAGTGATCATTTTCGAATCAGCCTCGCCGGGGCTCAGGAAAAAACGGGCCTCCTTTGGCACGACAGTGCCTGGCATCGACCCACCGGCACCACGCCCACCACGCATATCTTCAAGCTGCCGATTGGAGCCGGTCCTCAGGGTATCGACCTGTCCACCTCGGTTGAAAACGAGTGGCTTTGCGGAAGAATCCTAAAAGCCTACGGAGTGCCGACGGCGGAGTCGCAAATTGAGAATTTCGGCGACTTTAGAGTGCTCGTCGTCGAGCGCTTCGACCGCAGGTTGTCATCGGACAAGACTTGGTGGCTGCGACTACCCCAGGAGGACCTCTGCCAGGCGACGGGAACCCCTCCTGGGATCAAGTACGAAGTGGACGGTGGCCCGGGGATTCTCGCGATCATGGACCTGTTGCAAGGATCATCGCGTGCTGAACAGGACCGGAAAGATTTTCTCCGCACCCAGGTGATCTTCTGGCTCCTCGCAGCCATCGACGGTCATGCGAAGAATTTCAGCGTTTTTCTCCTGCCTCAAGGCAGCTACGAGCTGACACCCCGCTATGACGTATTATCGGCCCATCCGGTCATCGGTCACGGACGAGGAAAATTATCGACTCACAAGGCGGCCATGGCGATGGCGGTCCTGGGAAAGAATCGTCACTATCGCCTGCAAGAGATTGAATCCCGTTATTGGCTTGAGACGGCCAGGCGATGCGGGTTTGCTGGGATGCGTGAGATAATCGACCAAGTCGTTGACGAGACGCCCAAAGTCGTCGCCGAGGTTCGCACCCAAATTCCTGAGGCATTTCCGGAACGAATCGCAGAGACCATCCTCATCGGCCTGACGAGCCAGGCAGCACAACTCGCCGAAGGCCTGTCCGCCATCTCATTTCAAGGCGAACGGAACTGAGCTTTGGGCGTCGGAAGTTCCTTCTGCAATGCGGCAACCCGGTCCTCATCTGTCGGGTGAGTGCGTAGATACCAGGGAGTTGTTCCCCCATGCTGGCGATTATAGTCAGCGAAACGCTTCCAAAAATCGACCGCCGCTTCCGGGTTGTAGCCTGCCCGGGCCATATAGAGGAGACCGATATGGTCGGCTTCGGATTCCTGCTTTCGGCTGTGGGGCAGGGCCACTCCAAGTTGTGACCCAATCCCGTAGACCTGTTGGAACAAGGGTGCATATTGGGCATACTTCGAGCTTCCCACGACGGCGTTGGCTGCTGTTCCCAGTGCCTGGATTCCCATCGCCTCGGTCATGCGCTCACCGCCATGCCGGGCCACTGCGTGCGACACTTCATGGCCAATCACCGTGGCAAGCCCGAAGTCAGGCCGAATGTCACCGGAGCTGGATTGCGTGACAGACGTGGTTCGGACCGCCGCGGCTCGCCGGGAGGCTCGCCCTACCGATGTGGCTCTGATTCAATTGGTTGGTTTTGGACCGCTGGTTTGTCGCGTTCAGGGAGCACTCATGGTGCTCAGACGGGTGAGGGCGGCTTTGGCAGAGGCGTTGCCACCCTGGGCGGCCCGGTCCAGGCCGTCCCGGATGCCACCCAGAGCGGCCATCGCCTGGGCCTGCTGGTCTGGCCGTGAAACTCTGGGAACCTAAAAGGCGAGTAGTGATCCTTGCCTCGCCCGCGTCGATCCAAAGCGCTTTCCGTATGGATGAATGGAGAGCGTGTCGGGTTGGAGCTTGGCGTTGGAATTCTACCCGAATTCCAAGAGAGCCATTGGGGAGACCCTGTCGTGTCCTGTAGACTGCAGAGGCTGAAGATTCGTGGAATTGTGGGGCAGTGGTATATCCCACTGCCCCACAACGTGTTTGAATCGTTTGGGTAAAAGAATTGCCTCCTGGCCGATCGTGGATGACTGACAATGGATCAGCTGAGTAAAATCCAAAGGGAGGTGAGCAGCAGTAGAAACACGATGATGATTACGAGCGGCCAGCAGAACGTCCACAGCCAAAACATCAAAACAGCCAAAGCCGAGATGAGCAGGCTGGTGGCGATAATCATGCCTAGAGCGTCGTCCTGCATCCCACGAGAAAGAACAAGTAAAAGAAGAAGTAATTCCATACGACAGCCTATAATCAGATAGATTGACAATATCCAAGAGTCGCCGGATTTGAATTTTGGTTTCGGAGGTTTAGTTCGGAACCGATCAAGCCATTGCAGGTCGAAACGACCCCGCCGGAATTGGTTTCAAATTGGTCCGTTCACGGATTGATGGCCTAGGCAAGCCTGGAGGCATGCCGACCGTTGGGCTGTGCCATGCGGAGTCGTGCAACCGCGGACGGTGAAGTGCTCTTGCTGAGGATGGAGTGGGGGACGGCGACAGGAAGCCGCAGGCAACGGTTTCGCATGGGAGTGAACGATTCATAGACTTATCGCGGATGCAGGGTCTGGCCCGCTCCCACGAACACTGCCCACCCGTCCGGGTGGGACCTGGAGGAAAGGGGTCCAGCCGCGCATCACTGGCCCAGTTCACCTGAGGTTGGCGTGGATAGGTTCCCCGCTGGGTCCCGGTAAGGTTCCCTGTCGGGGGCAAGGGGCCGTGAGGGAGTCGGAACCCGGGTGATAAATTCCTTGAACGAGGGTGTGGGCGGGGTTGAGCATGGAGTTAACAAATCATTGGATGACACGCATCACCGCCACACTGACAACGGAGGGCTGGCTCGATATGGGGCTGGAGTCGGGAGGTCCGCCGGAACGAAGACGGTTGAGCGAGGCTGATTTCGATCGATTCATTGGATGGACTCGGCGGTACCATCTGGCCATGGGGAAGGCCGATTCGGGGGTGCGACTGGCGGAGCTGGGGAGTGAGATGCTGGGCTGGCTGGACGGGGCTGGGAGGCTTATGCAAAGCACGGTGAACACCGTGCTGGAGCCGCCGCTGGTGATCGAGTTTCGGGTGGGTCGTGCTCCGAATGCCCGGGAAGTGGCATTCCTGGAAGCACCTTGGGAACTGCTCGCCGATGGGAGAGGGCACTGGGGGATACGGGATACCATCGTCTATTGTGCAGTGCGTCGGTTGGGGAAGCCTGTGAAGGAACCGGCACCCTCCACCAACTTGTTATGCACACTCTTCATGGCGGCATCACCGGAGGATTTGACCGACCGGGAACGACTGGACTATGAGGCCGAGGAGATGGCGATTCAGGGCGTAACGGATGAGACGAAGCTGGACTTGATTGTGGATGAGAGTGGGACGTTGGAGTCGTTGTGCAAGGGGATGAAGCAGGAGAAGCCGGAGGTGGTCCACGTGTCCTGTCATGGGGAGACAAAGCCTGAGCCGGGGCTGTTGCTTGAGGACGTGGAGGGGCGGAGTAAGTATGTCGGTTTGAGTGAACTCCAGAAGCTGGTGGAACATGCGCCGAGGCTGGTGTTTCTCTCGGCGTGCAAGAGCGCAGAGTCCAATGAGTTGGTGGAGTCGCTGTCCCGGGGGCTGTGTGTGCGAGGGCAGCCAGCGGTATTGGGGTGGAGCGGCTCCGTGAGCGATCAGGAGGCGAGCCTGTTTGCCGCAGGCTTGTATCGGAGGCTCTCATCGGGATTGGAGTTGGTGGAGTCGGTGGCGCGTGCGCGACTGGAGCTGGCTCATGACCGGAGACTGGGCTTGGGGAGGTCCAAGGACTGGCATTTGGCCCGGCTCTATCTCGGGCCCAAGGGTGGGGGAGTGTTGGCTGTCGCAGGCGGTTCTCGTCGCCACCGGCAGGGACGACGGGCAGTACAGGCGTTTCTGGACACCAAAAGTCACCGAAGCTCTGTGGCGAGTGAAACGGAGTTTGTGGGGCGGCGACGGAAGTTGCAGGAGATATTGAGGGAGTTTGGGAAGCCCCGTTGTGACCATGCCGGGGTGGTGATCCACGGAGAAGGGGGCCGGGGAAAGTCGAGTCTGGCGGCGCGAGTGGCGCAGCGACTGGAGCATAGCCACCAGCTGGTGGTGGTGTTCGAGCTCTACGATGCGCCCAATATTTTGGAGAAGTTTCGAGAGTTTACGGGCTGGCCTCGGGTGGGTGACTTGGTGGAGAAGCACCGGGAGGTGGTGGGCCGGGATCCCGGACGACTCTTTGAAGCGCTGATGGAGATACTGGCGGGACCGTGCCGGGACCTGAAAATAGACGAGAATGGGCGAACGACCAGCATGGAGAGGCCGATCCTGATGGTTATCGATAATTTTGAGCTGGCGCTTGAGGAGCGGGCGGAGGGGTGGCACCGGGTTCGTGAGCATTGTACCGAGGCGGTGCGGGCTGTCATCAGGGCCTTTACGGTGGCGGATACCCGATCACGACTTTTGTTCACCAGCCGGCATCAGTTCCAGTTGACGGAGGAGGGCAGCAACGTGGAACAGCAGCTCCTGTGGTTGAACCTGGTACCGATGAAGGAGTACGAATCACGCAAGCAGGTGACGGCGTTACGGCGGGAGAAATCGGGAAACTACAGTGCAATAGAGCTTAATGCCTTGCAGGTTCGGGAGGCGGGGATCATCGAGCGGGCGCGGGGGAATCCTCGCCTGCAGAACCTGCTCGTTTCGCTGGCTCTGGAGAGTCCTGAGTCTTGCGACCGCTGTCTGGAACAGATGAAGGAGTTCCTGGAAAAGGGAAACCTGCCCACGGAGGAGACGGTCCTTCAATTCTTTGAGAATCTGGCGGTGGGTAAATTCATTGATCTGTTGAAGGACGATCAAAAGGAGTTGCTGAGGGTGTCGAGGCTGTTGGAGGAGCCCATCCCCATGGGCGTGATGCAGCGATATGCGGCGAAGGCCGGGGCGGCAGACCGGAGGGAGGATTTGGAGCGGTTGGTGGCTCTGGGCCTGTGGGACCGGTATCCGGAGGCGATGGGGGGAGCGGGAGAATCGGTGATGATCACCCCTCTGGTGGGACCGCTGGCCGGGGAGCTGAGTGAGGAGGAAAGGAAGGATCTGGCAGGGAGTGTGGTGGAGGACCTTTTTAAGAGCTGGGGAGGAGAAAAGACCAAGCGCCCGGCCCGACTGGACCTGGAACTGGCCCGGCTGAGCCTCTGCTGCGGCAATGCGATTGTACTGGCGGCGACAGCGGTCAGTGCACTCAGGCATCTTGAGGAGCGATTTGAGTTCCGCAAAGCCGCAGAATGGGCGCAACGGACCATCGCCGAGTTGGATGCGGTGTCAGTGACACCGTCGGTGAGCCTGCTGCGGACCAGTGCTGCCCGCCTCCAGGCAGTGGGAGAAGTGCACCGCGCGACGAAACTAAGGAAACGTGCGCTGGATGCGGCTGCGGGGGGACAAGTCGACCAATCTGAGGAACAGGGTGCGGTTCTCTTGGATGAGGCACGGGCGTCGCATGCGCAGGGGCGTCCCGAAGAAGCCATGAAGTGTCTCGAAGCAGCCCTGCCGCTGTTGCCGGGAAAGCGCGAGCAGGCGATTGTACTCGGAGAAATCGCGAGAATCCTGAGTGACAAGGGGGAGGTGGACGAGGCGCTGAAGCTCCACCGGGAAGCGTTGGAGGTCTACGAAAGCCTGGGCGACAAGAGCGCGCGAGCCGTGACGCTGGGGGACATCGCGAGAATCCTGAGTGCCAAGGGGGAGGTGGACGAGGCGCTGAAGCTCCACCGGGAAGCGTTGGAGGTCTACGAAAGCCTGGGCGACAAGAGATCGCGAGCCGTGACGCTGGGGGACATCGCGAGAATCCTGAGGGACAAGG
>CAITXU010000102.1 GCA_903896505.1 uncultured Verrucomicrobiota bacterium | reverse complement strand
CCCCGCAGGAGGCCTATCCACGCCCCTCCACCGTCGGTACGGGGCCACGACCGATTGGTTTGGCGAATCGACCCCGACTGTCTTCAGCTCCAGTCCCAACCTTTCCCAACGGGGTCTCGGTGCCCGGTGACTTCCCTAGGATTAAAATCACCGTCAACGATCACCCAGATACGAATCTGATCTTTCTCGACAACCGTGGCGGTGGAGGGCACCCGTATAATGTCATTTTCGACAATTCCGGCTCCCCGGTCTGGTATGCGCGAATGCCGGACGAGCGCCGGGACATGAAGGTCCAGAAGAACGGCGTTCTGACCATGCTGGCGCGCGACAATGGGAATCATTTCAACGGGTTCGACACCAACTACCACCTGATCAAGACGTATTGGGCTGACAACGGCTACGGAGTCGATGAGCACGAGCTCCAGGTTCTACCCGATGGGCATTACTTTTTGATTGGTCTCCGAGGCGAGACGGTTGACATGAGCCGCTTCATCCCCAACGGAAATCCGTCGGCCGGGGTTACTGAGCAGATCATCCAGGAGTTCACCGCCAACGATGAGCTGATTTTCCAATGGCGATCTTGGGATAATTTTTACGTCCGGGATCAAGCCCAGTTTATCGATATCACCGGTGGTGGGTTTGATTTCCCACACATCAACGCCATTGATGTGGACACGGACGGAAACATCCTCATTTCAAGTCGCAGCCTGAGCGAAGTCACCAAGATCGATCGCAATACGGGACAGTTTATCTGGCGGTTGGGGGGGAACAATAACCAGATGACTTTCGTCAACGATCCGTTGCAGGGACCCCGGAATCAGCACGCCATCCGATCCATCGGGACCAATCACTACACCCTGTTTGACAATGGTGACCTCCATAATCCCTCGGTATCGCGCGCGGTGGAATACATGGTCGATCCGGTGGCGATGACGGCCACGGTCGTCTGGCAATATCCGAAAATCCCGACTCAAGACTACTATTCGTTTTACATGGGTGACGCACAACGACTCCCCAACGGAAACACCCTCATCAACTGGGCGGTGGGGAATCTCCCCAAACTGACCGAGGTGCGACCGGATGGAACCAAAGCCTTTGAAATGAATTGGGTGGACGGGTTTGAGGCCTATCGCGTTTGGAGATGCCCATGGAAGGGTGTGGCCACCGAACCGTACCTGATCATCGAGCCGAATCCCGACAACATCACACTGACGTTCAATCAATTCGGCGACACCAACGTGGCCTACTACAAGATTTACGGCGGAACCAGCCCGGCATCCACCACTCTTCTCGGTGAATCCCGCGTCACCCGGAAAGCCCTTTCCAATCTGCAAAACGGGCAGACCTACTTTTTCCGCGTGACGGCGGTCAACAGCAAGGGAGTGGAAGGGAACTATTCCAATGAGGAGTCCATCCAGGTGAATCTGCTTCGTCCCGGGCAGAATGGAATTGTGAATGGTGACTTTTCCCAAGGTCAAAGCAATTGGGGGTTGGCCCTAACGGACACTGCGGCGGGTTCCTGGTCGGTCGCTGCTGGTATCGCGCACCTTTCCTTGACCACCGCTGGTGCCTCAATCCCGAGCGTGGGCTTGCAGCAATCGGGAGTCACACTCATCCAGGATGCCACGTATCTCCTTGAATTCGATGCGTGGGCGTCCAAATCCCGGATTATCCAACCCAAGCTTCAACAGGCCACCTCCCCATACACCGATTACTCCCGAATCGGGTTTGTGTCTTTGACAACGGCCAAGACTCATTTTCGCTATTCCTTCAGGATGAATCTACCGACCGATTCCAGTGCCATCCTGACCTTGAATGTGGGTCCCTCTGTTGGTGACCTGTTCTTCCAAAATGTATCTCTGGTTCGGGTGGCTCCCGGGGATTTCAACCGGGATGGTCGGGTCGACTGGCAGGACCTGAAGACGTTGACTGGCGATTGGCTGAAATCGGGGTCAATCTATGATCTGAATGCGGATGGTCAGATGAATCTCCGCGATCTGGATGTCCTCGGTCAGAACTGGACCGGAAAGTAAGCGTATTTAAAAAAGATTTGTCTTCGTTGAAATTTGCAGCGTGAACGACTACCAAACATGAATCACATCAGACGACTGACCTTAAGCTTCTGCCTGATCCTTCCCGGAGGTATCTGTGCCCTGGGCGGACTTCCTCCCGACTTTCCAGCAATCACCACCCATCTTTACAATCCGTCCGCCGTCAGTCCGGGGTCGGTTTTGTTGGCCACATGTCCCAATGCCAACGTGCTGGCGGGGGCCCCGACCTACATCATGGTGTTGAACAATGACGGCTCACCGGTGGCCTACAAGCAGATTGGCTTCCAGAAGCCCGGTGATTTTTATGGAGCCGATTTCAAGCTGCTGTCCGACGGCACGCTTTTCTATCAGCAATTCATGAGCTTTTTGACCTACACCGGAGGGGGGAACACGTACGGTGTTCAGGTAGACGACCAACTCAATGAGATTGGTCGATTCCAAATGGGCAATGGATATGTGGCTGAGTCTCACGACTTCCAGCTGCTTTCGAACGGCCATGCCTTGATGATGGGGTATTACACGACGTTTCGGGATTTGAGCGCGGTCGTTTCCGGCGGTTACCCCAGGGCTGAGGTCTCAGGCGCGGTGGTTCAGGAGTTGGATTCCAAACGCCAGGTTGTCTGGCAATGGAGGAGTTGGGACCATTTCAAGAACAACGAATATTTTTGGGGAACAACCTCCGGTGGTAATCTTGTTTCGGCATGGCATGAAAACGTCCTCCGTCCAGATGATGACGGTGATCTCTTTGTCGGAACGGTCCAGGAGATTATGAAGGTCAGCCGTCAGACCGGGGAGGTTCGATGGCGGTTGGGCGGACCATTTAATCAGTTTAAGTTTGTCGGAGTGAGTCAACAGGAGGGGGTGTTTGCCTTCCTCGGACACGATTTTCATCGGCTGCCGAACGGCAATGTGTTGTTGTATAACAATACAGCACCCGGTCGTCCCTCGCGCGCCCAGGAGTATAAGTTGGATGAAAAGAACAAGGTGGCCACCTATGTCTGGTCGTGGGTTCCCACCAATAACATCTCCGCTGTGGCCCGGGGTAGTGCCGAGCGTTTGCCCAATGGAAACACTTTCATCGGCTGGGGAACATCCCTGACTCCGGGGTACACCGGCCCCGATGTGACTGAGGTCGCTCCCGATGGATCAAAGGTCTGGGAACTTCAGTTCAATGATCCGACCGTCGATTCCTATCGCGCTTTCCGGATTCCATTTCCGACCAGTGCCCAGCATACCTCGGTTTTGATCCCGGAAATCACCGACGGCGGCCATTACGTCTTCAGCGATTCGAATGGAGACACCGGTGTGACCATGGATGTCGATCGACAGGTGAGTCAGGGATATAATTCGTTGACGGTTGCCCGACAGCCATATTCTCCATTAGTACCGGAATTCGTCGGAAAGGCTCCGCAATTGCTTCCTGTCCGCGTTCGATTGACACCGGTCGGGATGCAGGGCATATCGGCCACGCTCGGGTTCAACGTAACCGCTTTTCAGATCAAGACCCCGGCTTCAATGACGGTCTACTTCCGTCCCTATCCCGGGCAGGGCCTTTTTGTTCCCCTCTCAACCACCTACAATTTTGCGACTGGCCAGATACTCGCGCCGACGACCGATTTCGGGGAATTTGCCCTTGGATTTCCCGACATCGCCGAAATTCCATACCCGCCCATTTTGGGAGCGCCCGATGTTCTTTCCACCAATCAGTTCGTCACCCGAGTGACGGACGCGGTCGAGGTGGGAAAGACCTATTCGGTCAATCAGATGTTGCCTATTTCGCTCACCTGGTCCCCCAAGGGATTTGCAGCGTCGTACCACTTTCAACTTTCGCAGGATGCCGGATTCGGCTCGAACATCATTGACGCCGACGGTCTGATTGAAGCCCGGTTTGCAATCACCAACGCTGCCCCGGGGACCACCTATTATTGGCGGGTCAACACATCGAATGACGGCGGCACATCGGATTGGGCGTCCAGTTCGTTCGCGACCGTGCCCCCCTCAATCTCGGTGACCTTCCCGAGCAATGGCGTGGCCCTTCAGCGAGGCATCTCCTATTTCATTCAATGGGAGGACAATACTCCGGAAAATGTGGTGCTCGATCTCTACAAGGCCGGCGTTTTTGTCAAAAACATCAAGACGGTTCCGAGCGTCGTCGCTTTCAAATGGCAGGCCGATCTGACGGCAGCGCCGGGAAATGACTACTCGATCAAGGTCTCCAGTGCGAACAATCCATCGGTGTCTGGGATCAGCACCGGCACGTTCAGCCTGATCGATCCTCCCGTGATCGATCGCGCTTCCGTCGTCCGGCACGCGGACGGCAGTCTCCAGTTCTTTGTTTCAGCGGTTGGCGTGCCCACGGCCACCGTCGTCGCTTCGACCGATCTCAAGCACTGGACACCACTCCAAACGCTCACCCTGACGAATAATTCTGCCGTCTTTTCCGACAATTCAGCCGCGAGTTTTCCCGGTCGCGTCTACCGCGTGCAGGTTCCGTAGGTGGGCTGAGTGGTGCCTCATTTCCTGGGCTTCGCCGAATCAGCCGTCGGCAAGCTCCTCCCATTAGAACCGATGGGTTCCCACCATCAAAGTTCAGCGAGCATCGCCTCAAAAACCGATGCCTCACGGGCACCAATAAACCGGCGATGAATCCGACCATGGGCATCGATCAGGAGGGTTGTGGGCAGTTCCCCACCGTTGAATCGTCCCCCGATCAGGTTCTTGGGGTCCATGGCGACGCGGTAGGTCATCCCTCGGCGTTCAGCAAACCGCGCCACCTGTTTTTGCAACTCCTTGAGTGTCGGTGCCTCCTCATGGCCTTCTTCCCCCGGATGAACGTCATGTCCGCCGACATGCCCGTGTTCATCGGGTACTCCATCCAGAGAAACTCCAAGCACCACCAAATCATCGGGATGCCGCCGCTGTAGTTCGGCCAGAATCGGTATTTCGGCCACGCAGGCCGAACACCAGGTGGTCCAAAAATTCACAATAACCCGGTGCCCTCGAAAATCACTCAGGTGAACGATTTTTCCGTCGATCAAGTGAAGCTCCATTTGACCTGCATCCAGTGTCAAAGCAGGTGGGAGATTCGATCCTGACCCACCGGGGGGTATCAGCGGAAATTCCGAAGCATGCTCTGCCAGCCATCGCTTGGCGCGAACGGCTCCGGCCAGGGCCATCTCCCGGGTCGTCGGCTTGAACTCTGGCAGTCCCCGAATCTCCTGATTTACGGATACCGTGTCGGCGAGTCGAACCCCAAAATCCTGCTGTGTCCACCGACCCAACAGATTCAGTGCCGTACCGATCACTCGCGGATCGTCTGCGTCCAATTGACTGGCGGCCATCGGTACCCCCGCGGACCCCGGCAGGTCCTTGAGGTGGCGAAGTGCCAGGAGGCGGATTTCAGGGTCTGCATTGGTGAGCTGGCTGGCGAGCACCTGGGTGTATTGGGGATGCCCAATTTGCCCGAGCAGCCCGAGAGCCAATTCACGGACGCTGTTATCGGGGTCCAAGGACGCCGATAGAATCATTTCCTGAAGGTTTTGGGGCAGAGGTTTAAGACGCGGAAGAAGTTGATTCAGTACCTGAAGTGCCACCGTGCGCGGAACAACAAAGCCACTGGACCACGCGGCCAGAATCGCCGCTGCCGGATCCGGAGAGCCTTCGATGGTCTGGGAGACCACGTCCGAAGAGGGTGCCTCGGCAATCAGGGCGGTCCGTTCCAACAGGCTTTGTCGGAAGATTCCCCGGAACGGCCACGCCCCTGCTACAAGCAACAGAAGGACGAACCAAAACCACGAGGTCCGGCGTCGGCGACCTTTTTCTCCACTGTCGGTCCGGGGGGAGGATGTGCTGGAGGTGTTCATCAAAATCGGTGCGAGGTTGAGACTTCCGCGGAGTGACGATGGCTGGAACCAATTTCGGTGGCGCCGGTCAATCCACTCTGGTTCCCCGAATTGCCGATTGGCTGATTTTCTATCGGGAAAACGGAGGTCGAACCGCCGGGTTTGAGAAGCCGGTCGCAATACCACTCATGCGATTCGCACAGTGGGCCGCTAAGGTACCGGAGTTCGCCGCCCGTCGTGTCCACTTCGATTTCGGTGTAGCTGACGGTCGCGGCATCTTCACGGTGCATACAGGTCGAATACGGTCCCGGTCCGTCGCAGTGGGAACCATGCAGTTTTCGGAGCCATGGAATTGTTCCGGCATCAGAATCCTCCCGGAAGCATTCAAAAACAGCGGAACGCGTGCGTTGAGCGCCCGGTTCATCCCATCCCGACGAAATCCACTGGGTTGGAGCCCAACGATGTTCCATTTCCAGCAGTTCCTTCCCTCCCCATTGCCATTCGAGGACGGTTTCAGTCTCGGGAAAAATTCCTATCAGGCGGAACGAATTCAGATGATTCAAATCAAATTGGGCCAGTAGGCTCCGGGCTTCGTCGGGGTGAATTGCCGACCGGAGCGTGCGCACGATTTTGCCGCGAGACACGATTGGTGCGCTTGCCAATCGGTGATGGGAGTACCAATTGACCAGCGCAAAACCGACCCCGAAGTCGTTCATCGAAATCCAGGTTCCACCTTCTGGTTCTCTGGGGCTGATCACCTGACGCTGATGGGCACTTTCCTTCTCGGGGGGCAGAGCCGAAATCCGTGTGCGTGACTCGTCACGGTTCATTCCTAGGAGATATCCCCTGGAGCGTGTCCATAGTGTGACAGAGCACATACTCGAATGCTCAGTCGGCCAGAGGATAACGATCAAACAAGGCTCGAGCATCGCGCCATGCCCGGAGCAGGGCAGCCGGAGCGCAGGGACGATGCCCGAGGGCTCGATTGGCGGAACCCATTTCAAATACCAGGGCCCACTGACGAAAGAGAATCTGGTAGGCCCGGAAGACAGAGTATCGGGCGTCGTAGATGTTTGTGGCTTCGGCCGCTGCTCCGTTCAGTTCCAAAATCTTGAAATCCCGGCCCTCAGCCAGCGCCATTTCATCTGCATAACGCACATCATATCGTCCAATATGGAATCCCGGAATACGCCGGGAGATTTCATCAATTCGGGCCGCCAAGGCGGGCGTGGCGAGATGGGCGCCATCGCGAAAAATGCATCCCTGGGCATGATTGCCAGCCTCGACCAACCGAAGAGATTTACCCGATGCCAGGACCTCGTTCTGTCGATCCGCAAACCGGGAAAGATATCGATTTGCCATAAATCGCGCCCGTTTATCGGACCAAATCAGCTCTTCAATCGTGCTTTGGCCGTCCCCGATGATGGCGGGAAAGATTTTCTCGGTGACCGCAAAGATATGCCCCCGTTCCTCTCCGGGAAACCGGTAGTAGAAAATGCCGGCTTCGAGTGGTCCTGCCACATAGCGTTGCAGGATCAACGGAGAGGGATTGGCCTTCAGGTACGCAATGGCCTCTTCCTGGCTGCGGATGCATTTCACCCCCAATCCCCTTTGCCCCAAGTCCGGCTTGAGGATGTGGGGAAAGCCCAATTGATGCTCATCGATGCGGGTTTTCCACTGGCTTATCCGTTCGGGCAGCGACCCCTCAGGCAGGTACCAGGCTTCGGCGGTGAATTCGGGGCTGGAGGCCGACAGGTCTTTCAAGGTGGCGATTTTGGATTCACCCACCAGGCCTCCGTAGGCGATTCCCGGATTGGCGGCGCTCGGCAACGTGAAGCTGCGATGGCGGATCGAAAGGTAGATGTACCGGGCGACAACGGGTGGATAAAACAGCCAGGCGGGCCAAAATTCCCATCGGAGCCAGCGACTCCACCACGTGAGGGTGGGTCTGAGAAATGAGCTTGGGCGATTTTTCCTCGGATAGACCTGGTAGGAACCCCAACCCAAGGCCAGAAGAACAAGCGGAAGCCAGGCGAAATCATGCCACCGCGCCCAGAATACCTTCAGTTGGTCTCCGAGGAGGAAGGCCAGGCCAAACCAGGCCAGAGTCCAAACCAATGCCGCCGCGCCGGTGACAGCAAAAAATCGTCCGACGGGCCAGCGAAGCAGGCCTGCCGCAAGGTACGTCGGAAGTCGGGTCCCCGGAATCATCCGTGCACTGATGAGCAACCAGGTGCCCCGGCGGGCAAACCAAGCCTCTTTTTCGGCGAGTTGCCCTGCGCTCAATCGACCGCTGACCCATTTCAGACCGAGGACCGGGCGGCCCAAACCCCTCGCCAACCCAAATAGAAGCAGGTCACCAAACCAGATGCCCAGAAAACAGCCCCAAAACCCGGCAGTGGCGGACAAGGCACCGGACGCTGCAAGAAGAGCCGCCGTCAGCGTTGGGACGTCTTCCTGAACGAAGGTGGCCAATCCCAGTGTCAGCGCCTGCAGAAGGGGTGGCCAGTCGCCCAGGGCTGGAGGAAGCCATCCCCAATTTGGGGTGGACAGGTTCATCCGTCAGTCGGAGGAAAGTTTTTTAAGATGCGCCACCGTGGAAGGGGCCACGCCGAAATTTTCGGGTAGCCCGATATTCTGCAAGCGGGCGATGACCGAGATCATGGCATAGTGGTGAATCCCATGAGCAATGGCATAGACCAACTCGCGACCGACCGTGGATGCGGTCACCGGTGAATCTCCGGATTCGTAGCTGACCTCGCATCTGGCCATGACGGATTGTTCGAGTACGGACGGGTCCAGGTCCTGAAGGCCGGCCAGTAATTGCCGGGTTGCCGCCAGGGCATGCACGGGGTCTTGTTCGATTCGCCCATCTCGTTCGCGATGGTCGTAATCAATCACCCCTTCGATGCCTCGATGGAGCAGGCATGAAAAATGGTCCAGACAGTGACGGTAATGACCTCCGATCGAGCCGTTAAAGACCATGGGGACGCGACGCGCGTAGCTGGCCGAATCAACGCCCGCGAGGAGGCTTTCTCCCTGTAACAGGAGTTCCATGGCTGCCTTCACAACCCGCGAATGGGAAACGGTGGGTTGCAGATCGTGGCCGGGCTCGGAATTACGCCCGGGCACCGGGTAACCGGAAGCCGAAGGCCGTGATGCATTAATGGTCATTTGGGTCTGGCAAAGGTCACTTGCCTGCGGGGTGGTCGTGACTTCCCGTTTTTCCTTACACGGGTTCACATCCATTTTTCATTTCCGGGTGCCGCCACCTCACAGAGAAGGAAACGCCAGTGCTAGAGTGGGATTTGTGGCCGGGGGTTCCAGACAAAGCCGATGGATATCCTGGCCAAAGGGGAAAATTTCCACGGGTTTCCGGCCTCAAAGCTTGCCCTTGCAAAGGGTTGCGGATACTGCCTTACCAGTGACTTCCAATCCGCCTGCCCGGGTGTCCGCCACGGAAAAGATGCCGGGCCAAGTCTTCTTCATCGTCGGCAACGAAGCCTGCGAACGGTTCAGCTATTACGGTGTCATTGCCATTCTGACCCTCTATGTGACGCGGCATTTGGGCCAGGGTGACTCAGCCGGACACAAAATCTCCCACTTTTTCAAGGCCGGGGTGTACTTCACCCCATTGATCGGAGCCTGGATTTCTGATCGATGGCTGGGGCGCTACCGAACGATTCTTTATATATCGCTTTTCTATTGTGCTGGACACGGTGTCATGGCCATGGCCGATCTGACCCATTCTGTCGACTCCAAGTTAACCATCCTCTACACCGGCCTGACCCTGCTTGCTTTCGGAGGGGGTGGTATCAAGCCATGCGTCTCTGCATTTATGGGGGATCAGTTCCGAGCAGCAACCGCCGGGGCCGTCCAACGCGCTTACGCACTTTTTTACTGGAGCATCAACCTTGGTTCCACCTTTGCGTTTCTAGCCGTCCCCCAGATTGCCGCCAAACATGGATATGGCTGGGCGTTTGGAGTCCCGGGCATTTTCATGGCGTTGGCCACGGTCATTTTCTGGTCCGGCCGTCGACGTTACCTCCATGTGCCGCCATCCCGAAACACCAGCGGCGGTTTTTGGGAAATGCTCGGTTATGCCCTGATCCACCAGTCTGATCGTCGTCCAGGAAAAGGCTTTTGGGATGCCTGCCACCGCAAGTACTCCGAATCCGACATGGAGGGAGCGCGGGCGGCGAGTCGGGTGGCCGGGGTGTTTGCCCTCATTCCATTCTTCTGGGCTCTTTACGACCAGAGCAACAGCACCTGGGTGACCCAGGGGGCCCGGATGATTCCGTATCCGTTGCCCGATTGGCTGAGATGGGCTCTGGGTTGGATGCTGGGGGACACTTTGGGTGCCGAGCAGATGCAGGCCATGAATGCCATTCAAATCCTCTTTCTGGTACCCTTCTACAGCTACCTTCTGTTCCCGGGTCTTGAGCGTTTGGGCCTTCGAGTGACCACGCTTCGTCGCATGTCGGTGGGCTTGTTCCTGACCGCCGCCTCGTTCGTCTGGATTGCCCTCCTGCAGCACCGCCTCGATGCCGGCGAGAAAATCTCCGTCGTCTGGCAGTTCTGGCCTTACTTCATTCTGTCGGCAGGCGAGGTCCTCGTTTCCAATACCGGATTGGAATTTGCCTTTCGAGAGGCCCCTCGAAAGATGCGCAGTACACTGATGAGCTTTTGGCTGCTGACGGTTGCCGCCGGAAATCTGGGTGTCGCGAAACTGGTCGAATTGAATGTCCGCAGTCGCAATCCTGATGGCGCCGAAATTCTTTACGTTTCTGGAGAGAACCAGTTCTGGCTCTATTCTGGATTGCTGGCCCTCGTCGGGATTGCTTTCGTGTTTGTCGCCATGCGCTATACCTACAGGCCCGCCGATGAACCGGAGGGTGAATTGCCCGCTGAATCCTGATTTATGTACCGCATTCGAGGTGGCGACGGATTGGAATACGGCCCGATAGACGCCGATAAAATCGCACAATGGATTCGCGAACGGCGACTCGAACGAACCTCCCTGGTCTTTAAAGAGGGCGAAACCGAATGGCGCGCCCTTGGCACCTATCCCGAGTTTTCCGGATGCCTGCTGGCCATCGAGACTCCTCCACCGCTGATGCAAGGTGCCCCGGGGCAGGTGGCGAAGTCATCGGAGGGGGGGCGGGCCGAAGCCCGGGCCGCCGTGGAAATACCCGCCGTCCTCCTCGCGGTTTATGGCGGATTATCCCTGCTGGCCGATTTTTTAAAGCTGCTCTTTGCCGGTGTCGGTTCGGAATGGAACTCCACATGGTTCCAGTCGGGTTATACCTCGGTCAACACCCAGGGAATTCCCCCCGAGGTAGCCAAGTTCATGCAATCCCTGATGAACATGCCCAAGGGCCTCAACTATGCCGACTCGATTCTCAGTCTGGCCATTGCCGCCATGGTGCTCTGGGGAGCCATCGAAATGAAGCGTCTGGGCTCCCGCAGCATGGCCATTGCCGGGGCTGTTTTCGCCATGATTCCGTGCATAGGCGGCTGTTGCTGTTGCATCGGGATTCCGCTCGGAATCTGGGCACTGACTTTACTAACCCGTCCGTCCATCGCGCGGCATTATCGATGAGGAATGGCCATGAGTCCGGCTCCGCCCGTCCTCTCATCTTCCCGTCCGGACCTCGCTCCAATCCCACAACGTTGGGTTGGACCGACCATGGGAATTTTTCTGGCCCTTGTCCTGGTTGTTCTCTGGCGTTATGAGCCCGCGGGACAGTTCTTCTATCCCCGCTGCGCTTTTCATGAACTGACCGGCTGGAAATGTCCGGGCTGCGGCGGCACCCGGGCTGCACATGCTTTGCTGCATGGAAATCTGACGGAAGCCTGGCAACAAAACCCGCTGGCTGTCCTCCTGACTCCCGGGGCGGCATGGCTGTTCGCCCGCGAGATCAGGGGCCGGAGCACCGGACGCTGGTGGCGTTGGCCCCACCTTCCGAAATGGGTCTGGGTCGCTGCCGGAGGGATCATCGCTGCCTTTGGAGTGTTGCGGAACTGGGTCTGAATCACCCGGAATCGCTTGAATCTCGTCCGCTTCCGCCTTGCCCGGTTGGCCGTAGCCGCCATGCTCCCGCCCTCGTTATGCTCAAAGCTGGAATCGTCGGACTACCCAACGTTGGCAAATCCACCCTGTTCAATGCCGTGACCCGGACACGGAAGGCACAGGCGGCCAACTACCCGTTCTGCACCATTGACCCGAATGTCGGCGTTGTCACCGTGCCGGACGATCGGATGGAGGTCTTGTCCAAGATCGCCAAGACTTCCGTGATCATTCCCGCTGCCATCGAGTTCGTCGATATCGCCGGTCTGGTCGCCGGAGCCGCCTCAGGCGAAGGCTTGGGCAACAAGTTCCTCAGCCACATCCGCGAAGTGGATTCCATCGTCCAGGTCGTGCGCTGTTTTGAAGACGCCGACATCCACCATGTCAGCGGATCGGTGGACCCTGTCCGCGATATTGAGGTCATCACCATGGAATTGATCCTGGCCGATCTCGATGTCGTTCGGAAGCGCCGCGAACGCATCGCCAAGGAGGTCAAACGAGGTGAAAAGGCCGCCGTGGCAGAAGATGCCGTGCTGGCCAAACTGGAACCGCATCTCGACGCTGGAAAACCCGGCATCACCCTCGAACTCAGTCCCGAGGAAAAAGCCTTGTCCCGCCCGTTCTTTCTGTTGAGCGACAAGCCCACCGTCTTTGCCTGCAACGTCAAGGAAGGGGACCTGGCCACTGCCGACCAGAATCCCTACGTCAAGAAGGTTCGAGAATACGTCGGCCAGCATCTGGCCTGCGAAGCCGTGGTCATTTCCGCTCAGATTGAGAGTGATCTGGTGGATTTGGCCGAAGACGAAGCCAAAATGTTTCTCGCCGAACTCGGGGTCAAGGAGTCCGGGGTTGGTCAGCTCATCAAAGCCACCTACCAACTGTTGGGCTTGAGGACCTACTTCACTGCGGGGGAAAAGGAGGTGCGGGCCTGGACAATTCACGTGGGCGATACCGCTCCCAAGGCGGCTGGTGTCATCCACTCCGATTTTGAACGTGGCTTCATTAAGGCAGAAACCGTTGCCTATGCCGACCTGGTCAAGTGCGGGTCGGTCGCCGTGGCGCGCGAAAAAGGTCTCTACCGGATGGAAGGGAAGGAGTACGTCGTTCAAGACGGCGATGTCCTGCTCTTCAAGTTCAACGTTTAGGCCGGATCCGTGGCGGTTGCGACTCCACAAAACAACCCGATTTCTCCCGCGTCCGGGTCTCGCCATCGATTTTAGACGCAACAAACGCTTGCACCAAAGCTCCCGGCACAGCTACACGTCCGCGCAGTCGTCATATGGGAAAGGCGCTCATCATTGCGGAAAAGCCGTCAGTCTCGGCTGACATTGCGAAGGCAATCGGTGGATTCACCAAGGACAAGTCCGGTGATTTCTTCGAGAGCGACCGCTATGTGCTGTCGTCTGCCGTGGGTCACCTCCTCGAATTGGTGGTGCCGGACGAGTTTGAAGTCAGCAAAGGCAAGTGGACCTTTGGGCACCTGCCGCACCTGCCGCCCCGCTTCGGCCTGGCTCCAATCGAGAAAAGCGAGAACCGGCTCAAGACCCTGCTCAAGCTGGTCAAACGTAAGGACGTCACCAGCCTGATCAATGCGTGCGACGCCGGACGCGAAGGGGAGCTCATCTTCCGGAATATCGTCGCCTATTCCGGCACCAAACTTCCCGTGCAGCGCCTGTGGCTGCAATCCATGACCGCTTCCGCCATCCGCGATGGTTTTGACCACCTTCGGACCGACGAAGAGCTCATACCCCTGGCCGACGCCTCCCGCTGCCGGTCTGAGGCTGACTGGATGGTCGGCATCAATGGCACGCGGGCCATGACGGCATTCAATAACAAGTCCGGGGGTTTCTATCTGACGACCGTCGGGCGCGTCCAGACACCCACCCTTGCCATCGTGGTCGAGCGGGAGGAAAAGATTCGGAAGTTTGTCAGCCGCGACTATTGGGAGGTCTTGGGTACCTTCCAGGCGGCATCCGGCAGCTATCCCGGACGTTGGTTCGATGAATCCTTCCGAAAGTCCGACGGCAAGGATTCGGATGGGGAACTCAAGGCGGAACGAATCTGGGAGCGCGCGCGGGCGGAAGCGATTCGGGAGCGATGCCTCGGAAAACCTGGCATCGTCACCGAAGAAAGCAAGGCGGCGACCCAGATGTCCCCCCTGCTGTTCGACCTGACCACCCTGCAGCGGGAGGCTAATGGACGCTTTGGCTTTAGTGCCAAGACCACCCTGTCCATTGCCCAGGCCCTTTACGAGCGCCAGAAGGTGCTGACCTATCCCCGAACCGATAGCCGTCACCTGCCCGAGGACTATGTGGGTACCGTCCGAAAGACCATGGAGGCCTTCAATGGGACTCTTTATGGCCCGTTTGCCGGGAAAATTCTCGGTGAAGGCTGGGTGCGGCCGAACAAACGGATATTCAACAATGCCAAGGTGAGTGACCACTTTGCCATCATTCCCACTGGTGTCGCCCCCGACAAATTGAGTGAGGTCGAGCAAAAGATTTTCGACATGGTCACCCGCCGCTTCCTGGCGGTCTTCTATCCGGCAGCCGAATTCCTCGAAACCGTCCGGATCACTCGCGTGGAAGGGGAACCGTTTAAGAGCGTAGGCAAGGTGCTGGTCAAGCCCGGCTGGCTTGAAGTCTACGGCCGCGAAGCTTTGGGTGACGATGCCTCCCCCAGCCTGACGCCGGTCAAGGCCGGTGAGCAGGTCGGTACGACCGAAGTCGAGGTCAAGAGTAGCCAGACCAAGCCGCCCGCCCGGTTCAATGAAGCCACCCTGCTGGGAGCCATGGAGGGTGCCGGTAAATTGGTGGAAGATGATGAACTTCGGGAAGCCATGGCGGAACGGGGACTGGGCACTCCCGCGACCCGGGCCTCCATCATCGAAGGCCTGATCGATGAACAATACCTGCATCGGTTGGGGCGCGACCTTCAGGCAACCTCCAAGGCCCTCTCGCTCATGCAGTTGTTGCGCGGCCTGGGCGTCAATGAACTGACCCGGCCAGAGCTGACCGGTGAATGGGAATTTCAACTCAAGAAGATGGAGCGTGGTCAATTGGCGCGCACCCAGTTCATGGAGGAAACCCGGCGCTTCACCACTGAAATTGTCGCGAAGGCCAAAAGCTTCGAGCACGACACCATTCCCGGTGATTTCGGCGTCCTGGGCACCCCCTGTCCCAAATGCGGTGGAGAGGTTCATGAACGCTTCCGGGAGTTCAAATGCCTGAAATGTGATTTTGCCATCCGCAAGGTCATCTCCGGGCGGATGTTTGAGCCGTCCGAGGTGGAAACCCTCATCCGCGACCGTCAGGTCGGCCCACTTCAGGGCTTCCGATCCAAGCAGGGTTTCCCGTTTGCCGCGGTCATGAAGTTGAACGAGGCCTTCGAGGCTCGATTCGACTTTGGTGAGGAATCCAAGGATGGGGAAGGTGCCGAAGCTCCCGACTTCACCGGCAAGGAGCCACTGGGCAATTGTCCCAAGTGCAACGCCCATGTTTTTGAACACGGCTCCAACTACGTCTGCGAAAAATCGGTTGGTCCCGGCAAAACCTGTGATTTTCGGAGTGGCAGCCTCATTTTGCAGCAGCCCATTGATCGGGTTCAGTTCGCCAGGCTCCTTAAGGAAGGAAAGACCGACCTGCTCAAAGGCTTTGTTTCCAAAAAAACCAACCGCAAATTTGAAGCCTTCATGGTCCTGAAGGACAAAAAGGTGAGCTTCGAGTTTGCTCCCCGGGAAAAGAAGGCCGGCGGTAAAAAAGGGCGCGGCGCCTCGGCAGCTGAATCCGCACCCGAGGTAAAATTGGATTTCACGGGTCAAACTTCGTTGGGCAAGTGCCCCAAATGCGGTCAGGCGGTTTTTGAAGGTCCTACGGCATACGTCTGTGAACGGTCACAGGCCGAAACCAAGAAGTGCACCTTCAAGTGCGGCAAGACCATTCTCGAACAGCCAGTATCGGTCGAACAGGTTCGAAAACTTCTGGCCGATGGCCGGACCGACGTGTTGAGCCAATTCGTGAGCCGTGCGGGCAAAGCCTTCTCAGCTCACTTGATCCTGGGTGAAAAAGGAAAGGTGGAATTCGAATTTCCACCGCGGGATTAAGCTTTGGCCGGGTGCTGGGGAGTGTCGGGCAGGTCGGCCCCGGCATGAGGACAACAAACCTACCGGGCATTCCGACGGCCATACGATGTAGCGCAGGTTTCCAACCTTCCAAATAACAGCTTTCTTTACCTCCGGACGAACGGGTGAGGTAGTGCGCTGGCGAAGGTGGT
>CAITXU010000101.1 GCA_903896505.1 uncultured Verrucomicrobiota bacterium | reverse complement strand
CTTACCTGATTTTTTCACCCTCTGGGAAGGGGTGAGGTCTGCACCAAACTCATTTTCGATTTTCAGACCCGCTTTTACGGGCTTTTTCAAGAATTTAACCCTGAAAATTGACGAAAACCTCCTCCAGTTGCGAAAGATGGGCTAGACTAAAACCGAATCGAACCAGTTCATGCCCAAGGCTTCACCACCGACGTTCCGTACCCTGCTTGTTCTCGGTAGGGTCTCAAACTTGCCCACCGTATGGTCCAATTGTCTGGCGGGATGGATGCTGGGCGGGGGTGGAAGCACGGCTCGCTGGTGGTTATTGTCCTTGGCGGCTTCCGCTCTCTATGTCGGTGGCATGTATCTCAATGATGCCTGTGATGCGGCATTTGACCGGCAACATCGCCGGGAGCGTCCCATCCCTTCCGGTGCCATCAGCGTTGGCCTCGTCTGGAGGTTGGGCGGTTGTCTTTTAGCCTCCGGCTGGTTGATCTTGTGCTGCCTGGGGTGGTCGACCGGATGTATTGGAACATTCTTGTTGGTATCCATCCTGGTGTACGACTTTGTTCACAAAGCGGTCTCATTCTCACCGATCCTGATGGCGCTTTGTCGCTTCTTTCTTTTTCTGTCCGCCGCTTCAACTGGTGCCGACGGTGTTACCGGATTGGCCGTCTGGAGTGCCTTTGCCCTGGCCGGTTGGATTATTGGTTTGAGCTATCTCGCACGACGGGGAAGCACAACCAATTCCCTCAGACATTGGCCGTTGGCAGTCCTCGCTTTCCCTCTCGTGTTGGCTTGGCTTGCCAATGGGAATGAGACCAGGCCGAAAGCCCTGTATCTGGCTGTCCTACTCGTGGGTTGGTCGACGTGGTGTCTTCGGCACATCTGGGTCGACGCCAATCGCAACCTTGGTCTCTCCGTTTCAGGGTTGCTCGCCGGAATTTGCGTGGTCGACTGGCTCGCGGTCGTACCCAATTACAGTCTGGGGGCGGTTTTCCTCGGGTTGTTTCTTGCCGCACTCGCCGCTCAACGATTGATTCCCGCAACCTAATGGCGACCTCTCGTGAAGAGTCAGTTCCCCTCCGACCGGCCCGCGAGTTTCGCAACATCGCGTTGACCGGTTTTATGGGATCGGGAAAGAGCACTGTCGGGTTTTTTCTCGCTGAAATTTTGCGATTCGAACTGGTGGATACCGACAAAGTCATCGAGGAACGGCAAGGACGACGCGTCACCGAGATCTTTGCCGAAATGGGTGAGCACGCCTTTCGTGCCATGGAAGCCGATCTGGTGGGAGAGGTGAGTCGCCGAAGCGGACTGGTGCTCGCCACCGGCGGGGGATTGATCCTCAATCCCGCAAACCGCACTCGGCTTCGTCAATCTGCACTGATTGCGTGCCTCTGGGCTTCGCCAGAGACCATTTTCGAACGGGTTCGAACCCAATCCCACCGCCCCTTGCTTCGTGGTCCCGACCCCCTCCATCGCATTCGGGAACTTTTGGAGGAAAGGGCGCCCGTCTACCGTGAAGCCGACCTGTTGGTCGGGGTTGACTTCCGCCATCCCCCTGAAACCGCCCGCTTCATCGCCGATGCCTTCCTCACTGCCCGACAAACGCCTGGGTCGCCATGAAGTTGCGCGATGCCTTGGATATCCGCGCAAGGGAGTTGGGATTTGATCTCTGCCGCGTGACTCATTCAGGAAAACCGGCCTCCGCTCCTTACTTTCTCGCGGCTCTGGCCGAAGGTCGACATGGCGAAATGACATGGCTGGAACGGAGCAAGGAGCGACGCTTGGACCTACAAACGGTTCTAGCCGATGTTCGAAGCGTCGTTGTTCTGGGCATTAGTTATGATCATGGCGGCACGAGGTCGGACCAGGTCCCCAATCCAACGAGCCAACGTGAAATGTTGCCCGCTATGGGTGAGGTGGCCCGGTATGCAAGGTATTCAGACTATCATGATATTTTGGCAAGGCCTTTGGCTGACCTCGCTCATTGGTTGGACGCGCAGGGCGGAGTCGGAACCCGGTCAGTGGCCTACGTCGACACCGGCCCGATTTTGGAGCGTGATCTGGCTCAGCGGGCGGGAGCGGGATTTGTTGGGAAACATACCGGAGTGGTCTCCCGTCGCCACGGCAATTGGCTGCTGCTCGCGGAGATTCTGACGACCGTCGAGATTGAGCCCGATTCGCCCGAACCGAACCGTTGCGGGAGTTGTTCCCGCTGTATGAACGCCTGTCCCACTCAGGCCCTGCCGGCTCCCTTCACCCTGGACGCTCGTCGATGCATTGCCTACCTGACCATCGAACTCAAGGGTTCCATCCCGATCGAACTCCGTCCTTTGATCGGCAATAGAATCTTTGGCTGCGACGACTGTCTGGCCGCCTGTCCATGGAACCGCTTCGCCCAATCGGGTCAGTTGCTGCGGTCATTTTATCGCCCTGACCTGAACCGACCCCGGCTTGAGGACTGGCTGGCGCTGGATGGACCCGGATTTCGCCAACAGTTTCGCGGAACTCCCATGGAACGCACCAAGCGCCGTGGCCTATTGCGCAATGTCTGTGTTGCCCTCGGAAACATCGGCGACCGAGAAGCGCTTCCTGCCCTTGAAAAGGCCGCCCATGATAGCGAGCCCCTCATCGCCGAACACGCCCAGTGGGCCATCGGGGCTATACTGAGTCGGTCCTCCAAATAGCTCACCGACTTCCAGGCCTTCTGAAATCCTAGTGGGACCCGGGATGCATCGCTGACACCCCCACCGGCTCTACCCGCAGGTCCCTCAACCCAAAGATATCTGTCTCTGCGAGGAACCTAAACCGCCGGGCCCCATCCTTGCGCTTGGGCCCAAACCGTTCGCGATGGTCCTCAAACACCTGATTCACCCAGCCCCGACTCCCAATCACCGCTCCATCGGTAAAGTACCTCACCCGACACCGGACGTAATCCCCCCATCCCAGCTTCCCCTTCTGGGCAAACACTTCCTTG
>CAITXU010000100.1 GCA_903896505.1 uncultured Verrucomicrobiota bacterium | reverse complement strand
CAGGGCTTCGTTGCTCGTCGGTCACAGACCTGTCGGGTATGCTTCCTCCTCGCGCCTCGCCCCGGGGCATTTTAGGCGCAACAAACTGCAAGCTATTTGGGATACACGACACTAGAGCGAGTTCCAATACGTGATTGTCGCCCTCATCAGGCAAGTTGGGTCGCCAGAGAAAGTAAACGTTTACCCATCGACATGAACCCACATAGCACAGATGCCATCACAATCAAGGTCCTGTTGCCCATCCACAAGGCGGGGCCGAAAAAGGTCTCATTGTCAGCGACTTGAAGCCGCTGACCGATTGAAAATGCACTGTAGCAGGCCCCCGACGAACGCTTCCAAATCACAACCACGGGATTCGCGGAAAATCTTCGATCACAGAGCATCCAACCGGCCTCTTGGCACGTAGTTGTCACCGAATCAGGTCGCTTCGCTGTTGACCTGCCATCGTCGTGAGGGTACCTCCATAAAAGCCACCCGGGGCAGCGATGGCGGGAAAAACCCGTAGCTGCCAACGCGGGTGGTTTTTGCCATCCGCTCTCGACAAATCAGCGCGCAACCGGCCCGCGCGAAGTTGAGCCGGTGTGGCAAAAAATGAATCAGAAACGCATCGCAGGACATTCGTTCGTTTGCGCAGGCCTCCTGTTGCCGTCGGTGGTTTCAGGACATGAGCCGGACGTGATGGACACCGTGGTAATTACCGGTCGGTCTGACTCGCTGATAAATATCGCTGATACCGCCAGTGAGGGGTATGTAGGTAAAGACCATATCGAGTTCCGGCCACTTCAGCGTCCAGGAGAAGTTCTGGAAACCGTCCCCGGCCTGATCGCCACCCAGCACAGTGGGGATGGCAAAGCCAACCAATACTTCTCGCGCGGATTCAATCTCGACCACGGAACCGATTTCGCGACGAGCGTGGACGGTGTTCCGGTGAATCTGCCCACACACGCCCATGGTCAGGGCTACACCGACCTGAACTTCCTCATTCCTGAACTGGTGGACACCGTCCACTATCGTAAAGGAGTCTACTATGCCGACGTCGGTGACTTCGGATCGGCTGGCTCTGCCGACATCAGCTACGTCAAATCACTGCCCCAGGGAATTGCTGAACTAACGGCCGGATCGTTTGGCTATTACCGGGGCCTGGTGGCCGATTCGTCCAAGCTCGGGGACGGCAATCTTTTGTACGCAGGAGAGCTGGGACATAACGACGGTCCCTGGACCCACCCGGAAAACTTCCGAAAAGCCAATGGCTTGGTCAGCTACAACCACGATAAGGATGGCACTGGATACAGCCTCAGCCTTTCAGCCTATGCCGCCCAGTGGAACTCGACGGATCAAATCGCCGAACGAGCCATTTCAACCCTGCCCGGCGGACGATTCGGGGCCATTGATCCATCGGATGGAGGTTCCACCCATCGCGTGAGCCTCCGGGGTGAATGGCACACTGAAAGCGAATATGGCCACACTCAGGTCGAGGTTTATGGCGTGTATTATGACCTGAAGCTCGCCTCCAATTTCACCTATTTTCTGGATGACCCGGTCCACGGCGACCAGTTTGAACAGCATGATCAGCGCGGATTTGGAGGACTGAAGGCTCATCACACCTGGAAATACGACCTCCTGGGGAGGGAATCAGAGTCCACCGTGGGTCTTCAGATTCGCGGGGATGACATTTCAAATGGGATCAATCACGTCGAGAAGCGCGACTACCTCGACACAATACGACAGGACGACATTGGCCAAATCAGTGTGTCTCCCTATGCCGAACAACGGACCAAGTGGACGGACTGGTTGCGCAGCTCTTTAGGTGTCAGGGCCGACTATTATCACTTCGACGTATCCGGCCAACTCCCCCAGAATTCCGGCACGAAAAGTTCCACCCTGGTCAGCCCCAAAGGCACGATCGCCTTTGGTCCGTGGGCCAAGACCGAGCTCTATCTTGGGGCCGGCATGGGATTCCACAGCAACGACGGTCGGGGGGCAACCACCACCGTCGATCCCCGCGACCCGACGTCGCCGCTTTCACCGGTCAGCCCGCTGGTTCGAACCTACGGCGCTGAGGTCGGTTTGCGGACTGTGGCCATTCCCCATCTCCAATCGACGCTCAGCCTCTGGTGGCTCGATATCGACTCCGAATTGGTGTTCAGCGGTGATGCTGGCAACACCTCCCCCAATGCCCCAAGCCGACGGATTGGGATCGAGTACGCCAATTACTACACCCCCACTCCCTGGCTCACCTTGGATGCGGACTTGAGCTGGTCGCAGGCGCGCTTCCGGGAAGTGATAGTTGACGAGGACTTTGTCGGGCCACCCATCACCGGCAAATATATCCCGGAATCGGTCCAGGTCGTGTTGGCGGCGGGGGTGAGTGTCCATGACCCGAACCCCAATCACGGCTTTTTTTCCAGCCTCCGAGTCCGCTATTTTGGGCCGCGGCCGTTGGTGGAAGACAATGCGATTCGCAGCAGGGCCACTCTGATGCTCAACGCTCAGTTGGGCTACCGGTTCAACCGCCATTGGTCGGTGACGGTGGATGCCTTCAACCTCCTGGACCGGCACGACAGCGACATCACGTATTACTACGCGTCCCGACTTCCGGGCGAATCTGTGGGCGGCGTGAATGATTTTCATTCCCATCCGGTGGAGCCTATTTCAGCCCGTGTTACATTGACGGCGCGATTCTAGGTTGAATGATCCAGGGACTTCGCTCCCGTGGGTCCGCAGACTCGATCGGAACCAAAACCGAAAGGTTTCGTCCACCTCATTCACCGTCTCATTCGCCATGGAACACGTTCCCCATCGTTTAAAAATCACGGCTCAATTGGCCGGGATGATTTGGGCCATCGTCAGCCAGACCGCAACTCGT
Source organism: uncultured Verrucomicrobiota bacterium (assembly GCA_903896505.1). GTDB lineage: Bacteria > Verrucomicrobiota > Verrucomicrobiia > Limisphaerales > UBA9464 > CAILNN01. The sequence continues at coordinate 20,600 of CAITXU010000100.1, read as the reverse complement.
GCTGACACCCATATTTATGCGGGAGCCGTCGGAACCAACGTAAACGATGCTCTCCTCTTCACGAACGGCTCCCTCTTTGATCCCCAGTCCGGGTACAAGCTACCCATGGTTCTCAGAACGAATGGCCTGAATAACGGATACTTCCGTGGGGATTCCCTGACGTTCACGGCACTTTCAGCCACCGACCTCGGCACCGGACAAGTGCGCGGGAGAGCTTTGCTCGGATCCCGGCTTGCTGTTGAATTAGTAAGCGTCACCGGCCCTGATGGAGGGAGTGTGCAGTTTTGGGAAGGAGATGGTGAAAATCCAGGTAATCAGGTCACCTTCCATCTTCCGGTGGGACGCACCAACGGAACATTTCGCTTCGTCATCAGTGAAAACGACGGCTCCCCGAGGAGTGATCCCTATGGCCACATCCATGGCAGGGAATTCACTGTGGATCGGCCCGGTTTATACACGGTGGGCTTTCGATTGGTCGACATCTCCACCAACGGTCCCGGCGGTGCCCCGCTCCATTCACCTTCATCCATCCTTCCTGTTCTCTTCCAGGCGGGGCCGACCATTGAGTCTCTCCAGCGAACAACCAACGGAATCCAGGTTTTGTTCCGGAGCGCTCCAGGAGTTACCAACGTCCTCGAAGCCTCCGAATCGCCGAATTCAGGACCGTGGATTCCCCTGACCAAAGGATTGCGAGGAAACAGTACCCTTCAATTCCTGACCGATACCAATCCCCCAGCGGGAGCCCGCTTCTACCGGCTTCACCTTCTCAATCTTCCACCCTGATCCAGACATCGAGGTGCCGCTGCGCCTCATTCAACCCGTAACCGATAAAAGGCGGTGGGACCGCTGGGTATCGGTAGTTCGATTGTTTGAAGCCGATCATTCCCGTCGATAGGCCCCCAAACGCTCCGCCATTGGTTTCCATTACCAATCAATTCCGAGGTTTCGATGTAAAAAGATTTACCCGTTTCCGTCCCGAATTTGAGCACCACCGTCTCTTCGAACCGCGTGATGTCGGCAATGGTTGTCCCAGCTTGAAAGTTGAACCATGCCAAGTCCGAACGGGAATGAAGGGGGCCGCCGCCCGGTCCATTGTGGGCAGTGTCGATAAGTCGAAAGCCGACCGTATAAAGGCCCGGCAGGTTCACGCTAAACTTCCGCCCGTGGATGTGTCCGTAAGGGTCAGAGCCTTCCGAGCCATCATTTTCGCTCAAAGAGAATGGGTTGGCCCCATCCTTCGCTCCGACAGGCACTGTGAAGGTGATTTCGGTGGCGTCGAAAAAACCATCGAAAGAGTCCCAAAACGCGATTTCCCCGCCGTTCGGGCCGACAACGGAATCAAACACCATGACCAGATGCGAGCCGGGCAAGGCGGCAAACGGTTCCGGTCCTCCGTTGTCGGGTGTGAGAGCCGCACTCGTGAAAGTAATGTCAGCTCCCCCGTAGTAGATGTCTCCGTATAAAGCCGAATGGATCGGTTGTAGGTGGGTCAAATAGCCGGAATCGGCATTGTAGCTGCCACCATTGACAAAAAACAGCTTGGAACCGACCGATGGAGCGGTCGCCCCGGCCGTTACGTGAACATGCCGGGCATGCGCGAATGGAATACCCATTCCAAACACAACCAGAAAGGTGGCGGCACTCGATGAAAACAATTGTTGGCGCATGGAAATAATGGATTGAGTGGGTGCCACATCAGGAAAATGGCACCCACCGACGTGAAACAGGTTAGCGCTTACCCCGCTGGCGCAGAAGGAGGAGCGTCATTCCCGCTGCGGCGAGTGCCCAGGTTTCGGGTTCAGGAACGGCATTCACCGTCACCGTCCCCTTGACCCCATACGCCAGGCCCGCATCCGGGGATGTCTTGTTGGCGAGATCATTTCCGCCAACAAACAGGGTGTAGTCGCCCGCGGAAAGGTAGGCAGTGGTGGTTGCCACGCCCGTTTTGCCAGGGTCGACGCCGTATCCCTTGAAGGTAAACGAGCTGAGTTGTGAGAAGTCTCCGGGAAGGTCTCCGTCTCCACCAATTTTCCAGTTTCCCAGGGCGTTCCAACTACCAGCCGTGGCCGACGCGTCATAGCCCACGCCGAGATTGAATTGTGCCCAAGCCGTACGCCAGGCCACGGAGGAATCACTAAAATCGTGATCGGCGCTGGAGGGCAGACTGGTTTGTGATGCCGCAAAGGGTGCCACTGCCGCCAGCCCCTGGTAGATTGAAAAGCCAGGAATCAATCCCCCCACCGACGTGGCAGTGGCGGTCGGATTCGCGGAAAAGCTGATCGTCACCGAAGCATCGTTGTCCAGATGGAACCGGAAGGCCCTTCCCTTGTGGGAATCGCCCAGAATTCCGTCTGATGCGTCTGCCCACCCGTAGTTGCTGGTGATGGCTTGATTTCCGATGGTGACGGAACTGTAGGTCAGCCCGGAGAACGAGCCGAAGTCCCGGCCCGTGTAGCCCACGTGGGCCTGCGCCGAGGAACAGAGAAGTATGGCCAATAATGCGAGTGATGGAATGGATGTTATTTTTTGTTTCATGGGATCGTGCAGTTTTATGGATGTAAACCATAGTTTTGGTTTGGGTTCATCCCGTACTTCGGGATGAAACCAATCCAAGGATTACCAATGGAATCTGGAAGAAGGCGCCGAAAGACGATGCCTTTTGGGGATCAGATGGTGTTTGGAACTGGGAGGAGTATTTCCAACCACGGAGCGGAACTGGCCAGACCTGAGCGGCTGCACCAATGGCCGGTCGTGTTGGTCCATTTACCTTCCGGACCGGTGATGATCGGTACCGAAAATCAATGAACTTCCGAGATCGAAATCAGTGACGTCAACGACGTCAGCTCCACCGGGGAGGCGGAGTTGGCGGCGGCGTAGTGCGACCGACCAGGTGGACGTCCAACGCCAGCACCGGCTCGGGACGAAAGCGAATCATGACAACTTCCACCGAGGAGGTCTCCGTGAAAAGGTCGAGTTTGGAAATCCGCAGAATGGTGGTTTCCCGAGTTTCTGCCTTATGAACGGTGCGAGCCACCTCACACAGCCGACACGGATGACGACCGTCAAAGGTCATGGTGACTGCATCGCCAATTGAACTCGACGTCATCGAGTACCTGACCAACATACCAGCCCAGGCGACGGATTGAAGGATTGCCCAATGGAAACCGATGGAGATCATCATCGTCCCAAGAAGCAGCCCTCTGGTCAGTCGAACCAACACAAGCTATGCATTAGCGTTTTTGGCAGGGTCCGTCCAGAGACAAAATGATTCCGGTCCATGGATTGACCTTATCCGCGCGGACTATGGTTCTACGTTCCTTCAGCGTCAGCGTAGCGGTCGCAGGACCCTGAACAGCCATACGGCCAGGAACAACATCAGGATGGGTAGAAACCAGCCAGCCAGCCGCCTCTCCCCCCACAGTCCATGAGCCGGGGGAACCGGGCGGCGCCGCTTCGACCCGCTCAAGCCTCCCCGACAAACCGATCGCTCTCGAACTGATGTTGCCCGTGGTGCATCCGCCGTGTGAGCGGGATGGTGTTCTGATTCAAGCAGTGTTTCGAAAGCAAGGTTGAGCCGTTTTAACTCTTCTTCGCCCTCCCGCTGCCGAACCGGGTCCAAACCAAATTGATCGGGATGACAAGCCTTGACCCGAAGTCGGTACACCCGTCGAATCTCCTCCGGAGTTGCCTCGGGAGAGAGTCCGAGGACCCGCAATGCTTCGACTCGATGGCTCAAGGACTTTGTTTAGTTCCATTCACCGCGATTTTTGTCGAGTGATTCTTGAGCATCCATTCTGGCGGCCACCGGAGGTTTGAAGGCTTTCCCACCCGGACAGGCCCCAGTGGTATCATCCTGAGCAGTCCGGGTCTTCAGCCCCCGAATCGGGCGACCGGAATTCAGACGACCACCGGGCGAGACGCCCGGGCTCCCAGGAGGGCAGAACGCCTTAGGCCCGACCGAGGGCTCGCTCCCCCCGGGAACTCGGACGTCTCGTCCGAAGGAGACGTCCTCGCAATCAACACCACCGGAATTCCGTCCGGCAACGGGCGAGACGCCCGGGATCCCAGGGAGGCTGAGGCCCATGAGACCGGAGCGTCGGCGAGGTCTACAGTTCATTCTCTAACCCTTGCCGAGGCCTCTTCCGGGGAGCATGATCCTTCCGATTCTCCATCGTGCAACCTTCTCCTCAACAAGCCTTGCAGACCCTCTTACGAGGTATTTTTCGCATCGGCTGGAGATGGTCCAATGAGATCATCGCCGCATGGACCGTGACTTTGATATGCAGTCAGGTCCTGGCCACCGAGCCGTCGGCACCGACATTTGCCAAAGAGATAGCCCCCCTGCTTTGGAAGGAATGCGGACCCTGCCATCATCCCGGCGGAGCAGGCCCCTTTTCGGTCCTGACCTTCGCCGAGCTTCAACTGCACCTTCGCGCGATCCGGTCGGCGATTGAAAACGACGAAATGCCCCCGTGGCCTCCCGAAGCTGGACATGGGGATTTCCAGCAACCCCGTCGTTTGGACCAAAAGCAGCGCCAATTGCTTCTCGATTGGCTGGCCCTAGGTGCTCCCTCTGGTCCGCTCGACACCCTGCCGACACCTCCCACCTTTCCCACGGGTTGGCTGTTGGGCACGCCCGACTTGATCCTTCCCTTCCCCACCAATTTTCTGGCCGAAGGGAGCGGCCAGGATTTGTATCGCAATTTTGTCCTGCCACTGCCGCCCGGCACCCAGCGCCTCGTCCGCGGCCTGGAGTTTTTGCCCGACTCACCGGCCATCCATCATGCCCGATTCCTCTTGGACACCTCAGGTGCCGCTCGTCGACTCGACGCCGCCGATCCAGCGTGCGGATTTGGTGGAACCATGCCGCCCGGACAACTCCCCGAGGGACAGTTGGCGGGGTGGGTCCCCGGTCGCAGGCCTTCGTTGCTTCCCGCCGGGCAATGGTGGCCGCTCCCGGACTCCGGAGACTTCGTGGTTCAACTGCACGTGCAACGCAACGCTCGCCGTGAGATCATCGCTCCACGGATCGGTCTTTACCTGACCAACGGTTCTGCCCCGGAACTTCCGGTTCGCCTGGGACTGGTGGCTCAGTGGATTGCTCTCCCTGCTCATTCGAGCAACCAGGTCGTGACCCGCTCAGTCCAACTTCCCGCCGCCGCTCGCCTGCTCAGTATCATGCCTCATGCCCACCTGCTGGCCCGCGAGGTGGAGTTCACCGTGATTCCGCCAGGACTGGAACCTCAGTCACTTTTGCTCATCCGCCACTGGCGGTTCAATTGGCAGGACGAATATCGGTATCGCGACCCGGTTCTCCTTCCCGCCGGCACCCGCATCGAGTCCCGTATCGTCTTTGACAACTCCTCGGGCCAGCGCGTTCGTCATGGTCCCAATTCCACCGACGAAATGGCGGAACTCTGGCTCCAACTCAGCCCCGTGGATGCCGGGGCCAGAGATAGGATTCTCGATACTGCACGCCGGTTTCATGCATCAGAAACTGTTTTGGCCTTCACCGAACGGCTTCGTGAAACACCCAAGGATGCCGGCGGACACCTGGAACTGGGAAAGGCCTTGGCGGTTTTGGGCCGCGACGAAGAATCCTTCGAACATCTGGCTGAAGCGGCAGACCTCAACCCAGCCCTCGTTGAGGCTCATTATCAGATCGGGCTATCATACCTCCGTCGTGAACTCTGGGTAGCAGCGGCCCGCGCGTTTTCTGAGGCTTTGAGTCTCGACCCCCGGCATCAACGGAGCTATGTCGGTCTGGGCATGGCGGCAGCGGGTGCCCATCGCAAACAGGACGCGATTCAGTATTTCGACCGAGCCCTGCTATTGAACCCGAATGATACCATCGCCCGGTCCCGAAAGGCCGAGCTCGAAAACCTCAATCCTCCGTGAGTAGACCCTCCCTCATCCAAAACACGCACCGCTGGCTGTCGTTAGGTGGCTCTGCTGTGGGCGTGCTCCAGGCCCTCGCAGGCAGTGGCCCGACGAACGGGTTGGAGGAAATGAAGTCAGTGGTGAGATCGCGCTTTCCGGAGGTCCCCCAACTTCAAACGGCGGAATTGGCGGACTGGCTGGCAAATCCACACCGCGAGCCCCCCTTTCTCCTGGATGTCCGGACTGAACCGGAATTCAAGGTCAGCCATCTGCCTGGAGCTGTCCGGGTGGACCCATCAGCCAAAGGCATCCAACTCAGACCGTTCCTTGACCATCACCGTCCCATCGTTGTTTATTGTTCGGTGGGCTATCGGTCTTCGGACTTGGCAACCCGGCTGCGCGCCGCCGGGCAGACCAACGTTTCCAATCTGGAAGGATCGATTTTTGCCTGGGCCAATGAAGACCGTCCGGTGGTGACCGGGTCCAACCAACCCGTCCGTGTCGTTCACCCGTACAACCAGACGTTCGGGAAATTACTCCGACGTGATCGTTGGCCGGAAAAATGGGAACCGCCGAAGTGATTACTCCCACACTGACGAGCGACCAGGCCATCGAACAAACCCGTCACTGGTTGGAAACCGCTGTGATTGGCCTGGGCTTCTGTCCCTTTGCCGGACCGGTCCATGCCCGAGGCCTGGTCCGTTTCGTTGTGAGCGCGGCCCAGTCGGAAACGGAGTTGGAGTCGGATTTCGTAGATGAATTGATTCGATTGCGATCCACACCATCCCATGTTCTTGAGACGACCCTCCTGATTCATCCCTGGGTCCTGACCCACTTTGCCGACTTTAATGAATTCCTCGAAGTCACGGACCACCTGCTGGAGGTGCATGGCTTCGTCGGCGAATTTCAAGTGGCCAGCTTCCATCCCGACTATCAGTTTGCCGTGGTCCCCCCGGATGACATCACCCATTTCACCAATCGTTCCCCCTTTCCAACGTTGCACCTGCTCCGGGAATCCAGCGTGACAAAGGCGGTGGCCACCGTTCCGGACCCCGATGCCATCGTCGCGGACAATCAGGCAACCTTACGCCGTATGGGTAGGGCCGGTTGGAATGCCTTGGGCATCGGAAGTTGTCCGATGGAGTCAGCCCCTGACTCCATCCGTCCACAGTCCCCTCTCCCTTCCGCATCGAGCCCTCTTTGAATAGCGAAGCAATCAGGATGTTCAATGAAGAGCACCGCCACGAACCTCAACGAATATCTGGTCGCCCTACCGTCCGACCGCCGCGAAGTGCTCGAACGCATTCGAACGGTCATTTTGAAGAATCTCGACCCGGGCTACGAAGAAGGCATGCAATACGGGATGATTGGCTATTATGTACCGCACCGTATTTATCCGGCGGGCTACCATTGCGATCCCAAAGAACCCCTGCCCTTCGCCTCGCTGGCGTCCCAGAAAAACCATATGGCCATCTACCTGATGTGCATTTACGGCTCGGAGGAACACGCAAAATGGTTCCAGGACGCCTGGCTGGCGACGGGACGAAAACTCGACATGGGCAAGTCGTGTGTCCGCTTCAAAAAGTTGGAAGATGTCGCTCTGGATGTGGTGGGGGAAGCCATTCGCAGGGTACCCGTGAAGGCATTCATAGCCCACTACGAGGCGGCACTGAAGATGACCAGAAAATAAACTCCTGATGAATCCCCAAGACCAATTCGCCGTTCGTCAACTGCGTTTTTCCGCCTGCATGAGCCCGATTCGGCCCCTATTTCTGCTCCTATCTCTGCTCCCATTGCCATTCGCGGCCAGAGCGGAACGCCTGATCCAATGGCACGCCGGATCCGGCACCTATGAGGTCAATTCCGAAGGCCTCTTCACTTCCATTGTAAACTCCGAATCGGGACGGAATCTGGTTGCCCCGGGCCAACCTTCACCCGTGTTGCAGCTTCGCATCGAAGGCAAGTGGCAGTTACCCCTTCACGCACAGTGGGAGGCGGCCAGCAATCAACTCCGGCTGGAGTACACATCGGCGAGGGCAACCGTCTCGGTGACCGAGAAGCCCTCTCATCTGGTGTTGGGCTTGGAGGACGTGCAATCCCAAGAGCACGTAGAAATCGCTCTTTGGGGCCCCTATCCCACCATCATTGGCGAAACCATCGGCGAAATTGTCGGAGTCGTTCGAGATCGGAAGGATGCGTTTGGAATTCAATCCCTCAACCCGAAGACCCTCGGCGGATACCCGGACAACGAAAACGATATCGATGGCGAATTTGGAGCGGATGACACCGGGTATTATCCCGACCTGCCCGTCGAACTAAAAAAGGGGCAGGGATTTCGCGCCAACACCGCCACGCCCACCCAGTTTGGGAGTGTCGTGCAAGCCTACTGTCGCAATCGCGACGAGCCGCGACTTATTCCGAATTGGGGGCACGATCGATATCTGGTCCCCCCCTTCCCCGATGGCGGGCTGATTGGGAGCCGGATTGCCCTTTTTGTCTGTCCGGAATCGGATGCCCTCCCGACGATTGGCCGCATCGAGGTGACGGAAGGACTTCCTCACCCGATCATCGATGGCGAATGGGGCAAGGTTTCACGCGGTGCCACGGCCTCTTATCTGATCGTCGACTTTGGAGTCGACACCATCGACCGGGCCATCCAGATGACCCGACGCGCAGGCCTTCGGTACCTTTACCATAGTTCACCCTTCTCCACCTGGGGGCATTTTCAGTTCAAACCTTCGCTGTTTCCTCGCGGATTGTCCGATTTCCAGGCGTGCATCGATAAGGCCCACCGTGCCGGCATAGAGGTGGGATTCCACACTTTGTCCAATTTTATCACGCCGAATGATTCGTATGTTGATCCGTTGCCCAATCCCGGACTGGCCGTGATCGGGCAAAGTGAACTTTCAGCCGATATCGATTCCAGCACTCGCGAAATCCCTGTGGCTTTTCCCGCGTTGTTCACACGCAAATCGGCGCTGAACACCGTGCGTATCGGGGATGAATTGGTGCGGTTTACCGTGGTCTCCAGCAATGGTCCAACACGACTGCTGGACTGCCAGCGCGGGGCCTGGGGAACGCACGCCACCGCACATCTCCGGAAGGCGCCGGTCTGGCGACTGTTGGACCACGACTACCAGGTCTTCCTCGGAGACGCTCCTCTCTCGCAGGAGATTGCGCGAAATATCGCCGACCTCTGCAATCGAACAGGCGCGCGACAACTCTCCTTTGATGGACTTGAAGGAAACTGGTCAACCGGCTACGGCCAGTACGGACGAACGTTGTTCACCACCGCCTGGTACAACGCCTTGAATCCGGAGACACAAGGGAAGGTCATCAATGACGCCAGCAATCCCGGCCATTTCAACTGGCATGTTTTCACCCGCATGAACTGGGGCGAACCCTGGTATGCCGGATTTCGCGAAAGCCAGACCCTGTATCGCTTCAAGAACCAGGTGCTCTTCGAGCGAAATTTCATGCCCCGGATGCTCGGCTGGTTTGCGTTGCGACCCGACACCAGCATCGAGGACGCTGAATGGCTGCTGGCGCGCGCCGCTGGATTCGACGCAGGCTTTGCCCTGGCGACCAGCCTGGCCAGCACCGCACAACTGACAGCAGACCCCAGCTCTGCGGCGACCCTGCAACAGTTCGGCGCCACTCCCGGTATCTTGGCAAGCATCGCTGACTGGGAATCCGCCCGAATGGCTGGCGCCTTTCCGTCCGATATCCGCGCCCTCCTTCGGGATGGTCAGCGGGAATTTCACCTTCGGTCGGATGGAACCAACCGTTGGTTGTTGCAACAAGCCTTTGTTGAACGATTCGTGGCCGTGGGAACATCCGCTCAACCCACAGAATTTCAATTCAACCACACAAACCCGGCTCAGCCCATGCAATGGACTATTCTGTCAACCAATGCCACTCCGGTGTCGGGCATCCGCTTGGAACTGGATGGGGTTCAACTCGTCGCCCCATCGCCCATTGAAATACCGATGGGCGGAAGTTTAAAATTCATCGGTGGAAATGAGGCGACGGTATTTGATGCAGCATGGAAGAGAATTGCAGCGATTCCAGTCGTTTCAGGCTCGGAGCTCATCAAATCCGGTGTCCATCGCCTCCGAGTAGGCGCAATGCTACCAAAGGAAGGAAATCTAAAGGTTGAGGTGCGGACTCTTGGAATGGAACAGCGGCTTTACAAATAGCAGTGTCGAATCATCACTCCGTTGGTCCGGCATCCAGCTTGACACCTATCACCAACTCACCATTATAAAAAATGTAAGTCGCTGAAAGGGAAAGTCCCTCCCCCGTACCTAATTATGAAAAACAAGCTCCTTGCCGAATTTTTTGGCACACTCTGGCTCACCTTTGGTGGGTGTGGCAGCGCCGTCCTGGCGGCCAAGTTCATCACCCTCGAAGGTGCAACCCCACTCAATCTCGGCATCGGTCTCGCGGGGGTATCCCTGGCTTTTGGACTCACCGTCCTCACCATGGCCTTTGCCATTGGTCACATCTCGGGATGCCACCTGAACCCGGCTGTCTCCGTTGGACTCCTCGTCGGTGGCCGATTTAAAGCCTCCGAGCTTCCAGGCTACGTTGTGGCTCAGGTCCTCGGAAGTATCGCAGGAGCTGGAATTCTGTACCTCATCGCCAGTGGGCAGTCCGGCTTCTCCCTTTCGGGCGGGTTTGCCTCCAATGGCTACGGCGAACATTCGCCGGGGGGCTATTCATTAACTTCCGGTCTGGCGGCGGAAGTAGTTCTGACCTTCTTTTTCCTATTGATTATCCTCGGAGCAACGGACAAGCGGGCCCCGCAGGGATTTGCCCCGATTGCCATCGGATTTGCCCTGACCTTGATTCATTTGATCGGCATCCCTGTGACCAACCTGTCGGTCAATCCGGCACGAAGCACCGGTCCCGCCGTATTCGTGGGAGGTTGGGCTCTGCAGCAATTATGGCTATTCTGGATAGCTCCACTCGTCGGCGCAGCGTTGGCGGGCGTGCTGTATCCTCTCCTGGCTGGAGAGGAAAAAGAGACCCATTGATGGTCATGGATGGCAGACAGCACCTCTGAAGAAGTTGGCGGCCCGTCCACGCGGTTTTTGATTTCCCATGCGGTCTCCTGCGTTGGAAACTATGGGATGAAGGAGAACCGTGTCTGGTCTGCCCGGGAGGAGCTCACCCATGCGATCAGTCACGGAGTGGGTGCTGCGTCGGCCCTCGTCGGTGGTGGATTCCTCATCCACGCGGCTTGGCGGGACGGAGGACTTTCGAAAATCATTGGTGCCACGGTCTTCAGCCTCTCTGCCGTGGCACTCTACGCCGTTTCATCCGCCCTCCATGCGCTTCCCGTGGGGAGAACCCGCGATCAGTTCGAGCGCCTCGACCACATCGCGATTTATCTACTGATTGCGGGCACTTATACACCATTTACCCTCGGCGTTCTTCATGGCCCGTGGGGCTGGACGCTCCTCATTCTGATTTGGTCGATGGCCATCGTGGGTATTGCCTCCAAGCTCTGGCGTGGATTGGGGAACACCTTCCTCTCGACCGCCCTCTACGTCGTCATGGGCTGGGTCATCCTCGTCGCGGCCCGTCCGCTCTGCGAACGAATGGCTACAACCGGTCTGTTGTTGATGCTGGCAGGCGGAGTCTCTTATACCCTGGGGGTCTTTTTCTTCCTGGCCCGGCGCATCCCTTACAGCCACCTGATCTGGCACCTCTTTGTCATGGGAGGAACCTGTTTTCACTATCTGGCGATCCGGGATTACGCCGATTGATGGTCTGGATTGCCAATCGCCAACGAGTTCGATTAGACTCTACCATCCATGGGAGAGGTCACGCGTATCCTCGAGACGTGTCGTGAAAGCGGCAAGGGCGCGCCCGAGGACGTGTTCACTCTGGTTTACGATGAACTGCGTCGCCTGGCCGCCGGGAAAATGGCTTCGGAACAAGGTCCCCAGACCCTCCAACCGACAGCACTCGTTCATGAGGCATGGATTCGGCTTCACGGCAGTGGAAATCCCACCTTTCAAAATCGGCAGCACTTTTTTGGAGCGGCTGCGGAGGCCATGCGGAGAATTCTGGTGGACCGCGCCAGGGCCAAACAAGCCATCAAGAGGGGCGGAGGGGCAGTGCGGGTTGACCTCGATCAGGTTGATTCCGAGGTAACGGTTCAACCCGACAAAGACGAAATGTTGATCCAGATTCATGAGGCATTGGCCGATTTGGCCGCGGAAGACCCCAGGGAAGCGGAAATCGTCAAATTGCGGTTTTTTGCAGGCATGACCGACATCGAGATTGCTGCCGCCCTGGATATCAACGAACGAACCGTGCGCCGCTACTGGGCTCACGCAAAACCATGGCTGTACGCCCGAATCAAAGGCACGGACGGGACCAAGGGATCGTTGTCGGTGGTTCCTTGAAGCCACTCCTTCACGAACTTGTCCGGTTTTCAGTCAAGTTTTCGCATGTCAGGAGGTAGACCCGCATTGAAATCTTCCCCCCATGCATCCGGAGTCTGAGATCGATCTGTTTGAAGCGGCGTTGGCCATCCCTGATCCGGAGGACCGGTACCGGTATCTTGATTCCGCGTGCGCGGGCAATCCGAAGTTGAGGAGCCAGGTCGAACGACTCCTGGAAGTCCATCTGGCCGCTGAACTCTATTTCGAGGAAGCCCGTCCCGTCTGCCTGGAATCCGCTCACAGCCATGCCCCGTTGGCTCCAACAGAGGTGGGGAACTATCGCCTTTTGTCCAAGCTGGGAGAAGGCGGTTGGGGGGTGGTGTATCGAGCGATACAGGAACATCCTGTTCGACGAGAGGTGGCGGTCAAAGTCATCAAGTTGGGGATGGACACGCGCGCCGTCGTCGCGCGGTTCGAAGCCGAACGCCAGGCGCTGGCGCTGATGGACCATCCCAATATTGCCCGGGTGTTGGATGCTGGTTCGACCGAGAATGGCCGCCCCTTTTTTGTCATGGAGTTGGTGGCCGGCATCCGCATCACCGATTTCTGCGATCAAAAGCGATTATCCATTGCCGGGCGGATCCAATTATTCCTGCAAGTGTGCAACGGGGTGCAACACGCCCATCAGAAAGGAGTCATCCATCGGGATCTCAAGCCGTCGAACGTCCTGGTGGCTGTTCATGACGAAATCCCTCAGGCGAAAATCATTGATTTCGGCATCGCCAAAGCCACCGGAGAAGTCCGTTTGAGCGATCGGACGGCCGTTACCGAGCTCCACCATGCCATTGGCACCCCGGCCTACATGAGCCCCGAGCAGTCGGGTTTTGGCCCACGAAACGTCGACACCCGCAGCGATATTTACAGCTTGGGAGTGATCCTCTTTGAGCTCCTCGTCGGTCAGACTCCCGCGCCTCTCAATCGTGGCCTGGAGCCGAATTTCCGCCCTATGGACGACGATCCGGTTCCACCCTCCACGAGCCTGACCCGCACGGATATCGCCAATCAGGAATTTCAGGCCAGATTGAGGCAACTGACCACGGACCGACTCAAGACCACACTTCGCGGTGACTTGGATTGGGTGGTCCTCCGTTGCCTGGCTAATGAACCGGACCGCCGCTACCAGACCGTCAAGGAACTGTCGCAAGACCTTGAACGCTATCTCGACTGTGAACCTGTTTCCGCCCGACCACCCACCCGCATCTACCGACTTCGTAAACTATACGCCCGCCATCGATTGTTTTTCCTCGGTATCGGTGGGATTTCCCTGGTGCTGGTCCTGGCATCGGCAACATCCACCTGGATGTATTTTCGGGAACGGTCTGCCCGTGAAGAGGCACACGTGGAGGCTCTTCGCAGCGCCACGGTCGCCCAATTCCTCAAGCAGATGTTCACTGGCCTTCGACCCTCAGCCTCCCGAGGGCGGGATACCGCTCTCCTGCGCGACATTCTGGAGCGCGCTGCCGAACGGATGACCCATGACTTGAAGGATCAACCCGAGGTGGAAGCTGAACTCCGATCCACTCTGGGACAGGCCTACGAGGAGGTTGGATCGCTCGACGAAAGCGTCGAAGAGCACCGACGGGCACTCCAACTTCGACTGCTGCACTTTGGTCCGCATCATCGCTTGGTGGCCTCCTCATTAAATGATCTCTCCGGTGTCCTTTATGCCACTTCAAAGTTCGATGAGGCGGAAACCAATACACTCGCGGCCCTGAACCTTGCGCGAACTCTGGGTGGAGAGGAGGACCCGCTGGCGGTAGCCGCCCTTTCGCGACTGTCCGTCCTTCGACACCGACAGGGCAGGGAAGACGAGGCAATCACTCTCGCGCGACGAGTGGTGGCCTTCCATCGATATCAGGCAGCCCCCAATCAGGCCGAGTTAGCCAGAGCCTTGTCCAACCTGGCCTTCGTCTTGAATAAACCCGAGCAACTGGTGGAAGCGGAACAATTGACACGCGAAGCCCTGGCCATCGAACGCCGAGAATTACCGGAAGGTGACCTCGGGCTGGTGATCACCCTCACTAATCTTGGGGAATATAACACCGACCTGGGACGATTGGATGACGCGGAAAAATTCACCCGTGAAGCGATTGAACTGGGGATCAAATTCAATGGAAAGTCTCATGGCACCACCGTGTGGGGCTATGAAGCCCTGGCTCAGATTCTTCGCCTGGAACACCGTTGGGAGGAGTTGGTTGAGCTTCGTCGACTTATCTTTGAACTCTCCTCGGAAACATCGATCAGCCAAGCCCTCTCCTCCTACTACGCATTGGAACGGGTGATTCTTGATTTTTCGGCGGCAGGACGAGACGACCTGCTGGAGGAATTCCTGGCGAAGCTCATGAAGCGACCGGATGTGAATGAGTCAGAGCGTGCCTTTGTTCTTGCGGGCCGTGGATTTTGGGAAGCAACGCGGGGACTGTGGGACCAGTCCATTGCCACGCTCCGCGAAGCCACTCATATGAACCGTCGTTGCGTCAGTGCCGCCAGCGACCTGGCCTTGTTGCTGGCCGAGCAAGGCCGTTGGGAAGAATACCTACAGTGGGTTGATCTTCATGCCGACCAAATGGAGCCATCTGTACAACCCGTAGCGACTTCCATGGAAGTCTACGAATTCCTGCTTCTCCCCGATGTGGGTCGGCACTCGACAAAGGCTCTGCCGATCATGGAGAGGGTGAGGGCGTGGGATCCCCATAATCCGAATCAACCGCTCGTCGAATGGACCTATGGACTCTTGAAATACAGAATGGGAGAATTCACGGCCTCCGACGCCGTCGGACGGGGAATTCTCAGGATAACCGGCCTTCCTCCGGGAAAACGACTTCTTGCGAATTTGCTCGTGGTCAATTCACGACTGCGATTGGGATTCAAGGAGGAGACCAGAAAACAGTTTGCCGACTTGGAGCCACAATTAACCACTTACTGTAGTTCCAAACCCGTCGAAGACCAGGAGTTTGGCTGGAGAATCCAACGGCTGATTTCAATCTTTTCCAGGGAAACCCGTCAAAATCTCACTGACTTGGTCGAGGAAAAGCATCAATCCAAGCCGTGAAAATCGACCGTCAATTCGTTGCCGGTGATTTCCAGTATCGCCACCGAGCGAGCGGTGGCATGACGAGGCGCTCCCGCATAGCCTGGATTGATAAAAAGCCGGGCACCCATGAGTTCATGGTGCCTCCGGTGCGTGTGACCAAAGACCACCACATCCGGAGCCTGATGGAGAAAGCTCAATTGAATCCGCTCGGTGAGTGCATTCGGGTCCACGATATGATAGAGAAGGAATTTGCGCCCGCCCAACTCCACCACTTCCAAATCGCGCAGCTCAAATCGCGGATCATCGGTATTTCCCCGAACCGCCGTCACAGGAGCAATCGCCTCCAAGTCCAGAATCAAACTGGGGAATCCCACATCGCCCGCGTGCAGGATATGATCGACCCCCTGAAACAGGTGGAGAATCTGCGGGTCCAGATGCCCGTGGGTATCTGAAAGAATTCCAATTTTCATTCGATGGGAGGCTTGAGATCAGGCTCCCGCTTCTTCCGGCTCGGACTCTTCCGGGACTTCCCCCTTTTCGGCGGGAGATTCGGCACTGACATACAGACCGGCCCAGCCAAACAAGGCGGTGAAGAGCGCACTGCTGAGCAGGGAATTCTTGAAGAATTGCCAAGTGCCGGGCCAGTCGCCGGTCCCCTTGGTCAGCGCTTGAATCCATCCTGCCAGTGTCCGGGTGTATTCCGGATTGTGGAAGGGGTTCAAGAGCCAGGAAAGACTATTGGTCACGAGATAAAAGAGAACGGCCCCAAGCACTCCGCCACCTATCAGCCTGAAGAGGTTTCGATCACCTCGAAACAACCGGCCCAATCCGAACAGGATGGCGAAAGCCGCATAATTTCCGGCAAGATAGAGGAGTCCACCCCTCGAAAAAACCTCAAGTCCCATCCCCCATTGATACCAGGCATTCAAGGCCAGGTCCGTTATCACCAGGAAGCCAAAAGACAGACGCCACCCTGTCGCAGGGGGGAAAAGGGCTGCAGAACAAAAAATCAGGGAATAGACGGCACTGAAATTGGGCGGCATCAAGCCCGGCCAACGCGAAAGAGCGGCCACCAGGAGAAAAATCCCCGGAAGCCATTTTGATAGTCCACCCTTCACGCCGGGCGAGAATAGCCGGAACCGACGAACTGACAAGTAGGGTCTCTCCGGTGAAGAAAGTTCCGCGATCCCCGCAGATTTCGGTTCAAACCAGAAATCAATGAAATTCCCACCCGTCGCTCGTGAATTGTTTGCAACGATGGCATGCAAAAGTGACAAATCCGGAGCCGAAATTGCCGTGCGTTTAGCCGTCCAAGGATTGATCATTCCCCACACCCGGACCTTGGAAATCGGGCATCCCTATGGTTGCCGATGGACCGGGTTCGGCTGACCACATCCCACTACTCAGAATCGCACGCTCTCATGCATTCAAACACAATGAATCGAATCTTGTCACCCGCGCTGCTGACCGCTTGCGCCCTCTCGCTAACCCAGGCACCCCAGGCTTGGGCTGCTGGAGGTATCCCAGCTCCCGTCACCTTCCTCGGCGTTGCCTCCGGCGATGCCAGCACCACCGGAGTCACCGTATGGACCCGGGCGGTCAATGATGCCACCCCGGCAGAAGTCAGCCTGACGCTGCAGATTTCAACCGACCCAGGCTTTTCGAGCATCTCCACCGTCGTAGGAAACACCTCGGCGGCGAAGGACTACACGCTGAAGCTGGACCTGACGGGACTGACACCTGCTACCACCTACTACTACCGGTTCGTTGGTCCTCTCGGAGAGACCAGCATCCCAGGGCGTTTCAAGACTGCTCCCTCCGCCAATTCAGCGGTAGCCGTTCATTTTGGTTCCAGCGGCGACATGGACGGACTGATTCGCCCTTATGCCCTCGCCAGCGTGGTCACGAATCAAAACTTCGACTTTTTCGCCAATCTCGGCGACGTGATCTATGAAAATGCAAGCAAGGTGGGTGGCAATATCGGCCTCAGCTACACCAACTCGCCTTCGGTGACACTTTCGGGAACGATTCCGGCTCCAACGAGCACCGGCGCGACCCAAACGCAGTTGTTCAACGATTACAATAAGAAGTACCGGGAGCAGTTCCTACCGGTGAACACCGGAGGCCAGAACGGTCTCCAGCCCTTCTATGCGGCTCAGGGAATGTACACCATCTACGACAATCACGAACTCGGAAACCGCCAGTACATCAACGGTGGGGCACCGGCGGGCGGCACGGTAGGGAGTATGACCACCGGGGCAGGAGTGGATGCCCGAGTCAGCAGCAACGACACCAACTCCAGTTCCAGCGACTACATGAATCGGAGCACCGGTTTCGTGACCCTGCAACAGGTGTTCTTGAACTACATGCCCATCGCCAACCGCGGAACCGTTTCTGCGCCCTCCGAACCCCGTATTGATGGCACCAAGCAGTTGTTCAGCTCGCAAAAGTGGGGAAAGAACCTGGTATTCCTGAATCTCGATGATCGCACCTATCGCGACATCCGGATGAAAACAGCGGACAATAAAGACGACACCGGCTCCCGCGGCGACAACACCAACCGGACCATGTTGAGCAAGACCCAGCTCCAGTGGGTCAAGGACACGTTGTTGGATGCCCAGACCAACGGGATCGTCTGGAAATTCCTTGCCGTTTCCGATCCCATCGATCAAATCGGTCCGATCGGCGGTGCATTGGCCCTGCAGAATCTACCGAATTTTGGGACCAACAGTCAGGGTCAGGCCAGCACCTACGGCCCTGTCAACAGCGACGGCGGCAAGGCTTGGATGGGTGGTTATCGTGCCGAGCGCAACGACCTCTTTAAGTTCATCGCCGACCATCACATTCGGAACGTAGTCTTCCTGGCCGCCGACGATCATCAAAACCGGGTCAACGAGTTGACCTACTCGACCAACGGAGTCACTGGCGACCAGACGACCTACGTCAAGGTGCCGGACTGCTTCGCGGTCGTCATGGGACCGCTCGGTGCCACCGGCCCGGACCTGATCTACGACCATTCGTTCAGCGTGGCCAAGCAACTCTCGGACAGCATTGAAGCCGCCCAGAGCGCAGCCGGAGTCGAGCCGATTGGCCTGAAAGGCTACCCGGGACTGCACAATGTGGTACGCGAGAACGATCCCAACGCGGACATCACCCGCACGGGTATCGACTTCTACAGCCCCGACACCTTCAACTTCGCGAGCTTTGATGTGACCGCCGACGGCAAGACCCTCAGCGTGGCCACCTGGGGAATCACGGCGACCGCGCAGAATTCCGCTTCGGAATACAACGGTGCCACCAATGCAGTCCGTTCCATCCTGAGCTTCCAAATCGATACGGCCTGCGCGCCAACCGGCATCCAGTACACCCGCGGCGGCCTGGTGCTGAATCGACGAACCGGCCGCTGGGTGCAAAACGTGACGGTCTCCAATGCTTCCAGTTCTGCGGTCAGCGGAAATCTCGCCCTGGTTGTCGACAACCTGTCCTCCAACGCCACTCTCTTCGGTGCCGCTGGAACCACCAGCCTTTTGGCTCCCATCGGCAGCAGCTTTGTGACGCTGCCCGTCAGCACACTGAATGCCGGCCAATCCGTAACGGTGGCCTTGGAATTCGTCAACCCATCCAACGGGAAAATCACCTACACCCCGCGCCTCACCGCCGGCGCCGCCAATCCCTAATCTAACTGCCATCCATTGAACCGTTTACTTCCTGATCACATGACCATTCACTCCATGAAAAAGAGCAACGTCGGCTTCGGTTTCCTGCTGGCCGCGCTGGCTTTCGTTCCGGCCGCCCAGGCTCAATTGAACTTCCACGTCTCCGTGGATACCTCCTCACTGGTCGGAAATCCCGCCGGCCCCTACTCGATTGATTTTCAATTGAACCAGGGCGACGGAGCCGTCGCCAATAGCGTCACCATCGGCAACTTCTGGTACAGCGGCGGCCATGCAGTGGGATCACCGACGCTGATCGGCGATGCCTCCGGGAGCCTGGGTGCGGGCTTCTCCATCGCCAACACCAGCTTCCTCAACGAAGCCTATCAGCAGTTCGTTCCGGGTTCTTACCTGAACTTTGATGTCACCATCACCCTGAACCACGAACCAACCACACCGGATTCGTTCGTCTTCTCAATTCTAGATGGCTCTTTGGCGAACATTCCGACGACCGGGATCGGCGACAGCCTCCTCCAGGCGGACATCGACAGCCATTTGACCTTCAAGGATTTCCATCCTGGTATCGGCAAGGATCCGTACTCCTCTGTATCGATTGTGACCACTCCGGAACCCACCACGACCGGCTTGGCTGTGGCCTCCGCCCTGGGAGTTGCCGCGTTGGTGATTCGCCGCAATCGCCGCGCCTAAGGCCTTCGATTCTCAACCCGGGCGGCAACAACGGTTCCCGCCTTCTCTCCGCCCGCTCTGGGAAACTAGGGCGGGCGGTTGATTTTCACCCCCAAAAAAGGGAACCGCACGGTCAGCGCCGAAGGAATCCGTCCAAACAACCCTGCCTCGACGACGCCCCGAGGTCCGGAACGATTGAGGGATGCCAGAATCCCGGTCATGGTTGCCAAAATCGATGATGGGACTTGTAGGAGCGCGTACATCCGTTGGATGTCCCTCCTGCGGAGGGACTTGCGTCCGGAGGGACGCGCTCCTGCAAGTCCCTGATCCAGACCGGGGCCTCGGGGATTGAATAAAGCGCTCGGGACCAGAGCCACGGCCGACAACGAACGTTTTGGAATTTACCGCAGCCATTCCATCATCGTTGCGACAAGGACGAGGACTCGTAGTCTCCTTGTGATGTCCTCGGACGAAATCATCGGTGTGGTGGTCACGGTCCTGGTGATGTTGATAGGACTGATGGGGGCTGTCGTACCCGTGCTTCCAGGTCCTCCCCTTGTCCTACTGGCCGCCGTCGCCCATCGGCTTTGGTTCGGAGAGCGCAGCGTCGCGTGGTGGGTCATCATCGTTCTCGCCGTTGTCACCGGACTGGTCACCCTTCTCGATTTTCTCGCCTCGACCTATGGGGCGCGACGGCTGGGGGCCACCTGGCGCGGAATGGTGGGGGCCATTGTGGGAGCTTTGATCGGCCTTTTTTGGATTCCACCCTTGGGACTGTTGCTCGGTCCCCTGGTCGGGGCGGCTCTGGCAGAGCTGATCGGCGGAAGGACCTTAAAAGAAGCGGGTAAAGCGGGACTGGGTGCCACACTCGGGGTGTTGGCCGGTGCT
>CAITXU010000099.1 GCA_903896505.1 uncultured Verrucomicrobiota bacterium | reverse complement strand
GATGTCCCTCCTTCGGAGGGACTTGCGTCCGGAGGGACGCGCTCCTGCAAGTCCCCATTTCGATTTCGACCACCATTGTCGGCGTACTACCTCACCCGGTCGTCCGGAGGTGGACAACAGCTGTTATTTCTAGAACAGGAATACCTGCGCTATGGCGCGGTGGAAGGTTTATAGAGCCGGGCGATGCCGTTCTGAGGCACCGGGCGCGATACCACCTCACGCCTGATTTTTTAAGCTCTGCATTTGAGGTTCGCATTGGGCAAACGGTTCGCGTAGGAATCACTGCATGAAAGTCAAGATGCGCTCGGGGGCCGCGTTCACGCTGATCGAACTGCTGGTGGTCATCGCCATCATCGCGATCCTTGCGGGAATGTTGTTGCCGGCCCTGGGCAAGGCCAAAGCCAAGGCGCAGGGCATCAAGTGCATGAGCAACCTCAAGCAGTTGCAGTTGGCGCACCTGATGTACCCGAATGACAACCTGGATCGCCTGACCGCACCGGGTAATTCTCGAGACGAACCCTTCCAGTGGGTGGGTGGCTGGTTGGGATGGCCGGGACCATTTCCCAATGACAACACCAACGTTCAGATGATGATGGACCCGGCCAATTCAAAGTTTGCTCCCTATTTGAAATCGGCCGAGGTCTACAAATGTCCCGCCGATTTCAGCATGGTCACCTTGGGGGGAAAGAAATACCCACGGGTTCGCAGCATGAGCATGAGCCAGGCGATGGGGGGCCCCGGGGAATGGTTGCCGCCCGGAAGCAGCATGGTGCCAGCCCAGAAAACGTACAAAACCTTCTATAAGTCGGCGGATTTTGTATCGCCCTCCAAGCACTTTGTCCTTCTGGACGAACACCCTGACAGCATCAATGCCGGTGGTTTTGCCAACATGATGGTGGAGAATCCGGCCAGTGCGCGGATCATTGACTATCCAGCCAGCTACCATAGCCGGGCGGCCGGTCTTTCCTTTGCCGATGGACATGCGGAAATTCGTTCCTGGAAAGATGCGCGGACTGTGGTTCCAGTGAAATATTACGACATGCCGCTCAATGTCGCCTCGCCCAACAACAAGGACGTGATTTGGCTCTCCGACAACACCACGGTGAGGCGTTGAATCCGGAGCGATCAACGAGACGTTGATTTTCATTTTCCAGAACCGGCATAGAATAGGGCTGTGACCTTTCTCGTCGGAACGAAAGACATGCCCGGATTTGCCCAGTTGGTCCATCGCGTCAAGAATCGCATCCTTCAGGGTCTGGGTATCGCCATCGGATTCCTCGCCCCCGTCGTCCACGGGGCTCCTGCGGCTCCAAGGCCGCTGGAATTCAATCGGGATATCCGCCCCCTGCTCAGTGAGCAGTGTTTTTCCTGTCACGGGTTTGATAACCACCAACGCAAGGCGCAGCTGCGATTGGACCTCCGGGACGACGCCCTCAAGGGTGGAAAATCAGGTAAGCCTTCCGTGGTTCCAGGCAAGGCGGAGTCAAGCGAATTGATTCATCGATTGTTTACCTCGGACCCGGACGAGGTGATGCCTCCGCCTGACAGCGGAAAGGCTCTGACCGGCCCGCAACGGGAGCTGCTGCGTCAATGGGTGGCCGAAGGGGCCGGCTATCAGGAGCATTGGGCCTTTATACCGCCAAAGTCCGCCGACCTTCCGACCCTTTCAAACGCCAACTGGATTCGTAATCCCATCGACCAGTTGACCGGTGCCCGAATGGAAGAGGCCGGTATCCATCCGAGGCCCGAGGCGGACCGGGCAACACTGATCCGCCGGATTGCCTTGGACCTGACTGGATTGCCGCCGACACCTGCCGAAGTAGAGACCTTTGTGGCGGACACGAACCCTCTGGCGTATGAGCGTCTGGTTCGTCGACTGCTCGATTCCCCGCACTATGGCGAGCGCATGGCCATCGAATGGCTGGATGCCGCACGCTATGCGGACACGCACGGTTACCACATCGATTCGGCACGCGACATGACGGCCTGGAGGGACTGGGTCATTCGAGCCTTCAACAAAAACAAACCGTTCGATCAGTTCACAGTCGAACAACTGGCGGGCGATCTGTTGGCCAGGGACAAAAATCCGATGGCCGGTTCGGACGATGCAGAGCTCCTGGTAGCCAGCGGGTTCAACCGTAATCACATGATCAATTACGAGGGCGGAGCGATTCCCGAGGAATACGCGGCCGCCTACGTGCATGATCGCGTGAATGCCACGGCAACCGTCTGGCTGGGATTGACCCTCGCCTGTGCCCAGTGCCACGACCATAAATATGACCCGATCACCATGCGGGACTATTATGGATTCTACGCGTTCTTTAATAATGTTCCCGAAAACGGTTTGGACGGAAGAAACGGAAATGCCGCCCCGGTAGTCCGACTTCCTTCGCCGACCCAGGCCGCCGAAATCGCGAAATGGACTGCCGAACTAGTGGAATGGGATCGAAAATGGCAGGTGCCGGATGCGGAGGTTGATGCCGCCCAGGCAGCCTGGGAAAAGGGATTGGGCACCTCCGGCGCAACGGCGTGGTCGCCGACCGAAGTCGTTGAGATCAAGTCCGAACAAGGAACCGTGTTTCAACGCCTGGAAGACGGCTCCTATCTCGCCACTGGAACCGCGCCGGACCAAGACGTTTATACGGTCATTTTGAAGACCGTGCTGCCACAGGTTACCGGAGTCCGAATCGAGGCTCTGGCGCATGACAGCTTGCCGTCGCGCGGCCCAGGTCGGCATCCCAATGGGAACATCGGATTGAGTGATATTCGAGTCTCGGGGAAGTCACCAATCAAGCTCAAGGCGGCCACCGCCGATTTCAGTCAGATGGACCATGCTGTCGCCTTGGCGGTCGATGGAGACGAGGCCTCCGCCTGGACCATACTTCCCCAGGCCGGCCGCGACCATGCGGCTGTCATTGAATTGGACTCGCCGTTCCAACCCGGGACTTCCGATGAACTTTTGACTGTTCGGCTAAGCTTCCATTCGCCGTACGCCCAACACGAGATTGGTCGATTGCGGGTGAGTTTAACTTCCACGCCCCAGCCGAGGGAGTCTTCGGGGCTACCGGAACCGGTGCGGCTCGCGATGGCAGCTCGAGCGGGCGAACGCAGCCCTGAGCAGCAGGCCGTGATACGAAAGTATTTCCGCGAAGAGATCAGTCCCGTCACGCGGAATTGGCGCGATCAGCAGGCGGCACTTCGCAAGAAAAAGGAGGCAGCGGAATCCGTCATTCCCACGGCCATGGTCATGGGGGAATTGGGGACCATGCGCGAGACCCACATGTTGAACCGGGGCCAGTACGATCAGCCCGGGGCAGTGGTCACGGCGTCGACACCGTCCGCATTGCCACCGCTTCCAGCAGGTGAATCGCCCAATCGATTGGGGCTGGCCCGGTGGTTGGTATCGGAGCGGCAACCGTTGACCGCCCGGGTCATCGTCAACCGGTATTGGCAGATGTATTTTGGTCAAGGCTTGGTGAAGTCGGCCGAAAATCTGGGTTCGCAGGGGGACTTGCCGACGAATCCCGAGCTCCTCGATTGGCTGGCGATCGAGTTCGTTCGCAGTGGGTGGAATGTGAAACACTTGCAAGAGTTGATTGTAACCAGCGCCACCTATCGCCAATCAAGTGCAGCGCCCCGGGACCAGGTGGTTGCGGACCCGGAGAACCGCCTCCTTGCCCGCGGTCCACGTGTCCGCCTTGGGGCGGAGTTCATTCGGGATATGGCCCTGAGCGTCAGCGGCTTGTTGAGCCCACGCATTGGAGGCGAGAGCGTTCTGCCCTACCAGCCTTCCGGTCTTTGGGAGGAATTGATGTCGCGTGAGGACAACGATGCCTTCACCGCTCAAAAATATGCCCAGGACCACGGCGAAAAGTTGTATCGCCGGACGATGTACACCTTTGTCAAGCGAACGGCGGTGCATCCATCCCTGGCGACCTTTGATGCTCCGGACCGGCAGGTCTGTACGGTCCGTCGTCCCCGCACCAACACCCCCCTTCAGGCCCTGGCCTTGATGAACGATCCGACCTATGTCGAGGCTTCGCGGGTGCTTGGGGAACGATTGCTGGCTGGGTCAAAGGATGACGTCCAACGGGTCGAAGCGGCGTTCCGTCTCGTTTTGTCCCGATCTCCACGTCACCAAGAGGTCGTTGTCATCCAACGATTATTGGATGAGCAGCGGGCGCACTTCAGTGCTGCACCAGAAGCCGCCGAAAAGCTCTTGCGCGTTGGCGAGCGTCCTGTGGCTGTTGGACTTGTCCCATCGGAACTGGCGGCCTGGACGGTGGTGGCCAGCACCTTGCTGAACCTCGACGAAACCATCACCAAAGGCTGAACATGAATTTCGATGCCGCAGCACAAACCCTTCTCACCCGACGTCATTTTTTTGGACGGTTGGGGGGTGGAATCGGCAGTGTCGCCCTGGCGTCATTGATGGAGCCCCGACTCTTTGCCGAATCAACCGGGGGACAAGCGGGGGGCCAACTGACAGGCCTGCACCATGCTCCGAAGGCAAAGCGGGTCATTTATCTGTTTCAATCAGGCGGACCTTCCCACATCGACCTCATCGACTATAAACCCGCGCTGCGGGCTCATCATGGGGACGAGTTGCCGGCATCGATTCGGATGGGGCAGCGCCTCACCGGCATGACCAGCGGCCAGAGCAAATTTCCGTGTGTGGCTCCCATGTTTGAATGGAAGCAGCACGGCAAATCGGGGCTTTGGCTCAGCGAATTACTTCCGCACATCGGGGGAGTCGCCGACCAACTTTGCGTGGTCAAGTCGATGTGGACCGAGGCGATCAATCACGATCCGGCTGTCACCTACATCCAGACCGGCAGTCAGCAGGCGGGCCGGCCGGCTCTTGGGGCCTGGTTGAGCTACGGCATTGGCAGTGAGAATGAACAGATGCCGGCTTTTGTGGTGATGATCTCCCAGGGAAGTGGCAACAAAACCGACCAACCGCTCAGCACCCGCTATTGGGGTAATGGCTTTCTTCCCGGCCAACATCAAGGGGTGCGATTCCGTTCTTCGGGGGACCCGGTCCTCTACCTCTCGGATCCGCCGGGAATTGACCGATCCTCCCGTCGTCAAATGCTCAATGCCCTCGATTCCCTCAATCAGATGACCGCCGATCAGGTGGGGGACCCCGAGGTGAATGCCCGCATCGCCCAATATGAAATGGCCTTCCGGATGCAGGCGAGCGTCCCGGAATTGACCGACCTGTCGGGTGAACCCCGTCACGTCCTCGAATCCTATGGCATCAGCGATGCTTCGACCGATGGCGGTTACGCCCGCAATTGCCTGCTGGCGCGACGGATGATTGAGCGTGGGGTGCGCTTTGTTCAGTTGATGCATCGGGGCTGGGACCAGCACAACGCCCTCCCGAAGCAGATTCGGGGGCAGGCTCGCGATGTGGACCAGCCCACTGCCGCCTTGATCGCCGATTTGAAGCAGCGCGGTCTTCTGGAAGACACCCTCGTCATTTGGGGTGGAGAATTTGGGCGCACCGTCTATTCGCAGGGGGCACTCACCAAGGATGATTATGGTCGCGACCATCATGGGCGATGCTTCTCGATTCTAATGGCCGGGGCCGGAATCAACGCGGGGACAACCTACGGAAGCTCGGACGACTTCTGTTACAACATCGTCGAAAACCCGGTCCATATTCATGACTTCAATGCCACGGTCCTGCATCTCATGGGCATCGATCACAAGCGATTGACCTATAAGTTTCAGGGGCGTAATTTCCGCCT
>CAITXU010000098.1 GCA_903896505.1 uncultured Verrucomicrobiota bacterium | reverse complement strand
CAGCGTCGAGGCCGTTGGTTTAGTGGTCACCACCGGCGTTGCCGCTGCCACCGTCACCGGAACAGAAACCGTCGTCGTGGTGTAATTGAGGGTATCACTCGGCGTAAATAGGACCGATTGAGACGTGGTCCCGGCCACTGGCACCGTGGCCGGTGCGGAAAACGAAAAAGTTCCCGGCGTCGACACCACTCCTCCAATGAGAGACGAAGCCGAAAGGCTCTGGCCAAAAGAGATGCTGGAGGCAGTAGGTGGCACCGAGATAATCGGCGTGTCTTTGACACCGGCAGGAAAAAGATTCGCGGCCGCCAGATTGGTTGCCATCAGGCGCTGCATATACGGAGTCCAATGGCCACCATCGGTGGTAAGTGCCCCAATTCCAATGCCATAGGTGGCACCGACCTGGACAACAGCAGTGGCGGACGGCTGCGGATAGCCATCGACGGTGCTCAAATAGAGCGTGTTCACGCTATTGCTGAGGCAATACATGTTGGGCGAGTACGCAGGGCTGCTGTTGGTCACCTGCACCGGATACCCCACCCACTGATTCACCGTCCAATGGGCATTGGAATCGATCAATGTCCGCCACATCACGTTCTGAAATGAAACGGTATTCTGGGTGGTGCACGTCCCTGTATAGAGGACATTGGTCAGGTACTTCCACACCCCCGAGTTTGTAGCCGTTTCACAGTAGGCCGCCGCATCAAAATAACCACTGAGGCCGAGGGCCTGATAGTTGGTACGAATCAGGTCGTTAAACTGGGTGGCGACTACATAGTTCGTCGTGAACTGCGTCATGTCGCCGGGACCAAAGTAGCTACCACTTTTCGACTTTGTTTGAGGTGTGATGGTCGCCGCGATGATTCGCGCGCCCGTTGCCCGCTTCAGGCTGGCATAGAGTACGGCGGCATTGTTGGTCAGGGTGGAATAATTTGTCCCAACACGAACGTCGTTGAATCCCCAATTGACATAAATATACTTGAAATTCAGGCCCAGGTTGGTCAATGCCGCCCATCTCCAGGCGGTGATGGATGCCGCATTGGTAGCGAACCAATTGTTCAGCTGATCTCCCCCGATGGCCAGATTGAGCATCGGGTTGGATTTATACAGGGCTCGATAGATATAACCGAATCCCGAGTCTGGATAAACCAAATCCGACTCATCCCCAATTCCGGCGTTGATGGAATCCCCGAGAACTGCGATGCTATTATTCGATTGAGGTTGCACGTAGCCAACAAACGCTGATGGGAGAAAACCCTGCCCGGTGAACGGGTAGTTGCCAACGAGGGACGGGGGTGTTTCGATCCTGCTCTCAATCGAGTTCAGACTTGAGGCCGTATTATTATACAATGTGTAACCATTGTATGGGTCTGCCGGATGGACTTTCCTGTTGGAAAATAAAGCGGTCTGGGTTGCCGGTTGCACCCCCGTTTCTCCATTCGGGTAAACATTGGTCGTCGAAAGACAGCGATTCACCCATCCTTTGACCTCCATCCAACCGCCGGAATTGAAGCTGGCAGTGGTTTCGTCCGACGCTGCCACCATCCCAGTCGTCAAGAGAAGCATTCGCTTCCCGCCAAACCGAATGGGGAAACTATTGCCGCTAAAGTCCCAAAGCGTGCAGGCCACTTCCAGCGGATTGGGCAATGGAATTTCCACGCCATTGACGTATCCCGGAACATTGAGGACCACGGACGCCGTTGCGTTGTTGACTTCACCCAGATACACCACCGACAGATTCGAACAATTGACCGGAAAATAAATGTGCTCGTAACTTGAAAAACCGTACACACTCGTGGGGGTTGAGCCGGTGGAGGAGGTGTATGAAACGGTCGTCGGTACCGTTGCCACCACGGTTTTAACTCCGGTCGGTGCTGATACAGCGGGTGCAATGACTGCGGAACCCGCACCGTCAGGCGAAGGGGTGGAGCGACTCACCCGTTGCGAAGGAGTCCCGTCCAAAGCGCTGCCCGACCAGCAATGATTCGAAAGGCCGAAAAACAACGCGTAAAAGCATGTCAGGAACCAAATATTTCCCGGAATTATACGGAATATCTTCAAATCATCGGACCGATTTTGCAGTTGAGTCATAAATGCATCGACCAACAACCTGACATTGCATTCCTAAAGTTCCGACACCGACGGAACGCATTTCGTTCCATCGGGAGGCCCATTAAATCATGAGCTACAGCCTCGCACATTTGAGGCTCGCCTCCGGCAAGCAGCTGCCACCCTTAAGACCCTTAGGAGATTGGAGGCTCGATATTTGGGTACCGAAAACCTATGGCCCCTTACCTACGGAAGCTTAGAAGCCTTGTCAAGGGAGTTGCCGAATCGTCACGATGCGTTAAAGGACGATGGATAGGGCGCTGGAGTCTCTACTGAATCGATTTCTGTTCTTGGTGGAATGATCCTCACCTAGTCCGCACAGGAATGGTCGGGTAAGCGCAAAACTTAAAATTACTACGGCAACCACCTAGGAACAGGCAAAAGAAACCGGGTTTCGACGACCATTATGGGTCTGCGGACCGAATCCGTCGTGAATTCGGGTTCATTCCGCAAAGCCTGGAATCAAGGTCTCCATTTCAAAACTTCCCGCCTTCATCAGGGTACCATTGAGAAATCGCCATGGAGAGTGGCCCAAGCCGAAAGGGCAACGAATGGCGGGCTCATTCGCCATAACGGCTGCATTATTTTGGGGAAACGTTCGGGAGGCGATTGAGCGTATAATAGGCAACATCATGGAGGAGCGGATGTCCCAGACGATCCCGCACTCCCGATAAATGCAGCTCGTGGATATGGCCCGGAATCAATTCATCGACGATCAGGCGCACAGAATGCCCGTCCGGACTTACCCAGGCCGACCGAACCACATGTGTGGCCTGTTCAATTTCAGGCCCTCCATAGGCCCCATAGTAATGGTGGGTAAAGGTCTCGAAGGAATAGCTGTGAACATCCGAGGCCGTCGCCGCGTCGACCGGCAAGGTGAACCGGAATTCAAATCCGTTGGTCTGGACGCGGGTCGTCAGGACCTCAAACGGAATTTTTCCAGTCCAATCCAGGCGCTGAAGGGCGTTGGGTGAAAGTCCCCGGACTGGCCAACCCCGCTTGCTTCCCCCCACGAGGACATGGCCCTGGGGGGTCAGGGTCCCCCCGATCAATCCGGTCGCAAAGCCCTGTCGAAATGGATAACAGGTCCCCTGGTATTCACCATCCACCACTTCCATCTCCGCCCGCATCACCAGGCTAAGGGTATAATCACCCACAAAAAATTGTCCGGCAAACGGGCCAAAACGGCCTTCGGAAACGTCGAGCATAAGGCCGGAGGCACTCTGGCCCATCCGCTTATAAGGAAAGGTAACTGAAGGCAACACCAACTGCGGGATGCGCTTCGATTCGGTGTACCTCCGTGATTCTTCAGTTCCTTCTGGTTCAGGTGGACGTGGACCAAAACCGGGTGCCTTGTCCCACCATTTATTGCTGATGGGGTGCCCCATAAAGGCACCCTTCCGCAAGTGCTTTAACGTGCAGGCGCTACCCCAGGGCCCCTGGCTTTCCAAATAGAAAACATCACCCGCTGCATTGAAACCCACTCCGCCAGGACTGCGCAATCCACTGGCCATGGGTTCCCAGCGTCCATCGGGAAAATGTCGCAGAGCCCAACCCCGGAAGAGACGATCCGAGGTGTAGCTATCGGTCAACCCGTGCACCGTCCAAATGGCACCGTCTCGATCAAATCCCGAGCCAAAGGTGAATTCATGTTCACCCCCCCAAGCCCAGGCGTCGCTCACCGTTTCAAACCGGTCCGCCCGACCATCCCCATCGGTGTCCAGAACCCGGGTCAATTCCGCCTGCTGGGTGGCGTAAAGAATGCCATCCCGCCAGGCCAGCCCAAAGACCTCGGTCAATCCGTTTGCAAAAAGTTTCCACCGGGGTTGGGGAGGGTCTGATTCCAGACCGGTGACAAAATAGATTTCTCCTCGCCGCGTACCCACCGCAATCCGCCCATCGGGTAGTTCCAGGAGACTGCCCGCCTCGATCACAGCCTCGGGCGGAGTTGAGAGCGTCACGATCCGGTAATATTCAGATTCGCGGTCATTCGCCTCCATCGGAGGCAAGTCATCCGTGTTCAGATTCTGCCGGGCTCTTTCCGCCCCCGAGCTCGAAAACCCGACAGAAATCGCCGCCAGAGTGCAAAGGAACACCAGGTTCATTCGTGAAGTATCCGGCCCTATCCAGCGCCGCCCTCCCGATTTTCTGGATTCACCAGACATAATTCACCTTCCATTCTCCGCTTCCCGAAATCGGTAGAAGCAATTGCTGCTGGGCTCCACGCCCACGAACGACGGGAGAAATATGGCCCTCGGTTTGAATGGTCAGCATTTGGTTCAACCGCCACCGATTTTCGCCAAGTGCTTCCAGGTTTCCTTGTGCCAACCGAAGGCAAAGACCGACCGGAATTGCTCCACTGAGCCGGAGATGACGACGCAATCCCTTCTGTCCTTCGACTTCAAATCCGTTCAGCGCGTCGGCCACTTCCAGGCCACCCCAGCGATACTGGAAGGTGGGTTGCCGGGCAGCATCCAACTGGTAACCGGCCATACGAATTCCCAACTCTCGGGGTGCATTCGTTGGCCATGCGGAGTTTAAATCGGGCAGGACGGCCCAGGCACTTCCTTTGGGGAATACGATGACATCGCTGCCCAGGGGATGGATCTGACCCATGCCCTGAACAGTCCAATGGGGACCCGCATTTAAGAAACGTCCACGCCACAGCAAGGACAACCGCAATTCTTCGGCGTCAAAGGCAAGGTTGATCCCTCCCGGAAATCCGACCGTAATCGCTCTGAAACCAGCTTCCCAAAGTTTGCCACGATAGACCACCGCCTCCCCTCCAACCACCAACTCGACGCCCTGTCGGCTCAATCCTTCCGGGAACTTTGCCTGTTCACCATCGTTGAGATAGCCCCAGATTGCTGTCATCTGGCGGTCGGTGTCACCGGCCAGAACCTCCTTCAACGGACTGACTCCGTCCGGCCAGAATGCGGGCATCCGGGTTCCGGGATTGTACCGATTGGGGTCCTTCAGGAAGCGATGAAACCAATCGGGATTCAACCTCTTTCCGGTGGTCGTGAGGTCGAGAACCTGCAGGGCGTGAGCGGGCTGCCGGTTGAACCGATGGCAGGCGATACACGAAAGCCCGTCGACACCGACCAACCTCCGACCCGCATCGCGTTGCGCGTCCAGTGAGTCGTTCACAGCCGGCATGGCCCCGGGATGGCGGTCGAGCTCGATCAAGAGCGCAGCGATGAAACCGACTTGATCGGTCCCAAAATGTGGCATCCGGGTTCTCAGATAGGGCCGCACCCGGGCGCTTCCATCCAGCACATCCGCGAGCCATTCCGGTCGAAGCTTGTCCCCGATTCCATCCAATCGAGGAGGAACCCGTCCTTCCTCACCCAAATCCTCACCCGCCGAAGTAAAATAGGCATCCCGATCCCGGGCGATCCCGCCGACACCGTCGCGCTCGTGGCAGACCAGACATCGAAAACCGCTCAGGCCTCCCATCAATCGCTGCGAAGCTGGCGGTTGGGATAATTCCGTGGGCGAGAGCCACGCCAGCATGCGGCGCATCCCGTTGCGTTCGACGTCCGGGAAATGATAGTTGGGAGTGCCCACTGGCGGCGTCGAAGACAGGCATCCCTTCTCCGGGCTCAGGTGGCCCAGGCCGGGGGCAAAGGTGCCGTCAGCGCGCTCGTGGCACGTGCCGCAGTGGAGGCTGCCGTAGAGTTCCCTGCCCCGCTCCACAAGAGCCGGGTCCACCTCGAAAGCCACGGCTGGAGACTCTGGTCCGATGCGGTTGTCGGCACGGAACGACGCGACGGGTAGGGGTTGTCGGGGGATTCCTGCACCTTCCCAGGAAATCTCCAAGCTCGGTGGCTCCTGCCCCCGTTGGACAAAATCGACCTGAACCTGATGTTCGCCCGGCGTCAGATGGAGAGTGGCACTGGCTTCCGTTGCTTCCTTTTCCCAAGCCTCCTCGTCTTCAATCCAATGCCCGTCCACCGCCAAACGAGCCGCTCCCACTGCTTTCACGAAAAAGGTGTACGAGCCTCCGGATGCCATCGGCATCCAACCGCTCCACCGGAACTCGAGTCGTCCATCGTTGCCGGGAACTTTCAGGGAAAAATCCGCACCGGGAAGAGTCCGCACCGGCTCAGCGGTGTCCAATTCCTCCAATGAACGGAGACGCTCCCGATAAATGGCCACCTCCAGGGGAGAAAAATGGCGGGTTTCGCGGAGGAGATAATGTGCCAAATCGAATGCCTCGTCCGAGCGAAGTCCCATGGAAGGCATCCGCCCTCCGGGACGAGTTATTAACGGGTTAAGAAGAAATGCCTGGAGTCCCGGCAAGGTCCATTTTTCCACCAAGCGGGGAAATGCCACTTCACCCTCCCGTCCCTTCGCATTGAGGGGATGACACGCCATACAGCCGATCGACTGATACAGGCGCTCCCCACGCTTCACCGCCGCATGGTCAGGCGCCACGGGTGCCCAGGTCGAACGATTTGTCGCATAAAGATAGTGCGTCAATGCGGCGGCATCGGCTTCGCGTCGGGCGGATTCAAGACCATGCAGCAGGTCCGGCATTGTTGTGCCCGGAAAAACGGTCGAAGGAGAGGCCAGATAGCGTTGGGTCCAATCGGGGTTGACTCGTCCACCCAATCCATCGAGTCGGGGAGCGGCGTTATCCTTCAACCATAATGCCTGCACGTCGGTCGGCTTGTGACAGGAGCCGCATCGCAAGTCCGAAAATCGTGCCAAATCATGGGCGCGCTCCACTTCCGAAGGCGTCGGAGGCTCCGCAAAGCCGGAGATCAGCAAGAATCGGAAAATAAGAAGAAAAATAATTTCAGAGACTCGCCGGGAATAAACCCTTCGACGCGGGCGGACGAAGTTTGCTGACCCATGGACGTTCATCCGGATGCCTCAGCCGACGATGACGAGGGGTTCGCCCAGGATATCCATTTTAGGTTGAATCCCCAAGCCGGGCTCCAGTGAAGCCGCCATCCGACCATTGACCCGATGAGGAGCGCCGTCGGCAGTGCTGACGGTCACATAGCTATTAAAGTCCGTTGTGGTAAAGAGAAGCTCGGGCGGTGTGCTCTGGGCAAGGTGAGCGATGGCAGCCGTTGCGATATCGCCTCCCCAGCTATCTTCCAGGGTCATCGCGATTCCCAGGCTCACACAGAGGTCGCGGGCCTGACGAATTCGGGTCAATCCACCGAACTTGCTGATTTTTAGGTTCACCACATCCATCGCCAGATCGGCCTGTCCCCGGAGGAGCATGCCGAGATCATCCACGTTTTCATCGAGGACAAATGGATGCGGACATTGCCTCCGGACTGCCAGGCATTCCCGATAGGTCGCACACGGCTGCTCGATGTAGACATCGATGTCCCGAACCGCCTTGACGATTCGAACGGCTTCATGCTGGACCCAACCGGTATTGGCATCGGCAATCAGGCGGTCGCCGCTCTGAAGTTGTGCCGACACTTGTCGAATACGCTCAATGTCCACATCCGGGTCTCCCCCGACTTTCAACTGAAAGCGGCGATAGCCTTCCGCCCGGTACCCAGCCACCTTGGAAGCCATTTCCTCCGGGGATTCCTGCGAGATGGCCCGATAGAGGGGAACATCGTCCGTGTAGCGGCCCCCCAGCAGCTCACAGACGGGAAGGTTGGCCGCCTGCCCCAAAATGTCCCAACAAGCGATGTCGATTCCACTTTTCACATACGGATGCCCCTTGAGGGCAGCATCCATCCGGGTGTTGAGCTTCGATAATTCCCTAGGATCAAGGCCCAGAAGATGGGGCCCTAATTCGCAGATACCGGCACGGACCCCTTCGGCGTACGCGGGAAGATAGAAAGGGCCCAACGGACAGACTTCGCCATGCCCAACAAGACCCTCGTCGGTTTCAACCCGAACGATGGTACTGTCGAAGACGGTGACAGATTTACCGCCGCTCCATTTGTAGGTGGTTTCGTGGAGCGGCAATTCGACGCGGTAGGCCAGAATCCGGGTGATCTTCACATGAACAGGAGGCCGGGGAGACTGGTCAAAGTCAATCCAAGGCATCGGAAGGCTGCCTTTCTTCTGGGGCATACCAGGTTCTGCGACTTTCCTGTCGGCTGCTCCTTGCCACGTCCTCAAAATCCTGGTTTGCCCCAAGCCCTGGCAGGCCTGGAGGCCTGCGAAACGGCAGGTTTGGAAACCTGCGCTACGTCGTTTTGACGCACCACGGTCCGCCCAACGGTCCGGCACCCTTGAATCGGTCCAGTTGACGAAGGCTCCCGGAATGGCTCTGTTGAGGGTAAGCATGAAGCCCAGAATGGAACCGCACCGCGGCATCGTCGGGATCCTCCGACGGAGGGTCGGCATCGGCTGCCTTATTTTACTGGGCAGTCAACTGGTCTGGGCAGCCGAACCGGAGCTGCCGACCGCTCCCACCGAGGCAGCGTCCTCCTCGCCGATGACCAATGACACCGGGGCAGTCGTCCGATCGTCGGCGACGTCGACGACCAACACCCTCAAGCCACCCGCGGATGCCTTTGTGCTGCGTCGGTGGGAAATGATTCCGCCGGCGGCGCCACCGCGAGTCATAACCGCGCAATTTCCAATCACCACCCCCATGTTGTCCGTTGAGTCCATGGCATGGTGTGATAATCGCCTCTGGTTGGCAGCGCGTCCCCGAACCGTCCCTCAAGTCCCAGCCACCGTGGCCAAACTTTGGGTTTATAACCCCGAGAACAATCGACTGGAGGCCGTACCCGGGCTGATTGAAAAGAACGAGGTCCATGGCATGATGGCTGGTACTCGCAGACTCTGGCTCTCTCTGGAGGGAGGAGCCGGAGCACTGGATACCCAAAGCCTGGCCGTCGAACCGTTTGCCGCCTCTCAAGGTCTGACGGCTAATCATCTTGCAGGCTTCGGGGAAGGCGATGGAGCCATTTTCGCCTTTGGTCGCTCGGGAGCCACGTTCCGGCTGGGAGCCAACGGCACCAATTTTATGCGCTCCAGCGGTCTGGTCTTCCCCGGGAGCAACGGCGGTCCGGAACCGTGGGAGCGCGCCGCTGCGTCGCGCCAGTGGCTGCTGGCAGCATCGGCCTACGAGGTCGCTACCCGCCACGTGGATGCCCCTCAATGGACCCTGCTTCAGGATGAGCTCTCCCGGGGTGCCCCGCGCTTGGAGCGCCCCCGCCTCTTGTCGGTGGAAAACAATGGAGAAGGCGGTTTCTGGCTGGGAAGCGATGCCGGTTTGCATTGGGTCCATCCGGAAGACGGATCGGTGGAAAATCGGTTTATGCCGGGTGGGGTGATCGTTCCCGGTGGATTTGGCATCGCACTGTCGGCCTGGCACAAACCGACCGCCGCCGCCTTGGAAGCGGCCCGGCAACGGGTGATGAACGGTATCCGCGACCGGATGCGTCTCCGCGCCCGGTTTGCACGGCTCAGCGCCGAATCCCACACGGTCCAGAGCCCAATCGTTCCGACCAGCCGGGTTATGGGCGGGGTGACCGCCATTCTTCGCGACAAAAACCTCCTCTGGATTGCAGCGACGGACGGGCGCAACACCAATCAAAGCCGTATTCTGCTGTATCAACCGACCAGCCGGAAATGGGTGGGATGGTTTTCCGTCCCTTATCCCGTCCGATGCATGGCGGTCAATGATCGTGTCCTTTACCTCGGACTGGAAGTGCCCAATGCCCCAAGAATTTCCGCCTTGGTTGCGGTGGAGAAGTTTCCTCTGACAGCCATTCCCGCATCCCGATGGATTGATGATGTGGTTCCCTCCACCGAAATTGAACATCGGGTCATGGGGCTCCCCCCACGGGAACGGAATGTTTTTTGGTTTTTCAGCGGGCAGCCGCAGCGGATTGTGGACGCCCTTGCGCCCGACGGGAAACCATCCGAGGATATCGAAGCGGAATCCCTGTTTCTGCTGACCTTCGCCAACGATGTCGCCGGGTTGGACCAGCCGGATAAATTCGCAATTTATTCGGCCCTCCTTCAGGAAAAGCACCCGACCAGCGTTTATGCCGAACTCACCCGTAGTCTGGGACCTTCCACCCGTGAGACCACGACGAAGGTCAATCGGAAGGTCCTCACTCCCGCTGAAGGTAAACCGGTCATGGAAGACCCTGTCCCTGATCCTAACGGAACCCCGTCCGATGCTAATGAAGTACTGGCCCGCCGCGATCTGGACGGCGACGGACGCCTGAACCCGGTGGAATTCCACCTCTGGAAAGGCGACAAGGCCGACTTCAAGGGGGCCGACCTGAACCACGATGGATTCCTGGATGCGAGCGAGTTGGAGACGTTATTAAAGCAGAAGTGATCGCGGCGAAGCCCGCACGGAATTGTCGCGACCCGACCCGCCGCGGCTCGGCGGGAGCCTCGGTCCTGCGGACGGCCCATTGGCTTCGCCCGTGCGGAAGGAGCCTGGTTTTGGACCGCCAGAGGCTCGGCGGGAGCCTCGGTCCTGCGGACGGCCCATTGGCTTCGCCCGTGCGGAAGGAGCCTGGTTTTGGACCGCCAGAGGCTCGGCGGGAGCCTCGCCCCATTATTACTTGCCTTCAACAGGTTACATAGATGATTCATAAAGCCATGGTAGGGCGAACCTCCCGGTGAGCCGCGGCGGTTCGGATCACTTCCAATAGCAATCAGCGACCACGGCTTCTACTCAGCGGTGTTCTACGTCACACGTGGTTTGTTCACTTTCTGATCCGCACCTATGGCACTCTTTGCCACTCGCCAAAATTCGGCTCTGGTGGCCTCCTTTCGTCATGCGCTTCGCCATTTGTAGCGAGATTTTCAAGGATTGGCCTTTTGACCGCGCCTGTGCCTTCGCCAAGGAAGCTGGATACGACGCCATCGAAATCGCTCCCTTTCAGTTCAATCCGCTCGTCACGTCCATCTCTCCCGCTCAACGACACGAGATGCGGCAAACGGCAGAGAATGCCGGGTTGGTGATTTCTGCCGTTCACTGGGTCCTGGCCTATACCGAGGGAATGCATGTCACCCACCCCGACCACGAAGTCCGGGTCAGGACCGGTGAATATCTGAGTGCTGTCGTGGACTTTTGCGCCGATCTCGGAGGTCAGTTCGTCATTTTTGGATCGCCCAAGCGCCGCGATTTGCTTCCCGGTGTCACTCGGGAACAAGGTTCCAAGTGGGCCATTGAAAGCATCGCGCCCACCGTCAAGCAGGGCGAAAAACGGGGTGTGACTTTTTGTCTCGAACCGCTGGGCCCCAACGAGAGCAATTTCCTCAACACCGCTTCCGAAGCCATGACCCTCGCCCGACAGCTTCCCTCGCCCCATTTTCAGATCATGTTGGACGTCAAAGCCATGGCGACCGAATCCAAGCCCATTGGAGACGTCATTCGCGAGGCTCATCCCCATTTTAAATACCTGCACGTCAATGATCCCAACCTGAAGGGGCCGGGATTTGGAGAGGTAGACTTTGTTCCCATTGGCCAGGCACTCCGGGAGGTCGGATATGACGGATTTGCGTCGGTCGAGGTATTCAACTTCGACGAAGGTCCGGAACGGATTGCCCTTGAAAGTCGGCAGAATCTTCGGCGCGACTGGGGCCTGTGACACGGCAGCATTCCGCCCATGGCTATCGGGGTCAGGTTGGATATTACTGGGTCTGAGTCGCGTGTTGCGCGTTTTATTGACCTGCTCCGGATTGACGAGAGCCACGCTATCAAGGTGCCTTTAGATCGGGAGTGGTGATGATCCCCGCAATAATTAGGGGCAGGCGCGGTTCGGACCAACTCCTGCCCGGTCGCAGACCTTTTCTTTTCCCCTTGTCAACCACGGTTTGAACATTGACCTTCCCGGCGTGAAGTTCGAGTCCCATCCCCGCTCGACAGGGAACTCATCCAGTTGCGATGGGTCGGGAATCCTCGTGCAAATTATTCCCTCGATTCGAATTTTCCCCGAATTACATCGGAGCTGAACGCATTTTCACCCTCGAAAACCCCGTTCCGCTTCCAGGAACGGGGTTTTTGTTTGGATACCACCCCTCCCCTCCACTGATATGTCCACACCTGTTGAAATCTACGATACGACCCTGCGAGACGGTTCCCAAGGCGAAGGCATCAATTTTTCCCTGGCCGACAAGCTTCGCATTGCCGAACGCCTGGACGCCTTCGGCGTGCATTACATCGAGGGCGGATGGCCGGGCTCCAATCCCAAGGACCTGGAGTTCTTCCAGGAAGCGCGCCGTCGGACCTGGAAGAACGCCAAGATTGCGTCGTTCGGATTCACCCGACGCAAAGGCCAGGCGGTCGAGAACGACGAACAAATCCGCATGCTGCTCGATTCGGGCAGTCCGGTGATCACCATCGTCGGGAAAAGCTGGTTACTGCACGTCACCGAGGTCCTTCGGGTCACGCCCGACGAGAATATCGCCATGATCTCGGACACCATCCGCTTTCTCAAAGACCAGGGCCGGATCGTCATGTACGACGCCGAACATTCTTTTGATGGATTCAAGGATGAGCCGGAGTACGCCATGGCCACCTGGCGTGCTGCTGCGGAAGCCGGTGCCGCCTGCGTGATTCTGTGCGACAGCAATGGAGGCGCGCTCCCGAGCGAAATCGAGGGAATCACCGCCACGGCTGCCGCCAAACTCCGGGCACCGCTGGGCATTCACACTCACAATGACTGCGGTCTGGGCGTTGCCAACGGGCTGGCCGGACTGGCCGGGGGTGCCATCCAAATCCAGGGAACCATCAATGGCTACGGGGAACGAACCGGCAATTGCAACCTGACCAGCATCATCCCGCTGGTGCATTATAAGCTGCGTCGCGTGGGAGTTCCCGCGGAATCACTGCCCAAGCTGAAGGAACTGTCAGAGTTCGTCGATGAGATCGCCAATCTCCGACACGACCCGCGCCAGCCGTGGGTGGGACAAACGGCGTTCGCTCACAAGGGCGGTATCCATGTCCACGCCATCGAACGGGTTGCCCGCAGTTACGAACACATCACTCCGGAATCGGTGGGCAACCATCGGCGCGTGTTGGTTAGCGATATGTCGGGACGGTCCAACATCCTGCTCAAGGCCCGTGAATTGGGCTTCGAACTCTCTGCAAACCAGCCCGAGACCCGACAAATAACGGAACAGGTCAAGGACCGGGAAAATGCCGGCTACGAGTATGAGGCAGCCGAAGCCTCCCTGGCCCTGCTCATCCAGAATGTCCTGAAGCCCGACACCCGAACCCATTTCTTGGTCGAAGCCTATCATGTATCAATGCGAGGCAACCCTTCCGAAACGGTCTGCGAGGCGACGGTTAAGGTGAAGGTGGGCGAGACCACCCACCACACGGTTGCCGATGGCGACGGCCCGGTGAATGCCCTCGACGGGGCCCTTCGAAGTGCGCTGGCCAAATCGTTTCCCCAATTGGAACAGGTGAAATTGACCGACTACAAAGTACGCATCCTCGACGGAGTGGCCGGGACCGCCGCCAAGACCCGCGTTTTGATCACCAGCAGCAACGGTCATCGCGATTGGGGTACGGTCGGGGTGAGTGAGAACATCATCACCGCCAGCCTCAACGCCCTGGTCGACGGTCTCGAATACGCCCTGCGCCTGTTGCCAGCCTGAGCCTTTGATGATGCGGAAATCCAACGGTTGGCAGGTCACGGTGCAGGTGCGAACATGAGGGGCATGGATGTTGTCCCTTTAGCATCGGGAGTTTTGACGTTGGTATCCGCCACCCCCGTGGTCGGAGTGCAGGCGTCGCGCGAACCCGTTCGGAGCCTGTACGTCCATGTTCCCTTCTGCGCTCACAAGTGCGACTACTGCGCTTTTTACTCGGCCCCTCCCTCGGGGGACGTCATTGACAGGTATGTAGCAGCCCTGGTGCGGGAATTGGAGTTGGTGGCGGAACGTTGCCGACCGGACACGGTGTTTTTCGGAGGGGGCACTCCGTCCCTTCTGAACCTCCGGCAATGGGAGACCATCCTGGAGGCCATGCGGCGATTGAATCTGTTGGGAGCTGCTGAATGGTCGGTCGAGTCCAATCCCGCGACGGTTTCCCTCGATAAAGCCAAACTCTGGCGGTCGTTTGGCATCAACCGGGTTTCCATGGGCGTCCAATCCCTGGACACCGCCCTGCTCGAACGGCTGGGACGCATTCACTCCCGGGAAATGGTCTTTCGCAGCTACGATGTCCTGCGTGCAGCGGGCTTCGACAATGTGAACCTCGACCTGATGTTTGCCATTCCCGGGCAGACCATGGAGTTGTGGCAGCGGACCCTGGATGAGGCCATTGCACTCGGTAGTGAGCACCTCAGTTGCTACGAAGTCATCTACGAGGAGGACACCCCCCTCTATGAACAACTGGCGGCGGGACAGTTTGACGTCGATGAGACATTGGCCTGTGACATGTACGATGCCTTGATCGATCGGGCCGGGGCGGCTGGATTCCGACAGTATGAGGTGGCCAACTTTGCCCGGGACAACAGTTCCGGCGGTGACTACCCGAGTCGCGCCTGCCGCCACAATCTCGGGTACTGGCTGGGTGAACCCAGCTTTGGCATCGGTCCCAGCGCCTGTGAATTTGTCGATGGCGTCCGTTCCCGGAACTGGGCCAACACGAACCTGTGGATTGAACAACTCGAACGGGGCCGACGGGCCAAGGAGTTTGCCGAAGCGCTGGGTCCAGTGGCATCCGCCGGAGAGCTCGCCGCCTTTGGGCTCCGCCTGAATGCTGGTTGGCGGTTTGATGAATTTCAGTCCCGGAGCGGCCTTGACCTACGGATCGAGTGGAAAGCCGAGTTAGAGGAGTTGGTGACCCGCGGTTGGGCGGAATGGACGCCGGAACGATTCCATCTCAACCGAAAAGGCCATCGGTTCGCCGACAGCGCCGCCGAGCTTCTACTGCGCCCGGAAAAGACCTAGTGTCGTGTTTCCGAAATCGGACGTGAATCGAGACCATGAACCGGGTTAGCATTCCGGCGGCCATGCGACCTAGCGCAGGTTTCCAAACCTTCCAAATAACGCCGCTTCTGTACCTCCTGACGAACGCGCGAGGTGGTGCGCGGGCGATGGTGGTCGAAATCGATATGGGGGTGCGACATGAAGTCGCACCGACAGTTGTTTGTTATGGACACATCGTAAACAAACCTGCGGTTCCGTCCGCAGAGTCTATCGGCACCGGCGTGACTGGTAACGGTCGGGTCGGAAGCTGCCGAGACAATGTACCTCCACTCGGTGAGTGAGGAATAGTCCGCGAGGAGGATTCCGCGACTGCCAGCGTCAAGGCGGTCGGAGGGCTAGACTGGATGACAAGCCCAACTCAGGTGAACTGCCGCAAGCATCGTTACGATTGAGGAGCCCAAGGCGCTGATAGGCTCCGACCAAAAAGGTAAGCAGTCAGGATGCCCGTCTCCCTATTGCGGGTACATGGATCAAAGGACTGCCGGTGTAATAGGCAGGGGCTAAATCATTCATCGCTGTTGGTGCGAAACATGGTAAACCCAGTATCCCGCCTCTTCGGAGGCAGGCGGACCGCAAGGAACGCTGTGAGATGCTGGGCAGAGGAACGCTGGAGAAAGCCAATGCCGCCCGGTAATAGGGCGGATAGGGGTTGCAACATCACCCTGCCGCGAAAGCGGGCTTACTTCCAGCATGGTAGTTCGTTACGAGAGAACCTGTAGAACCTTCAACCAGAGGAAAAGCAAATGAACGTGGATTCATCCATGTGTGCGTCCTTGGGCAAGGTTGTCGCTTGGAACCAGATTTCCTGGAGCCAATGCGAACGCCAAGTCAGAAGGCTGCAAGCACGTATCGTAAAGGCGACACGGGAAAATCGCTGGGGCAAGGTGAAAGCCTTGCTACGGCTATTAACCTGCTCGTTTTCGGGCAATTCCTTGACCGTGAAACGAGTGACGGAAATAAAAACCGTCGTGAATCCGGCCTCGCTCGCGCGAGGCTTTGTAGCTACTTGAGCCGGATGAGGCGAAAGTCTCACGTCCGGTTCTTAGGGGAGGGGGCGGTCGCAAGGCCGCTCCCTTACCCGACCAGCCCGAGGCAACAATTTCAGCTAGCAATGTGTCCCAAGAGGCGTAGCGAGCACATTTCGAGGCGGAAGTTGTAGAGTTGGCGCAGGTAGACAAAAAGATTAT
>CAITXU010000097.1 GCA_903896505.1 uncultured Verrucomicrobiota bacterium | reverse complement strand
GCGGATTGGCCAGCATGTCGTCGAAGGTCCATTTTTTCCCAGGGGAGTCCCGGTCGAAACCATCCGTGGTGAAGGTGTCGCCGAGGATGTTGGCGTCGGCATCCTCACCCTTGATGAGCATGTCGGACTGGCAGACGGCCCAGGCTTCATCATTCCAATCCTGGCCGAAAAGCTTGGGTTGGGCGTCAGCGTTGAGGTCGCGGATGTACTTCTCGGCGACGGACAACATGCCGCCTGTGCCGCAGGCGGGATCGTAGATGGTCTTGACCACATGGCTGCGGGCGAGGTCTTTCTCCGGAGCGAGGAGAAGATTGACCATGAGCTTGATCACCTCGCGCGGGGTGAAGTGTTCACCGGCCTCTTCGTTGGACTGTTCAGCGCCAATCCGGATGAGTTCCTCGAAGACGTAACCCATTTGGACGTTGTCCACCCGCTCCGGTGAAAGGTCGATGGCAGCAAATTTTTGAATGACGAGGTAGAGCAGGTCCTTCTCGGCCATCTTGGCGATCTGCGCGTCGAAGCCGAATCGCTCCATGATGGCGCGGACATTGGGCGAGAAGCCGTTGATGTAGCTGTTGAGATTCGGCGCAAGCTGGTTCGGGTCGTCGAGCAGGCCGTTGAGCCCGCTGCCCTGCGCAGGCTTGGCCATGGTGAACCTGGAGAGGTTGAAGAACGGGACACTGGTGATTTGCGAAAGCCGATGACGAATAATGTTCTCGCCCTTGGCTTTGATGACGGCGTGTTCCCTTAGAACGGCGGATTTGGTCGGCGCAAGGATGCAATCAAACCGACGCAGGACGGTCAGCGGCAGGATGACCTTGCGATACTCATTTCGCTTGTAAGGTCCGCGCAGGAGATTGCAGATGCTCCAAATAAAGCTGGCGATTTGTGACTGGTTTTCGGTCGACATGGAAAATGCTCTGTTTCCATTGGTTGCGAGCGTCCTCCCTGCGTCGAGCACAAAATGGCTCAGCGGCAGGATGCCCGGCGACCCACACCGGGACGTCAGGGGTGCCGGTCCATCGAGCGTCACCGAGGTGCATTCAGATTGGGAGACGTGATGATCCCCGCAATGATTGGGGACTTGCAGGAGCGCGTCCCACCGATGGATGGCCTTGGTGGAAAATCACCTATCTCCCGGAGGTTTCAGGGCTTAACCTCTGCGGGTGAATCGGATTCACCTGCTTCCAGAGCAGGTTGCCAACCAGATTGCGGCCGGTGAGGTCGTCGAGCGCCCGGCCAGTGTGGTCAAGGAATTGGTTGAGAATGCGCTCGATGCCGGAGCCACACGCATTGTCGTCGAGGTCGGTTCCGGTGGGCGGGCGCTCATCCGGGTGACCGATGACGGCTGCGGCATGAGCCGCGACGATGCCCTGCTCTGCCTCGAACGCCATGCCAC
The DNA here is from genome assembly GCA_903896505.1 of uncultured Verrucomicrobiota bacterium. GTDB lineage: Bacteria > Verrucomicrobiota > Verrucomicrobiia > Limisphaerales > UBA9464 > CAILNN01. The sequence continues at coordinate 24,930 of CAITXU010000097.1, read as the reverse complement.
CAGCAAGATTCGGCGGGCGGAGGACCTGGAGTCTGTCCGGTCGATGGGATTCCGTGGGGAGGCCATTCCCAGCATTGCCAGCGTCAGCCGCTTTTCACTGACCACCCGCGAACGGGATGAAGCGGTGGGTGAGGCCACCCAGGTGCTGATTCAAGGTGGAAAAATCAGCGATGTGCGGGTGGCCGCCAGTCCGCCCGGAACAGCGGTCGAGGTCCGGCAACTCTTCTTCAATCTTCCCGCCCGACGAAAGTTCCTTCGCTCCGAGGAAACCGAGCGGTCTCATATCCAGCATTATGTCGGGCTGGCCGCTCTCGCATATCCCGGGGTAGCCTTTGCCCTGATCTGTGATGGACGGACGGTTCTGGAATTTCCGCTTCAACCGTGGTCCACGGATGCGGAACGCATCCCTGCCCTCAAGGAACGACTTCGGCAGTTCCACGGTGCCGATGCCACTCTTCTCGCGGTGGATTTCCAGACGGAACTGGATGGAAATCAATCCGTCTTCGAATCCTCCGACACCGGGGAGGAATCCACGCTCGGGACACCTCCGAACGTTCCCGAGAGAACCAATCGCCTCAGAGTGTGGGGCTTCATCGGAGCACCCGGGGTAAGCCGGTCCACACGGGACAGTCAGCACCTGTTCGTCAACCAGCGTCCGGTCGAGAATCGGGGTCTGAACTTCGCCCTCATCGAGGGCTACCACACGGCCTTGATGAAAGGTCAGTACCCCGTTTGCTGCCTTTTCCTGGAAATCGATCCGGCCCAGGTGGACGTCAATATCCATCCCCAAAAGCGGGAGGTGAAATTTCGGGACGAAGCCCGGGTCCGGCGCTGCGTGAGCCAGGCGGTGCGGGACACACTCGTGAAGTTCCATCAAGGCCAGGGCGCTGCGACCGGGCCAGTCCATCGCCCGACGGTCCAGCCCGCAAGTCCCACAGCACAGACCGGCCTGAAGCTTTGGCCCACCACGACACCGCATCCGGCGCGTCCCAGCCCTCTCCCGGCTGCGCCAACTGCGCCGCCGTTTTCCTCAACTGCCCGGGTCCCTGCTGGTTCACCATCACCCATGGACCGGGCTCGGCAGGAACCCGAGGAAGCTTCTCCAAGTGGTCCAGAACCACCGAATCTGAAAGCAACTGGGAAAGCAACTGCCGTCACGGTGAAGCCCCCGGTTGAGTCCGCCCCGGGCGCGGAAAGCATCCCGAGGTTGCCACCGCCGGAACCGGTTCCCCTGCTCCGGATGCCGATGCGCCTCGTGGGTGTGGTGGGACGGCTCTATGTGGTGTTTGAGTCGGACCGCGGGATGGTGTTGATGGACCAACATGCCGCCCACGAGCGGATTTTATTCGAGCAGATGCTTCATCGGCTGGAACGGACCGAGGAAGCCCCATCCCAAAAGTTGCTCCTGCCCGAGACGGTGGAGTTGGCTCCCAAGGACGCCGAATTCCTTCGCCGACATCTTTCGGTCCTCTCACGTCTGGGTGTCGGCCTTCGGGAGTTCGGCGACCGCACGTTCCTGCTGGATGCACTACCGCCGTTCGTCAAGACCGTGCAACCGCGCCAGTTCATTTTTGAACTGATCGATCAGCTGAAACTGGCGGGCACTGGGGTCAACAACCTACGTCTGGGTGAAGATGTGGTGGCCAAGACGGTTTGCCGTCATGCGGTCAAAGCCAATGACCCGCTGGCCCCTCGGGAACTGGAACAACTCGCAGCGGACCTGCGGAGCTGCGCCATGCCGTACACGTGCCCGCATGGTCGGCCGACGCTGATCGAAATGAATTGGCGCGAGCTCGAGAAGAAGTTTGGCCGTACGAACTAGTCCTGCGCACGGTCCTGCCGACGGTCCTGCGGACGGTCCTGCGGACGGCCCATTGGCTTCGCCTGCGCGGACGTAGCGCGGATCGAACCGACCTGCGGACGAGACGTCCGCGTTCCCAGGATAGGCGTGATTTGGACCGCCTACGGTTCGGCTGGAGCCTCGCCCGATGTGGCTTATGATCCGCTTGTGGCATCGACATATCACGAGGCCATGGTAGGGCGAACCTCCTGGTGAGCCGCGGCGGTTCGGATCGCATCCAATGGCACCCTCAGTTGATGGATCGGCATCCTCGCCATCGAGGTGCCTCTAGAACGGGAGAGGTGGTGATCCCTGCAGTAATTGGGGACTTGCGGGAGCGCGTCCCTCCGTTGGATGTCCCTCCTTCGGAGGAACTTGCGTCCGGAAGGACGTCCCACCGCCGCGGGACAAGTCCCCATTTCGATTTTAACCACCGTCGCTTGGACACCACCTCACCCGGACAGTAAGCCAGCATCCTCCGCGACCTTAATGCGCAGGGGCTGCCGCACCGGTGACTTCCGGCTTGCGAGCGGGAGGATGGAAGAAGAGGGCCAGGGCCACCGCAGCGGCCAGGGCGGCTCCACCCGGAATCAGGAAAAGCGAATGGAAATCGACCTTTTTGTCGGCACCGGTGAACACCTCCTGCAGGAGGTAGGGACAGATAAAATTCGCCACCAAAGCGCCCGCTCCCAGGATCATGACGTTGAACAGCCCCTGAGCGCTGGAACGGACATCCTTCGGGAAGAACTCATCGACGAAGATGTAGACCGTGGCGAAGAAGAATGCATAGCAGACGCCATGCAGGATGTTGACCGCGATGATCAGGCCCTGCATGCCCGGGAGGAAGGCAAAGACGGCGAAACGAACCGCATGACCGAGGACACCCACCACCATGGTGGTCCGCCATCCCAGTCGCTTCAAGGTCGCGCCGAGAATGAACATGGTCAGAATTTCAGCCACCTGACCGATGCTCATAACCGGGGTAATCCAGTTTCCAGGAATACCGACGTCCGGACTTCCCAGAAATGTTCCGGTCCAATTGAAGTAGCAGTTGTGGACAAAGGAATCGATGAAGGTCACCAGCCAGAGGACCAAAACGAACGGATGCTTCAACAGTCCCAGAGCCGTAAGCCATGCCGCCTTTTTGTCGACACCCGGGGTGGGCTTCTTGGGCGGGGTATGGGGAAGGATCAAGCTAAATGCCGCCAACAAAAGGGAAGCAATGCCCGCCACCACGAAGGTCCATTTGGTGGCCTCCTTCAGTGCCGGACCGCTCAGACCATTCGCAAAAACCGCACCCAACCAATTCACCAGCCCGTCTGGATGGGAGGCATTGACCTTGTCCCAGTCCACCAGAATAAAGGTGAATGGCCAGGCGGCCAGAATCCAGCCAATGGTCCCACCCATACGAACCAATCCGAATTCCTTTTGCGGGTCCTTCATGGATGCAAAAGCGATCGAGTTGGTAATCGAGATGGTCGGTACATACAAAAGGCAATGGACCGACATCAGGATGAAGAAGGGCCAGAACGACCGGACAAAGCCGAGTGAAAGAATGGCAAGTCCCCCGATCAGGTGAGAGAAGGCGAGAAACTTTTCGGCTGAGAAATGAGTGTCGGCGAACTCGTTGCTGAAAAACATTCCGATGACGGCTGAAACGGCAAAAGCGTTCAGAACCAGAGACTGCTGCAACGGTGTAAAACCGAGGCTGGGCAGGTAACCGAAAATCAACGGGAGCCAGGCACCCCAGATGAAGAATTCGAGCACCATCATCAAGAAAAGCTTCGCACGCGGGGAGGAACTCATGGGGAGATTTAGGTTAAAGCGGAAGAGTATTCCCAGTGCCGGGATCGAGGACAAGGATCGAGTTTACGAACTGGCGAATTGTTCGCGAAATTCCGGGCTCACCATTGACAGATTAAGTGTTTGGGTGTTATCAAACAGACAGAGAGTTGCCAGCCATGACCACCCAGCTGCACCTGCAAATCGACGACCGCTCCGGCGTGCCCGTCTACCGGCAGATTATGGACCAAATCAAGTATTACGTGGCCGGGGGTACCTTGCGGCCCGGAGACCAGATTCCGTCCATTCGGGAACTCGCCAATGCGATGGCGGTCAATCCCACCACCGTGGTCAAGGCCTACTCTGAACTGGAAGCCGAAGGCATCATCGAGAAACGACACGGCAAAGGGGCCTTCATCGCCGCACAGGCACCTGCCCTTAGTGTGGTCGACCAGGAGATTGCCCTCAGGCGCTCGGCCAAACAACTGGCGGTCGAGGCCACCCAGCTTCAAGTACCGTCGCCCAAGGTGATCACCGTGGTCCGCGAGGAACTCGGTGCGCTGTCACCGGAACGGAATGACGAAGACGATCCGATCAAGTTTTCGGTTCTCGGAGGCGATCGAGCCTCCTGATTCAGGTCCTTGCCTGCCATGGAACCCGTCATCCATTGCCGCCAGCTGAGCAAGAGCTTCCGGTTCAAGACCGTGGCGGTGAACGGGTTCGACCTGAACGTCCCATCCGGGGAAGTCTACGGGCTCATCGGGCGCAATGGAGCCGGCAAGACGACGGCGCTCAAATTGATGATGGGACTGCTGCGCCCGGACGCGGGTGAGACGCGCATCCTGGGTCGGAATCTATGGAATGCCACCCGGGTCGACCGCCAGCGGGTGGTCTATGTCTCGCAGGGTCAGCATGCGCCTGGATGGATGACGCTCCGGGAACTGGGTCGGTACGCCGAGCATTTCTACGATCGATGGGACGGCGAATTGATGCGGGAACATGCCCGCCGCTGGGACCTGCCGATGGACCTGGCGGTCAACAAATTTTCAGGGGGCAATCAGCGGTTGGCATCGCTGTGCCTGGCGCTGGCCAGTCGGCCGGAAGTCCTGCTCCTGGACGAACCGGCGGCCGGCCTGGACCCGATTGCCCGGCGGGAGTTGAACAGCTGCCTGATTGACGCCCTGCTGCGGGTCGATGGTTGCACGATTCTGCTATCCACCCACCTCTTGGGCGACTTGGAACGACTTGCGACCCGGACTGGTATCATGGACCGGGGGAGAATCATTGCCGAGGGAAGTGTCGAGGAGTGGCAACGAACGATGCGGCGGGTTCAAGTGGTCTTCCCCGGAGCGGAGGTACCGGCCGACTTTGCCATTCCCGGTGCCATCCGGACCACACGCCTGGGACCGGTGGTGACCGCCCTGGTCCGAGTGATCCACGATAGCCAACTGCTGGGCGTCAGGTCCATACCGGGCGTGCGGGTGAACCTTTTCTCCCTGACTCTGGAGGAATTGTTCGTGGATTGGTTCCGGGAATCGGCGGACGACGTCCCTCCCGTTCCCGTTTCATCTTTGGGCCAGCCCGGTTTGTCCGTGGCGTGGAAGCAAACCTAGTCGTGTGGATGCGCTTTCAAACCACCGTCGTACCCGCTCAGCGGGACTGCGATGTGTCGAAAACCGGGCTGGCCTGTTTCTTAACTAGAACGAAGGCAACCCCAGTTGGCAATGGCACAATCAAGGGGATCGGCTGTCCGATGGGGGACAATCGGACTCAATCTGGACGAACTCTTCGGGAATTAGGCGTCGAGCGAAACGATGCATCCCAATTCCTCATGAAGAAGACAAAAGGCACCAAGACTTGGGCGAAGGATTGCGGCATAAGTTTCGCGCTTTCAGGGCTTAAACAATCGTTTGGTTCGGTTTCCCAGGGCGATGCCCTGGGCTATCACATTTTGCCCCATAGGGGCGGTCCGAACCTCAAGCACCATGGAATCCTACAGCCCAAAACTTTTCCATCGCTGTTGTCCGCGTCACCGGCAGTCGGTTTACGGGCACCCTCGACACCGGGATGCCGTTCGAATGGGAGAGATGATGATCCCCGCAACGATTGGGGACTTGCAGGAGCGCGTCCCGTTCAGAGCGATCGAACGCACGAAGCGTATCTTTTCAGGAAGCACGTCCGGGGTTTTACACTGATTGAATTGCTGACCCTGGTGGGAGCCATGGGAATTTTGGTCACGCTGGGAATATCCACCGCGACAAGTGTCCGGACCTCATCCCGGCAGGTGACCTGCAGTGGTAACCTCGAGGCCATCTCCTCTGCCATTAATAGGTATGCCGAAGAGACGGGACATCGTCCGCGTTCGCTCAGCCGATTAGGGGAAGCAGCGACGGGAACAAACCTGAGCACCCGTCTGATTTGTCCCTCGGACCCGGCCGTCCGAGGGTCGGGGCGAACCCGGGACCTACAGGACCTGACCTGGGGGAACCGGGCCAACGAAAGTCAGGACCCGGGCATCCCCTCCGTGGTGGGAGAACCCGAAAGTGGCTCATGGCAGACGGAACTCCAGGAACGGAAGGAAACCCTGCCCTTTTCCTACCTCCATCCCTTGGGATGGACCCGTTCGGCGTGGGATCGACTTCGGGCGCAAGGACCCCCCTTTGGAACCGCTGTTTGCCAATTGCACGGGGTTCGGGTCCCAGCCGCCCCGGGAAATCCAAACCATCGGACGTACATGGAGTACGAGGGCCGTTTCCTTCGGGCGCAGACGGACGGGAGCGTGGTTCGGCGCAAGCTATTTCGCGATCCGGACCCGCAGCCAGGGTTGGTGACCACGGCATCGCCCGCACCTCTGGATTATCCGTGGGAATTCTATACCGACCGCAATGTCCCCAAGCTCAAGTAGCCGTTGAAGGATGCCTGCCGCCACACAACCGCCCTTGCGACTTGTCCCGGAATCCGAATCAGTGGATGTGGAAAATCCCCCTCGGGTGTTGCGCTACTGGCCGGGATTGATCTGGAGTGAATGGTTTACGCATTCCCGTCTGTTGTTGGTGTTTATCTGGGGATGGCTGGCCGCCGTGTGGCTTTTGCCGTTGGTGGCCCACCCGTTGTGGGTGCTGATTGTGGGTGTGGTGTACGCCCTGATTGCCGGTCCGGCCTTTGGCGGATCGGACGTGATCCATGGGTGCGAGGAGTTCATCTTCACGCTTCCAGCCACCCGGGACCATCGCTTTCTTGCACGTCTACTTTTGGGAGGTGGCGGTCTGTTGCTATTGACGACGATTACAGTGTTTTCCCTGGACGCCAATTTGTCAGATGTGCTCCTGAGACTCTTTCTCGACAGCGGACTTGGCGGCTTGGAATTTCGGCGTCCGGAACTGCTCTATGGCCTGTTGTTCGCCTTCCCCTTTGCCATCTTCGCCATCGGCTTCTCCGTGTCGGCCCTCACCACGCGCCGGACGGTGGCATTTACCGCCTGGGTCTGGGGTGCACTGGGTGCCCTTTCCATCTTGCGCGGTGGTGCCTATGTCGAGGAAATCCTCTGGGACCGGCTGACCGGAAGGCTGACCGTTCCCGCCCTGCTGATTTCCGGGATTGGCATCCTGCTGCTGGCCCGAAACGTTTATGGCCGGAAGGAAGCAGGAGCATCGGGGACTCCGTTGCGCATGCCGTTGAGCTGGTGGGGAGGCATGGGATTGCTGGCGCTGGCCGCCTTGGCGGTCGTGGTGTTGTTGGGCTGGCTGGCTGCCAATTTGACCCGGTGGATTTAGGCGGGACCTGGACCCGCCACGTAGCGCAGGTTTCCAAACCTGCTGTTTCGCGGCCCTCCAGGCCTGCCGGGCCTTCGGGCGAACCATAGGACTTCGGGACGCGGCATGGAGATACAAATAAATACAAATGACCTGTCCCTTAGTTTAACCGCCGTGCGGGCGAGGCGTCCGCGTTCCCGGGTCGGGCGCGATTTGGACCGTCCCTTTGTTTTACCCTTCCGGAATATGGGGCTATTGACTGAGTTTGCGCCGGGCCCGGCGCCACAACACACAACCCGCGAGGATGGCCACGACGGATGCGAGGATGAGGGGCCCGGTCCATTCGAAGGCCTGGCGGCGATGGATTTGTTGATACGTTTGCCGATACGAAATCCGGCATTCGTTTTGGTTGGTGCTCCGGAGCTGCTGACCCATTTGGATTTCCGGGGAATCCGGGACCACGGCATTAACCAGGTAAACACTGATTGGCGGCAGATGATGATTTTCGAAGGACAGATGGTGATCACCAGAGCCGCCCCCCTTCAATTGAGCTTTCAACTCGAGATGAATGGAGCCCGTGCCATCACGCAGTTCAGTGAGGATAGAAAATTGGTGACCCTGAAGCTCCAGTTCAAGGGGCTGTCCGTCGAGCGATAGTTTTAGGTCCCTTCGAACAAGCTCGGCATAGGCGGCGGCCTCCGCCGGGGAGAGTGCGCCGTCGTGATCGCGGTCCAGCAAGGGGCCAATCGTGGAGTAGGTTTCGATTCCGGGCGTCAGGCTGACGTCGAGTCGAATGAAACGGGGTTCAATGTCGATCAGCGTTGCCTGAAGGTACTCGTCGGTTCGATGGGCTTCGGCGGAAGGCATCCCAATCGCCAGGAAGAACAGCACCAAGAATGAAGTAGGAAACCATGGCCGACTTCCTCCGGGATAGTCGATACTGCTCACCCCGCCATTCATTGCCGGACGGCCTTGAACATCGCCAGGCACTTCCCGCGCTGAACCGCGTGATCGACGATGGGTGCTGGATATCGGGTGCGGGACAGCAGCAGGGGATTGTCCCCGGGACATTGAATCAGGTCGACCGGGACATCCCGCAATTCAGGTATCCAGCGCCGAATGAATTCGCCCTGAGGGTCGAATTTGGCCCCTTGGGAGGCCGGGTTGAAAATTCGGAAGTAGGGGGCGGCATCGGTTCCTGTGCTGGCGCTCCACTGCCACCCACCCGAATTGGCCGCAAGGTCCGCATCGAGGAGGTGTTCAAAAAAGTAACGCTCCCCCTGTTGCCATGAAATCATCAAATCCTTGGTGAGGAACATGGCCACGATCATCCGCAGCCGATTGTGCATGTTTCCGGTGGCGTTCAGGCAACGCATGGCGGCGTCGACAATGGGATAGCCGGTTCGACCCGCGCACCAGGCAGCGAATTGGTCCTTGGTTCCCGACCATTGAATGGAGTCGTATTCCGGACGGAAACAGGAGTCGGCCACTCGGGGAAAATTGGCGAGCACCTGCATATAGAAATCTCGCCAGATCAGTTCATTCTCCCAAATCCGACAGCCGTTCTCGCCCTTTGACCCTCCACTCGTGTGGGCGGACTCGAGTCGTGCCAGCGCCGTACGTATACCCAAGGTACCCACCCGGAAATGAGGCGAAAGCTGGGAAGTACCCCCTTCGATGGCTGGAAAATCGCGTCCAACGTCATATCGGAACACCCCGGACGCGAGAAAGCTCTTGAGAGATTCGAGCGCGGCATGCTCTCCAGCCTGCGGGTAGCAAGCGGCAGCAGCGGGAGCGGGTGGGGCCAGCGAGGCCAGGGGGACCGATGTCAAACCCTCGGGCACGGCAGATTTTGCGGTGCCGAGTTTCGGCCACGGGGTTTGCCGGGGCCGGGACCGCCAGGCCTTGGAATAAGGGGTATAAACGGTGTAGGGATTGCCGGTGCCAGTGAGCACCTCCCGACTTTCCCAAATTACCAAATCCTTGAACGACTCGAGACGTCGACCATCGGCGGCAAGGGCCTCAGCAACTCTCTGTTCACGGGCGACCGTCGCCGGTTCGTAATCGCGGTTGGTAAAAACAGTCGAGGCTCCGCACTCACGAGCCAGTCGAGGCAGTTCCTCCTCAGGCTTGCCCCGCCGGACGATCAATCGATGCCCGAGGAGCTCGAGATTTTTTTCGAGCGCCAACAACGATCCAAACAGAAAGGTCCTCACTGCCGGCCCCATGTGAGGCCAGTCGAGATGGACGTCGTCCCAAATGAAGACCGGAACGAGAGTCCCGGCCCGGGAATAGGCCGCGTGCAAGGCGGCATTGTCCAGTACGCGCAGGTCGCGCCAAAACCAGTGAATGATGGGCGCCATGCGAAGACGGACCAAGGGAGGCGGCCATGGCCGCCTCCCGGAACAGGCCTAATTGGTCGCGCTGGGGGTCGCGCCAGAATACTCGACGCGGACAATGCGGGCATCCTTGTTGGAATCCCAGGTGGTACCGTATTCGGTCACGTAGAGGCAGCCGTCGGGCCCGAGTTCGATGTCCATGGGGCGGAGGAAGCCTTCCTTGGGCATGAAGCGTTCCATGTGCTCGATGTTATCGTTCTTGTCCAGTTTGGCGGCGATAATCCAATTCCGGCTCCATTCATAGATGAAGAGGGTGTGATCGAATTCCTTGGGCAGTTTGGTCGCTGACTTCAGGTTGGGGTCGAAGTAGTAGACCGGGCCTCCCATGGCGGTACGACCGCCCGACCCCAAAACGGGCCACTTGGAGGAAGGTCCCGAGGTGTAGTACAACATCGCCGGCTGCGCCGGAGGCAGGTCATGCGTCCCGGTGTTGTTGGGTGAATGGTTGACCGGATGCTCCGGGTCCCAAAGGGGGCCGGAATTGGTCTTGGCAAAGTCCCAGTGATGGTAAGGCTTGTTGTTGGCGATGAAATAGGGCCAGCCGAAGTAGCCGGCTTTGCGCGCCTGATTGAATTCATCATAACCTGCGGGACCCCGGTCTTCCTTCGGGCTTCCGGCGTCGGGTCCGACCTCGCCCCAGTAGAGGTAACCGGTCTTTTGGTCCACCGAAATGCGGAAGGGATTGCGATTGCCCATGACATAGATTTCCGGACGAGTCCCAGGAGTATTGGGCGGGAAAAGGTTGTCTTTGGGAATGGTATATCCGCCGTCGGCCTTGGGGGTGATCCGCAGAATTTTACCGGTCAGCGCATTGGCGTTGGCGGCGGAGCGTTGGGCGTCCCACGGATAGCGCTCGGGACGTTCGTCGCTGGGGGAGTAACCGTCGGATTCGAAGGGATTGGTGTTATCGCCGACAGAGATGAAGAGATTGCCCTTGGCGTCAAAGGTCAGCGATCCGCCGACGTGGCAGCAGGTGACCCGCTGTTCCTCGATATCGATCACCTTGGATTCGCTGGCCATATCCAGTTGGTCGCCCTTCAGGGTAAAGCGCGACACGCGAATAGAACCGTACTTGCGCCCTTGGGGATCGGTCTGGGTTTCGGGCAGGGAGTGATTGAGGTAAATCCAGCCGTTCTTGCTGAACTGAGGGTCCAGGGTGATGCCGAGCAGACCATCCTCAAAACCGCCGGCGCGATTGAAAAAGACGGGAATCTTGCCAACGACGGTCGTCTTTCGGGTATCCGGCTTATACATCTTCACCAGGCCGGCTCCTTCGACGTAAAAGACCCGGCCATCAGGGGCAATGGCCATTTCCATGGGACGGTCGACGCTTTCGGAGCCGAGGCCTTCGGGAGCACCGAGGCCGTCGAGAACCACCTTCCGAAAACTGGATTCAGGTGGGAAAATGCTGGAGGCATTGTTGGTGCCAGGGACACCGGTGGTGGGGGACTGTCCGTTTTGCGCTTGCAGCGCAGCGGCACAGCACAACCCAAGGAGGGCGGGGGCAAGGAACTTCATGTGGTGGAGAACGACTACACGACTTGGCAGTTTAATCAACCGAAGTTTCCATCGAACACCGTTGACACTTGCTCCCCATCTGATTAAATGACCTCCCTTTGGTTGGGTGAGAGGTCACCGACCAGGCCCCACATTATGTACGCTGTATTGGAAACCGGCGGGAAACAGTATCGTGTTTCGACCGGAGAAAAATTGGAAGTTGAACTGCTCCCCGTGGAAGCCGGTCAACCCTTTGTTTTTGAACGAGTGTTGCTCTTGAGCGACCAAGGCAAGGTAACCATCGGAACGCCGGTGGTGGCTGGTGCCAAGGTCTTGGTCGACGTTGTCGAACACAAGCGTGGCGTGAAGAAGGTCATCTGGAAGATGCGCCGCCGCAAAGGCTACCACAAGAAGCAAGGCCATCGTCAGGAACTCTCTGTGGTTCAAGTCCGCGAGATCACGACCTAAAAAGCACGGCCTAAACTCCGCAGCACGAACCCGAGTTCATCGTTTACTCTCCTCAGCGTCGTTTTTCCATTTAGTTTTTAGCTCTCCTCTCTTATGGCACACAAGAAAGGTCAAGGCAGTTCCCGTAACGGGCGCGATAGCAATTCCCAGCGTTTGGGCGTCAAGGCTTTCGGCTCCGAGTCCGTCACCGCCGGCAGCATCATCATCCGGCAGCGCGGCACCAAGTTTCATCCGGGCAAGAATGTGGGTGTCGGTCGCGACTGGACCCTGTTCGCCCTGGTTGACGGCAAGGTCCAGTTCGACAAGCACCGCCGCCGGGTTCATATCCTTCCTCTGACGGCAGCGGTTCCCGCTCCAACGGCTGCCGAGCCAGTGACGCCCGCCGCCAACTGAACCTCACCTCCGGTTCCCGGGTTTCTCTCATTCGAGACCATTTCAACGGCGAGGCTAATGGCCTCGCCTTTTTTGTTTCCCCCCTTTCCTCCAGGCTCCCATGTTCATCGACGAGATCCAAGTCTACGCCCGCGCCGGGCACGGCGGAAAGGGTTCCGTTGCCTTTCATCGCGAAGCCTATGTCCCCAAGGGTGGCCCCAGTGGTGGCAATGGAGGACGCGGCGGTAGTGTCATCCTTCAGGCCTCCCACGACCTGAACAACCTGATCGAGCAATTTTTCAATCCCCGGCTGATCGCCCAGAATGGCCAGCCCGGGATGGGCAAAGGGATGGACGGATCGGCCGGCAAGGACGTCCTGATCAAAGTCCCGTGCGGCACGCTGGTTTGGAAGCTTCCCTCCACCACCCCGCCTGCCTATCCCGAAGAGACGGAGGAGGAAGAAGTCGATGAGGCAGAGGAGACCAGCACGGATGAATTGGAAATCGCCGCCAAGCGGGTGGGCGGTGCCAATGCCAGCCGTCCCGTCATCCGCCGTGCTGGCCCCGAACGGGCGGTCGAAATCGACCTCAGCCAACCCGAACCGGAATCCCCCAGGAAACCCAGGTCCGCTCGTGAAAAGGGGGAACTGGTGGCTGATTTGACCAAGGACGGCGAACAATTTCTCCTCTGCAAGGGGGGCCGCGGGGGATTGGGCAACCGCAATTTCGCGACCAGCGTTCGCCAGACTCCCCGCTTTGCACAGCCCGGCGAACCCGGCGGCGAAGGGGACTACCTGTTCGAGCTCCGGATGATGGCAGATATCGGCATCGTCGGTTATCCCAACGCCGGTAAGTCCACTCTCCTGACGGCCATTTCGCATGCCCGTCCGAAGATCGCCCCCTACCCTTTCACCACTCTCACTCCGCAGGTAGGGATTGTGGAATATCCCGATTGGAAGCGATTGGTGGCCTGCGACGTTCCGGGTTTGATCGCGGGGGCCCATGAAAATGTCGGACTGGGTCATGCCTTCCTCCGTCACATCGCCCGATGCAAGGTCCTGGTCATCCTCCTCGATATGGCGGGCACCGATGCCCGAAATCCGTGGGATGACTACAAGAGCCTGCTCGAGGAGTTGGGCTGGTACGATCCGGCCCTGCTCGAACGTCCCCGGTTGGTGGTGGCCAACAAAATGGATGAAACGGTCGCCGAGGCGAATCTCAAGAAATTCAAGCGCCGCATCACCAAGACGCCGGTCCTACCCATTGCCGCCGCCTTTGACGAGGGCATCGGTCGCTTCCGGGATCAGATTCGCGAGTTGGTCGAAGAGGCGGAGCAACAACAGGCGGACGGAAAGTAATACGCGGAAAATTGGAAAAATAAGGGACGCTTCCCTAGAGTTTTGGCTCCTGGCTTGATAAAAGGTTGCGCGAGAGGAGTAGCAGTTGCGCGACACTTTCAACTTGGTCCCTCAATTGAGGCCAGTCTGGTTCATCCTGGTCAAAACCTGGATAGCGTGAGGTAAAATACACCTCCACAAACGCATCGCAGAGCGGTGTCGCAGCAGCAGCAAGGGCAGAGTTTTACTCAACGAGACTCTGCAGAAGTCGTTCCAGGTCGTGTGTTTTCTCCAGGGTCCAACCTATGCGCAACAATTCGGCCTTGAGAATTTTCTCCAATATCTCGGCAAGCTTTCCACGCGCCCCAAGAAAACTGACTTCGCAATTCGCAGCCATCTTCACCATGTCCATGTCGGACTCCGCGAGATCGAGCCAATGTGCGGGATTGGAGGAATCAGTCTTTTGCGGCAAGCAGGACTCCTTCTTTCAGAACAGTTCGAAAAAAAATGGTCGCCTACGCCTTGCTTTTCAGACAGCCGTTCCGGAGTGATTGGCACCAAGGTAAAAGATGGCTTGGCGGGAATCGGACGCATCTCTCGTCGAAATAATTGCGCAGCGGCCAATTGATGGGTCGCTCCATCAGCCACAATGCAGAGATCGACGTCGCTGTCGGGGCGCGAATCGCCCCGTGCATGCGATCCAAACAAAAAAACCTTCCTAACTGACATGACGCGGTTCATTGCCTCCAGACAGCGGGCAATGGTTTCCCGCTGTGGGGAAAGGCTTTGAGGGAGATTCTGGAGCAGCAGATTCACCTCGAAAACGATATCTGAATGAAGCGTGGACCGCAATCCGCACCTATTCACTCCAAAGGCACAACTACACCGCATTCCATTCGTCTTCAGCGACACCCGCGGATTCGGTGCAAAATGGCATAGCTCCCAAAAGCGGCGGGACGCCGCTGCCACTTCGGTCACCTGGTTCAACGACGGTGAAGGTAGCCAGGGTCGCGATATTTTTCTGCGGCCACCTGCTCGGCGCGCTTCCGCCATTCATGGTCTGGCTCCCATGGATGCCAGGCTACGTTCCAAGCCGTAGATGCGGTCTGTTGCATGGCCTCCTCCCAGTTGGCCCGATCGCTTCCCTTTGGGGGTGGCTGCACGCTCCCTTGAATCAGCAGGCCATTGCGATTTCGGCGCTGGGCGGCCCCGGCGATCTTACGTCCGCCATGCAGCAGATCGCTTTCCTCGGCACCAATGAAGCATCGGCCAGGACCGGCGGGGTCAGGAACGGGTGCCAGTTCTGTCTTAACTTGAAGGTGCAGGAAGGCTCGACGCAGCCACTCGTGCAGTCGGCAATAACTCTCCGGAGCACGCAAGCGCCACCAAGAATGTCCCGTTGGCACGACCACGGCATACGTCCAGTCGGCGTCATGGGGGACCAGTCCACCGCCGGTGCAGCGCCGGACCAGAGGTCGGAGCGAAGTCCAGGTCTCGACTTCCGCATGGCGCTGGGAATAGCCGAACGAAGCGGCCGGTAGCGACCACTCGTAGCTCCGAAAAACCGGTGATCCATCGTTTCCTCCGTCTTCGAGGAGGATTTCGTCGGCTGCCATATTGAAGGCGGGGTCCAGAAGACCCGATTTCCAGTAATACCACCGTTCCGTCACACCCAGAACCAAGCACGCGAAGGCTGAAAAGCAATGGGGAGGCCCCGATCCGGTGGATGAAGCGAAGTGGCTTGTGCGTGCGAGCCACCCTGCAGAGAGCGGCAGGACGCCGCTGCCACTTTGGAGGCTGACTCCGGAGAGCGGCGGGATGCTGCTGTCACTTTGGAGGCCGACTCCAGAGAGCGACGGGGTGCTGCTGCCACTACGGAGGCTGACCCAGAAAGCGGCGGGACGCCGCTGCCACTTTGGGAGGGTGGCTACCTCGAATGGTTATTTTTAACGTGACAGGCGGCAAGGGATCGATTGTAATCAAAATTAAGCCATGAAACTGCTGTTCCGCAAGGACGGCGTCCAGTACTCCCCCATACCTATTCATTGCGCCATGAAGTTAACATATTTCACATCTTTTCTTCGATGCCTGCTGGGCATCGTCCTCGCCGTGCAGCAATGGCAGGCCAGTCTCGCTGCAACCATTTATCAAGGTTCTGGAAGCTCGTTTATCGCCTTTGAAGGTGAAGCCGTTGCTTCGTTGACCAACAGTCCGCCCACACAGTGGGTGGTCACCAATGAACCCGCGGCCAGCGGTGGGGCTGCCCTCTACCAATCCGGCGTCAATCAGACGGCCACTCCGGCCAGCTTTGCCGAATACGCCCTCGTCTTCACCCAGCCGGGAACCTACTCGATTTACTATCGTTGGCGGGCGGACAAGACCTTCACCGACCGCGATCCCAACTCCGCCAACAGCTTCCGGTTGCCGGTGGATTTCGGTGATTTGGAGGCGGACCCGACCAGCACCAATTTTGTGACGGCTTCGGTCAACAACGCTGTGGCCGTCCCCGCCGCCAATGCCTACAACGTCTTTCATGATTCCCTGACCTATACGGTGACCCAAGCCGAGGTTGATGCTGGCGTGCCGTTGGTTTTCAAAATTGGCACCCGGGAAGCCGGTCAGTTTATCGATCGTTTTGTTCTAAGCACGAATCCAGCGCTGGCCGAGGGCGATTTCAATGCCCTTCCCAATTCCGATACCGACCTGCTGGTGCAGGGAAACACCGACACGTTTGTGGCCTTTCAGGCAGAGCGGGTTTCCTCCATTCAACCGGGAACTCCCACCTCGTGGATTGTCACCAATGATGCCACCGCGTTGGGCTCCAAAGCCTTGTACCAGTCGGGAGTGAATCAGACCGCCACCCCGGCCAGCTTCGCCTATTACACCCTCAAGTTCTCCACCCCGGGCACCTACTCGCTCTATTATCGGTGGCGGGCGGATAAGACCTTCACCGACCGTGACCCGAATTCGGCCAATAGTTTCCGATTGCCGGTGGACTTTGGTGATTTGATCGCCGACCCCACCAGCACGAATTTTGTCACAGCCAGTGTCAACAACGCGATCCAGGTCCCGGCGGCGAACAGCTACAATGTCTTTAAGGACAACGAGACCTATACCGTGACTGCCGATGAGATCGCCGCCGGTACGCCTCTTGTGTTCAAAATTGGCACCCGAGAGGCGGGACAGTTCATTGACCGCTTTGTTTTCAGCACCAGTAGCACGCTGTCTGAGGGAGACTTTAACGCTCTGCCTGACTCAGGCTCCAAGACCCTTCCCAAGGTGGTGGCGGCCGTAGGATCGGCGACACACGACACTGTTCGAGTGTCATTCGACAAGCCCCTGGCAGCATCAGCGGCGGACCCGTCGCATTTTCAAATCAGCCGGGGTCTTTCAGTCCTGACAGCGGCGTTGGACCCGGTGACAGTGAAAGACATTTATTTGACGACCTCCGCTCAATTGCCGGGCACGAATTACGTCGTGACCATCAACGGGGTCTCTGATGTCACTGGCGGCTTGATTGCCGCCAACAGCACGGTGGCTTTCACGGCATGGGCCTTGTCGGACGGTTGGGTCACCCGCGAATTCTACCTGGACGTCAACACCAACAATGCGGGCGGTGGTATTGCTGACCTCCTTGCGGATGCCAAGTACCCGAACAACCCCAACTCGAAAGACATCGCCTACGGCTTCCGGATCAATTACGAGCCATCCGGCAACAATTATGGTGCCCGGGTTCGTGCCTATTTCGTTCCGCCAGCGTCCGGCGCCTACATTTTTTATGTCTACAACGATGCCGAGGCGACCTTGAATTTGAGCTCCGATGACTCTCCCGCCAACCTGGCCCTGCTATTGGATTCGCCAGCGGTTCAATCCGTGTTTGACGCCTCGGTGAGTGCGACGACCGGCTCGCTGGTTGCCGGGAAGCGATACCTTCTGGAAGCCTTGTTCCGACAGGAATCGGGTTCCGCCCTCCTGGGTGTCGCTGCCCAATTGCAAGGGGACACCACTCCACCCGCACAATTGCCGGTCCTGGGCGGAAGCCTGATTTCGACCTGGGTAAATCCGGATGCGGGCATCATTCACATCACCCAGCAACCGACCAACACCACGGTGCCAGCGGGTTCCCACGCCACCTTCAGCGTGGTGGCATCCACTCCGAATCCGCCGCTCAATTATCAGTGGCAGTTGAACGGGGTCGACATCCCCAACGCCACCCGGGCGAAGTACACCACCCCGGTTCTTCCCGACACTGCCAGCGGACAGCAATATAGGGTGATAGTGCGAGCGGCGGGGGCCAGCGTGACCAGCAGCGTGGCGACGGTGACCGTGGGTCCCAGCGTTGCTTCTCCGTTGAAACCGTATATCGGCATCAACTTTGTCGCCTCGAGCGCCAATGGCACCGGTGGGGTCAATGGCGGGGCTCTTTATCCCAATGATGTCACGGGTGTCATTCCCCAGGGTAACTTCAACAATGTGGGCGCGACGACCGCAACCGACCTGGCCCTCAATGATGCAGACGGGGCTGCCGCGCCCGTCACACTCAATTACACCGGACTTTCCCTGGTGACCACCGGCGCTGGAAATAACGACGCGGAACACGCCTTGTTCCAAAGCTACCTGCACTACGCCAACAACGCCGACCCTCTGACGCTCTCATTGAACAATGTTCCGTCGGGCAACACCTACTCCCTCCTCCTGTACAGTGTCGGCTTTAGCTTCAATGCGACCTACCAACAGGATTACGATCTGCTCGGGAAGCAGGCCTACCCGACCTTCCATGTCCAGGCACAGGATGCCAATCAATACGGCGCTTCGCCCGGCTTTCAACGAATGACCAGTACGGACGCGGCCAATCGCGGTCCGGTGGGGAACTACGTTCAATTTGATAGTATCTCACCCGCAGCGGACGGTTCGCTGACCATCACCCTCACCTCGCAGACCACCAACATTGGCTCGGGATATCTGCCAGTCTTGAATGCCATCCAATTGGCCAAGACGGTGACTCTACCCGCTCCCTTGGTCATGACTCAGCCGACACTCGGTGCTTCTGGAATGAACCTGGCGTGGACGGGTGGGACAGGCCCCTTCCTGATTCAATACAAGGCGGCCCTGACAGCTCCATGGCTGGACCTGGTCACCACCTCCGACCGCACGGTCACGGTACCCAGCGTGCTCGGTGGCGCCTTCTACCGGATTTGGGATGGAACATCGAAAACCGTCCGACTCTTCCGGGCCACGCTGACTTCAGCTCAGGAGGTTCAAACGCCGCCCGTTCAGTCGCCGAATGCCGTCGGTAGCGGATTCCTGAGCCTGCAAGGGGACGTGGCGACCTACTCGGTCTCCGTCAGCGGTCTCAGCGCAGACGCCCTGGCAGCACACCTCCACGGCCCTGCGACGGTGGGCATCAATGCCGGAGTTCTGTTCCACCTGTTCCCGTCGCCGAACATCCCGGCGGGCACCCGGGCGATTGTCTTTGCAGGTTCGCAGACATTGACTGCCAGCCAGAAAACAGCCCTGTTGAACGGACAGACCTACTTCAACGTTCATTCCAAAGCTTATCCGGCCGGTGAACTCCGAGGTCAGGTCGTGCCGTAACCGAAGTCAGATATCGAATGATCCGCGCCGGATGTCCTCCGGCGCGGATTTGTCGTTCTTGGAGGACATTCTCCGGGGCACCGGAGCTAAACCGCCGATTAAATGGGGACGGCAATCGTCTGGAAGTCCGGCATTTATCCGCAAGCCCAAGATATTCCCGAACAATTCCCAGATAAGATTTGCCGTGATCAGGAGTTTTCCCATTAATTGCCCCCAACAACGTTACTGAACTCCAAGTGACGTTAGCAACCGCCATCGCGACATGCGAACCAACCCTCATCGGGAACTACCGATCTACCCCCAAAACACCGCAAGAATGTGCCTCGCTCTGAACGCAAATTGGACATTATCTGGTAAGTATCTCGTTCTGGCTTCATTTCGTGAGAATGCACGGGGTTTGTGTCCATTCCTATCCTACCTGCCAACGACGATCTTGGGTCTTACCTTGCTGGTATTCGCTTCCGGATGTGCCACTCCAGCCCAAACTGCAGGGTTGGTGGTGGGTGGAGTGACTCTCGCGGGTGCCACGATACCCGCTAGCGCCTTTGAGCAAATCTACTACCTCGGGGTATTTGACCCCGAAGAGCAGCTCCCGCCAGCAATGTACCGGATCACCGTCCGCGGACAATCCAGCTTTCTCAACTCGACCAAGTTTGCGTCAGGATGGGTCCCTGCTTCGACCATCGACTCCCTGACCGGGACGGTGAGCATCAATGGAGGGGGCCCCAATGATGGGGCAACCGTCACAGCTGGTAATGAAAACGCCGGCTTCAAAGTAGGACGTCGGTTGGTCATGTTCGGTCCGGAAGGGTTCCGGGAGGCCCCCGCAAATCACCGCCTGGTGGTCGTGATGGGCGCAGACCCCTCAGGGTACTTCAAACAGATCGATCAGGCCCTGGGAGAAATCAGTAGCGGTGCAACTGCTGCTCGGGACTCTGATCTGATCAATCGAATTCTTCAGGAGATGACGGAGGTCAACACGACCAAAAACCGGGCGCAACAACTGCGAATCGAGCTTGCAGAGTCCACTGGAAAATAAACCTCGAAACAAAGCCAACAGTCATGCGTTTCACCCATTTCCACCGGATTCTAATTGCCATCACCGTCTTCGTCGTCGCCGGCTGCGCCGTCGCCACCGTCGACGTTGATGTTTACAAGGGTCCTTTAATTAATCAGGAGGAAACCCAAAATGACCAGATTACCACATTGGTCATGGGTGCAAAACCCATCTTAATGCAGCTTCGTGATTCACTGGAATCGCTGGCATATTTTAATCATCCGGGCAGCCCGCAGCGCCTGGAGGATAAGTTGTATTCGTGGCGCACAAAATATAGGATCTATGAGGTGGAATATCTCACGAATTACACATTTCACGATGTGAATGCGGAGCACATTAACGAGATCCTCTCACTTTACAAAGATCTTGATGAAACCGGAAGTGGCCTGAACTGGCTGGTCCGTTTGGGTAATAGGTCCAAATTAGGGTTGCCACTTGTGGCTGATATAAACAACAGGTCCACGATTCTTGAGGATTCATTTTATTATTCGTTATTAAGTATAGACGACCTATTGATAAAGCAGATAAGTGACCCGAACCTGACGGAATATGACCGATCTGTATTTGGTCAAGCGAAGAATCGAATAGGAATTGCATTGTCGCAATTTAGCCTTGCAAGCTCTAATCCAATTGATTCAGCAGTTGTTCGGAACACCCTTAGCCTTCCTTTGCTTCACGGAGGCAGGACCACAAACGGCCTCGAAACCGTTATCAGCGTATATTTAAATTCCCGCCAAAAGCCGAATTCGGGCATTTATTCCAGAGAAGATCACTCGCCGGAATCGCTCGAAAATTTGCTAAGCAGTCTTGCCGGTTTTGGCGAAAAGGTGAGTGTGCTTGGAAACTTCGCGATTCTCGCCCAGCCTTATTCGCCCGAGGGAGAAGATCGGGAGAGATTGCAAAGATATTCTTCCTCACTCCAGGGTATCGGGAATTCCGTACTGATTTACGTTGATGAGTTGCGACGATGGAAGATACATAACGACAGTTTCACTAAGCTTGGCTCCACCACGCAACGAACCTATTCCAATATCGGAATCGGCCCAGGTCGAACTCTTCCGGATTCAGCGACGAATGCCTTAGTGACATCACAAGATGCATTAAGGCAACTAAAAGATGTGTTGCAGGCCGAATATATTGCTGCGCTTCGAACTGGAAGGACCAATCTATCGGGGTCCATCGATCCCGCTCTCCCGAGGGCAGCGGATCCCTCCACCGCTTCGCTTCTTGCTGCGATTCAGGCTGTAACTGAAATCAGAAACGGCATGATCTATCTGCGTCCCGCGTCCTCCTATTTGCGGAGTAGCTTTCCGGCGTCTGGTTTAAATCGGTCTTCTTCGACCGGAGCTGATAATATGCTTTTCGACCAAGGTCTTCATTCGTCGCCCGCACTTTCAAAGGTGGCAGATTGGATCAACGGCGATAGAAGCAAGGACCGTAGGCTGCTGAGTGAATTGGACAAGCAGTCTTGGCAGAATATTAATCACCTTAAACTGACTGGAGCAGGCCGGACCACTTACGTGATGGCCAAGGACGACGTGGGAAACTGGTACATCAAAAGCTACGCAGCTGATCCTACCAACATCTTCAACTCGGCTAAGAATTTGGCGATGTTTTCCGCTGGCGGAGCATTTGGAAGGAACCTTCCAGGCATTGACGGCAAGTCGACGACAACAAACTCGGCTGTGGAGCGGCAGCTTGTGAAAGTCAAGGGGCTTTATTTGACGGATGCCAACAAGACATGGATAACGACTACAAACTCGGCAGTCCACTTGGCCGACAAGGTGCAGACGTCTTGGAACGACGCCATCAATAACGAGGGATCATCCAACTCACTCTCCAGGTTTTTAGGTATTGCCAGGTCCAACCTTGTCGAATCGATTCAACTGGCGTCGAACATCGTTTCCAATTCCACGAACAAGGTTTCGCCGACCGTCATTTCGAACACCACACTTGATGTTCTTGAAGCCATTCGTCAGTTCCAAGCCAGTTTAAGGCAACAGATCAACGATCATGCAGACCCCAAGACCGCGTGGGCAACTGACAAGACCAATGCGCTTCAACTCCTGGATACCGCGGTTCATGCGGCCATTTATGAACCGGTCAAGCAGATCGCAGATCATGGTGATTCGTATTTGCAAAACTTGGGGATTGTCCAATCGGGTGTGAAATAGGGCCAATCCCCTTCGGCATTTGTCGACGAACATTCGGCGAACCTCTGGCTGGGGCTCCAGTTCTGAGCGGGATTTGGCGGGTTCGCTTTTTTCGTCACCCCCCGTAGGGTATCGCCGCATTGCGACGATCCTACGGGGGACGCATTGTCTTCAATCCCCGGTCCCTTGGCCGAGATCAGGGACTTGCGCAGCGCGTCCGAAACCGTGGATGGGCACCATCTCCATATTGCAGGGCGGGCGCGGTTCGGACCGCCATGCGGACGAGACGTCCGCGTTCCCAGTCCTGCGGAAGGCCTATCGGCTTAGCCTTTGCGGAATTGGCGTAGTTCGGACCGCCACGGCTCGGCGGGAGACAATGATTCGGAGCGGTTTGCCGCCTCAGTCTGCCAATTCCAAGCGACGGACCTCCATCACCGGCACATTCCCGCGCATGAGCAACTGCCCCTCCACACGAATAAACCGGGCGGCCCATTCCGGATCAAGATCGAGCTTGGATGTGCCCGTGCCAGTCAGCATCACCACCAATGCATTCCCAGCGCTGTCTCGAAGTAGAAGCCCGGGCGGAACACCCCCGTGGAGGCAACGTGCGGCACAACCGCGATGCACTTTGCCCGCACCCGGTCGCATCACCCCAAAATAACACTTGGTATCCACCAGTTCGCCGGTCAGGGACACCGGTCCGATCGAATGGTCGGAGGCTATCTCATTCGATGGAGTCTTCACCGCCGCAAAGGAGGTTGGATCGTTCATCTCGATCATCACAGCATCGCCTTTTTGGATCAGCGATCCGCGAAACTGAACGTGTTCCCCGCCGTGGCCACGGGCAAAGATTGGTAGTCCGAATTTCCCCGACCCGACCAATAGGTAGTTGGTGATCGCCCCGGGCGCTGTACCCACTTGGAGAAGAGGCAGAGCCCCCTCGACCAAGATTCCTTCAAACGATTTCTCCACCCCGAAGTCATAATTGCCAGGCTCTGCTGGCGACTGACTGGCGGCCACCGCCCCAACGATGACCAGCAGGATTACCGCCAGACCGAGGGCGACACGTCCAAGAAGTCTGGAAAGAGAGCGCGGGGGGGTGTCCTCGTAGCCGATATAAAACTCGTTGCTCATGACGCTCCTTTGGGCTGGGGATTCGACCCATTCTCCGGAAGTGCTACGCCCGTGCTGGCGGTTCGAGTTGGGAGTGGGACCGGGTGAATCCAGAGTTCTCCATCGATCATCCGGAGCCGGTACGTGGGGATGACTTCGTCAAAGGGCGGCGGACTGCATCCATCCTCCGGTTGGTAATTCCAGCCGTGCCACGGACAGGTCAGGCAACCGTTCACGACCCTCCCCTCCCCCAGCGGACCACCCTGGTGACGACAGACATTGCCCGTGGCAAACAGCCGGTCTTGGTGACGCACAAGTGCGACGCGTTGACGTCCAACCTTGAGGACCCGGGCATGTCCCTCTTCCAGGCTTGGGACCGCACCCACGGGAACAAAACCTTCGGAAGAAGCCGCCGCTGCCGTCGTGCTTCGGACCTTTTCACGAGCTGCTGCCAGCAAGTGCAGAGCGGTGATCACGAGGAATCCAATGCCCAGCAGGATCGGGTAAACGGGCGATCGCTCCGTCTGAAGGATTCCAAAGGCCACGTGGGCGACGAGCAACACGTAGGCCGGATAAATCAGCAAATGAAAGGCCTTCCACAAACCCGCACCCAGGCGTTTCAACCAGAAATCATGGCTCAGGGCCGCAAGGATCAACAACACCCCGAGGGCCAGGACTCCAAAGGGCTCGAACGGAAAGTGAGCCAATTGCCAGCGTCCATCGGACCAGACCCGGTAGTCGCGGGAATAGGCCGTCAAAAGGCTGACCAATGGATTTTCGTCCCCTAGGGCATGAAACTGAATGGTCGCCAATAGGCCGTGAACGAGAGCGAGCAGGAAGATGGTGACTCCCAGATGCCGACGATTGTAAAGGAGCGGGAGAAATTGCGGATCGAGTCGTGCCAGGGGGCCAATGGCCAGGAGAATATGGAGTAGAAAAAAGGCGAGGACCGAGGTCGTGCGGAGGATCAGGGTTTCTGCGGTCGATTCCGGCGACACCCAGGCTGTCACCCCAAGGAAGGTTGCCGCACCCATCACCACCAATCCAGCCAGAGCGGCATCGTAACAACGCTTTTGCCGGTTCCAATCGATGGCGCGATAATGATCAGACATAACTCTTAATCAGGGACGGGCAGGGCTTTCCAAACCCGCCGGAAAGGAAGGAAGGGTCCGCAACGGGGGGCGAACCAGCAGGGCAGTCGCCAGGATGAGCGGGACCAAGAGGACAATAAGACACCATGCCCATTGGTGCAGGCGTCGCAGGGTTTCAGTCGAAATCGTCTCGTCGACTTGGGCTCGGTTCGGGACCGTCGCCTGAAGCCATTGCCGGGCCAGCAAGGGCCAGAAGAGGATGATCCCCGGGGTGATGATTGAACGAAAGAACCATCCTGCACCTGCGGCGGCACCATCGAGTCGGGCCAGCCCGCGCCAGTGAAATAGAACGGAAAATAGGGCACCCGCTATGGCGTAGGCCAGAAGGAGGAGGAGCGTTACCTCAATAACGGAATTTAGCATTTATTTCAAATGGTGGAATGGTCCCATGACCGTTACGGGCATTCTGGCGGCG
>CAITXU010000096.1 GCA_903896505.1 uncultured Verrucomicrobiota bacterium | reverse complement strand
GTCCATTGGTAATGGCCGGGAATCGAAGCGAACAAGCGTCCCGTTCCTTGCTCACGGGTCCACATCAGGGGACGGGCTTCACCGTCCATCTCCGCCGTGGCCAGAACGGTTACGCCGTTGGTGGGGCCAATCATTGGCCAGTAGGGTTCATCCAGGAGCGGGATCGAATCCGGAAGTCCAAGAGTCAACGGATTGGGTAGGACTCGTAAGTCGAACGGTGTGTGTCGGTATCCGGTTCGTCCCGGTTCGGCAGCCAACCCGATCACCTTGGCCAACGCTTCGGGGTTGGAATCCGCAATGACAGCGGCATGGATCAAAATGATCCCGGCACCGCGATTTTGAACGGCGTTCAACTGCGCCAGTCGCTCCGGGCTCCAGTCATGGTTCCAAAAATAGAAAACGATGATGTCCGCCTTCTTCCATTGCTCTGTATTGGGCCACATCCAGGCGGTTTCGACCTTCAGTTGCGGGCTCGATCCGAGCCACAGACTCCAGTTGGTTTGCCAGTTCGGATAGTCATGTTGACCGGGGCCATGGTCTTGCGGGGATGCGACCAGGACGATTCGGAGGGGGTGCGGATCGGCACTCTTCGGGGGGCCTTGGCTGGCAGGTGTGATCGACCGCTGCGCCGTATGGATGATCTCGGTGGCCTTGGCGATATCGGGTTTCGGCGGAGGCCACATCAGAAAGGTCAGCAGGGACCGAACCTGCTCTTCCTTGAGGCCGTCGAGGAGGCCCGTGGGCATGAGGCTTTGGCCCGTCGGTTGAAGTCGAAGCAGGTCAGTGCGGGCGATGAGGGTTTCATGGCCCGCAGCGTCCACCAGACCGACCGTTTCGGCGGTCGAGGTGCGCAAGAATCCCAACAGCGTCTCGCCGTTTCGGAGCTCAGCGGAGTAGGTGACGTAGTCCGGGTGCAGAGTCGCATTCGGGTCCCGGATATCCCTCAGCACGCTTTGGGCGTCGCGGTACATCAGATTGCTGAGATCGGGACCGACGATGGCCCCTTCGCCACGGATACGATGGCACTGGGCGCAGCGGAGCTTTTCCGTGAATAAAGCCCGGCCTTCTTCCCAGTCGGCGGCAACCAGGGGTGTTGGACGACTGTCGGTTCCGGAGGAAGCGGGGACGGGCAGTGACCAATCGGGCAGGGCTGTCCAAGACCCTTTGCTCCAGGTTTTTGCAGAGATTGCGGGGGCCTGGCAGGAAGCCGAAAGGTCGTAATCAACGTCGATTGTTTCGCCTGGGCCTGCCTCGGCCGGAGACTTGATTCCGGGAATGGTGAAGGCGTAATGGACTGCGAGCGAATGGGGTGCCGTTGTCAGCACCAGGTTGCTGGAGGAGGCATCCCAGCGAGCCGAAGTGATTGCCAGATGGCCGCGGGGTGTGGCCTGCTGCTGTGCCACCACCGCGTACGAAGGACGAATTTGCTCCAGTCGATCTGCGGCACGGACATATTCCCCGAACTCGATGGAAGCGTGCCCTCCTTGAAAGGAATTGGTGACACTCGGATCGATGGGACGGTCAAACTGGACACGGACTTCGGTCGGTGTCGCGGCCCAGGTGGTCAGTGGTTGCGGTGCATTGGTTCCCGTATAGCGAATTTTGAAAATCCGACCCTCGCCCTGGGGACCGGTGCCCCAGTCGGGCTGACCCGAATGGCAGCAGACATAAAGGTCGCCTTTAGGGGAAATCGCGACATCCATCACGAGCATGTTGAAGCGGGCGATGAGATATTCGCGTCCCACGTATCCATCCGGGGTCTGAACCAGATGGACTCTCCATATTTTTCCCCGTGACTCACCGGTCACCAAGGCATCGCCGCTCCACCAGGCGGGTCCGAACCGCCCCTGGCCCGGGGAAACCGGAAGCGGGACGGTGGGTGGTTGATCAGGGAGGATCGACGGAGCCTTGGGTTCATTGAAGACGAATCCACAGGCGCTCTCATGCTGAGGTCCGAACCCCACCACAGGGCCATCGCTGATGAGGCCCGGAAGCCATCGATCGTGGCGGGGCGGAAAGCCGTAGTTGTGTCCCGGAATGATTTCGTTGAGTTCGTCGAGCGGATTTCCGTTGGGCATCCAGGTTTCCCCCTCTTGATCGGAGTTAAAGAGGTGACCGGCGGCATTGAACGCGAGCTGATACGGAACCCGAATACCGGTCGCAATGGTGGTTAATGTTTTGGTCCGGGGGTCCAGTTTTTGGATGGTTCCCCGAGGGGATTCGAGGTCGTACAGAGAGACCTCCTCATCGGGTGGACCGTCCTTCGGGCGTCCATGGGCCTCGAGCCATGCGCGCTCCTCGGGCTTCAAATCCTTCCTCGGCTTCAAGCGATAGGCGTTGGAATAATCGGCGACCAGGAGCCCGAAGTAGACGTTTCCCTCGTTGTCCAGGGTGACGGACGTCGCATCCACCCCGCCGCTTCCGACATCGGTTGGCGGCCATCCGCTCGCGACGATGTCTTCCGTATCCGCTTGACCATCCTTGTCAGTGTCGCGGAGGAGGGACACCTTGCCATGCGACGAGACGTACAGGCCGTGGGTGCTCCAGGCCATGCCCACCGGGACGCTCAGCGTCGGGCGGTCCCAATAAGGTTCCGCCTTGTCCTCCAGTCCGTCTCCATCGGTGTCCCTAACTTTCCACACCCGCCCATCGTAGCCCAGGGTTGTCAGGCTCCCGTCCGGGGCAAACCTCAGGTTGTTTTGGTTACTGAGCCGGACCGGCAATTCCTGGACGGAGAACCCGGGAACCAGCATGCGTACGACCGGCTCGAACGGCTCTTCCCCGTAAAGGACGGAGGATGTGAGACCCAGCAGAACCGATAGAATGAAGGCGATCCGGCTCATGGTGGTTAATTTTGGACCGCCCGAAGTAAAATGAAAGTCGAATGAATCTAAAGATATAAGGACGACTTGTCGGCTGAGCATCAGGAAATCGATCAGTCCACAGTGACACCCAGTCGTTCCAGCAATTGCTCCAACTCGGCGTCCGAATGGAATCGGACCTCGATGGAGCCTCGCCCTTTGGTATAGCGAAGGGCGACTTTGGCGAGGAATCGTTCCCGCAACCTTCCTTCGAGGTCGACAATATGTGGGTCGCGGATGTTGACGCCAAGTGGGCTTGTCGTTGGCGGGGGAGTGGCGGGGGCAGGGCTTTGCAGTCGGGCAACCAATTCCTCGGTTTGACGTACGCTCAGGCTGCCTTGGATGACTTGCTCGGCAACGACCGTTTGGGAAGATTCTGGCGAAACGCCGAGGATGACCTTGGCGTGGCCCACGCTGATCCGACCGTCCCTCAGGGCGGTTTGGACGACTTCGGGTAATTTGAGCAACCGTAAGGCATTGGCGATGGCGGTCCGGGCACGACCCACTTTCTGGGCGACCTGCTCCTGGGTCAGTTCAAACAACTGCTGCAATTGGGCATAACCGAGGGCCTCCTCGATGGGATTCAGATTTTCCCGCTGAAGGTTTTCGATGAGTGCGAGTTCGAGAACCTCCCGATTGGAGGCTGCCCGCTCGAGGATTGGGACTTCGCTGAGACCTGCCATTTGGGCGGCCCGCCATCGGCGTTCGCCGGCGATCAGCTCGTAGTAATCGTCAACTGGCCGGACAATCAGTGGTTGAACGATGCCCTGTTCCCGAATGGAATCCGCCAATTCCTGAAGCGACTCCGGTGTAAAATCCTTTCGTGGCTGCCATGGGCTGGGCCGAACCTTGGACCAGGGGACCCGGGTGACGCCCGCTGATTTTCCCGGCGAGACGGGTGAAGCGGAGCCTGCCGGAGTCGATGAGGCTCCGGGCAACGGTTTCCCACCGCTGTTTAACAGCGCGCCGAGGCCGCGACCCAAAGCCGGTTTGGACATGTCAGGGAGGTTACGGGTGGGGACTGGTCGGCAAAAGCGTTTTTGGCAAGCTCAACCCTTGAGCAGGGTGATCACCTGTGCGTGAAGGTCCGGATGGCAAGCGACAGCAGAGTGAGCTTCGGGCGCTGCGGCGTCGACTCCCTGCCAATCGGAAATGATCCCGCCCGCTCCCCTGATACAGGGGATCAGCGGAAGCAGGTCCCACGGCTTCATAATCGGGTCCACCATAATGTCGGCCCATCCACTGGCCACCAGGAGATAGCCGTATCCATCGCCAAAGGTTCGATACAAACGGACGGCTCCCGTGAGGGCATCGAAGCCTCTGCCATTTTGAAACTGACCTGGGAAAAGCGGGTCGCTGGTCAGCAGGGTCGCCTGCCCGATGGACGGAGCCCGACGGCATCGCACCGGGCGGTCGTTGAGAACCGTTTCCCTGCCATCACCCACCATCAGTTGTCGCAGGATCGGCTGATGGATGCAGCCCAATGCCGGTTTCCCGCGGTGCAGCAGTCCGATCAAGGTGGTGAAGAGCGGTACGGCGGTGATGAACGATTTGGTGCCATCGATGGGGTCGAGCACCCAGACAAATTCGGCGTCAGTACGCACCGATCCATATTCCTCACCGATGATGCCATGGTCCGGAAATCGATGTTCGATCAATTGCCTCATGGTCTGCTCTGCCGAACGGTCGGCCAAAGTCACGGGCGAATCGTCCTCCTTGATTTCGAGGCCGAACTGGGGATTTCCGAAGTAAGGAATGATGACCTCCGCGCTCGCGGCGGCCAGTTCACGAATGAATGCTTTAAAGGGGTCCAGCTGCACGCGGGAAAGATGAACAGATTGCTCGCCGGATGACAGTCGCGAAATCAGATGGCGGATGGGGACTCCGCCGGATTCCAAAAGTCTGGTCGCCGACGTTCACTCCACCAGGGCTTTCCCGCTTTCACCCAGGAAGCACGGGCTGATTCGACGGAAATTCCCCGAACATCATCGTCGTATCCGGGCTGAAATCCGCAGGATGGGCAGATTTCCAGTGAACCACCCGTATCCGGGCTCCGCGCGGGCTCGGACAAGTCGGGGAATCCACACACGGGGCAGAGGTTTCCGGAAACGGGACGATGGTCGGGGGCGCTACTCATGGAGAACGATGGGCTTCCCGGGTTGACGATCGAAGTACGCGTCGTTTCCTGGTTTGAAAAAGGTCCGGGTGGTTCCGTCCGGGTTGTAAGCTCCGAATGTTCCACTCACCGGGTCGTAGATTCGCAGAACTCCTTTGGCGTCTTTTTTGGCTCGAAACCCGGCAGTCGCGGCCGTGTTTCGAAAACGCCAGGCCTGGGCGGCGTAATCCTCCGGGTCCCGGGCATGGAAGTCCGCGCCATGCCGCCGAAAATGGTCCGCAACGGTTTCCGGTTGTCCCCAGGTCTCTTTGAGCGGGGGTGGCGGTCGGGAGACAATTTGGCTGGAATCCGATTCTTTGGATGGGGCCTGCCCTCGTAATGAGTTCGGCGGCGGCCCCACCGAATTCGTCGGGCTGATGAGACGCGGCGGAGGAATGATGACGGTCAGCGCAGCCACCAACGGCGTGGCCGTCACCCGGGGTGAGGTAACGAACTCATTGGTCTGGAGTGGCTCGCGAGCGGTCCCCAGAATCAAACGATAGCGGGTGGAGGGTTCGAGACCATCGAGCTCCGCCCGGTGTTCTTTACCCACCTTCCCCTTGAACCGTCGGGTGGGGCGCTCAATCGCGGGGCCATAAACGACGCTGGTCCCGGTTTCGCGGTCCGTGGTCCATTGGAGAACGGCTTTTGTCCCTGTGACCGTCAACCGGGGTGTGCCGATCAACTGGACCGGACCATCACAGAAACCCGATTGGACGACGGCCATCCAAAGGACAAGGGCGCGGTAGAAGCACCGAAAGCCTGATGTGTCCAATTTCATTCGAGGGTTTGCCCCAGCCTGGTGTCGTGCATCCCAAACAGCTTGCAGCAACACGGCACTCGAGACGCTGAAGCCCCGATGATGCCCTCAAGACCATCTACTTCGCCGCAGCGCCTTTTTCTGTCTTGGTGGTTTTCCCCGACTTGCCGGACGGCTTGGCCGTTACTTCATCGGCGACCATGTGGTAGTACACCGTGACCTTGTCCCCCACTTTGAGGTTGGCGGAACCTTTGGTGGTCTTTTTGCGGGCCAGTTCCCATTTTTCGTCCCCCTTTTGGAGGATAAGGGTGGTTTCCGTGATCTCAACGACCTGGCCTGTCACCTGATATTTGTTCGGGCCCTCGGCCCGGGCGGGTGTGACTTCCAGTACAAGCCCCATGGCGAGAATGCCCGCCCAACGCATACATTTCATGATGAGGAGGATGCTGGCCGACGGTGGCTAATTCAAACTTAGTTGTTCTCCGGCAGACCTTCGGTGTGCCCGAGGTTCTTGACCGGGCTGAATATCGCTTGAACCCGGCCCAACAGATCGAGGTCCATCGGTTCTTCAATCCATTGTGCCCATTTCCGGATATTTTGTGGATTGGCACTGCCGGCGATGGTGCTGGTGATGTCCGGGTGAGCCACCGAGAACTGGAGCGCCAGTTTGGCAATGTCCGATCCTCGTTCGGCACAAACCGCCGCTGCCTGTCGGGCCGCGGCCTTGACCGCCTCGGGCTCCTTCAACCATGGGGGGAGGGGAGCATTGGTGAGCAGTCGGGCGCTAAATGGGCCTGCGTTGATGGCCCCGACTCCGTAACTTTTCAAATAGGGAATCGTTTCCTCGGTAAACCGGGTGTTCTGCAGGGTGTATTGGTTGTAGCTTAGGACACAATCGACCGGAGTTTGGTCGATGATGAACGGGAAAATCTTTTGGGGATAACCGCTGAAACCGATGAAGCGGACTTTTCCCTGCTTTTGCACCTCGCGAAGAGCGGGCAGGGTCTCGTCCACGATCTGCTGCATCGGAACGAATTCAATGTCGTGGCAAAGGACAATATCGAGATGGCTGGTTCCAAGGCGGTGCAGGCTGACGTCCACGCTTTCCTTCACCCGTTTGGCAGAGAAATCGAAATGGGCCCGATCGTAACGTCCCAGTTTGGTGCAGAGCACATAGCTGTCGCGCGCGATTCCGCGAAGAGCCACGCCCAGGAGCACTTCGCTCATTCCCCGGCCATAGAAGGGAGAGGTATCGATAAAATTGAGACCGCAATCGAGGGCGGCATGGACCGCACCCATGGCTTCGTCCAGGCCCACTGGACGAAATTCCTGACCGAGTGAGCTTGCTCCAAATCCAAGAATGGGAAGTTCTAGTCCGGTTTGACCGAGCAATCGTTTCTGCATGGGGAGCATGCAATCCAATGAACGTCTGCTTTCCCAGCAAAACCATTCAGTTGACCCAAATCGTAACGGTCGACGAATACGGAAGTTGAGTGAGCCAAACTTCGCCGTTTTCGTGATTCACCGATGACATCGCCTGGTCCATCCTCAAGGGATGCGGCATCCATCGACGCAGTTGTGGCGGACCATCTCCCAGCGGAAGCGGCTGTTCTTGATTGCCGGTCCCTGCGTGATCGAGAGCGAAGAGCTCTGCCTCGAAGTAGCCAAACGCCTGAAACAGGTCTGTCAACGACTGGACATCCCCTACGTTTTTAAGGCCAGCTACGACAAAGCCAACCGGTCTTCGGGTGCCTCGTTCCGGGGGCCTGGGCTGGGGGCCGGATTGGAGATTCTGGCGCGAATCCGGCGTGACCTGGATGTTCCGGTTCTGACCGACGTCCACACCGAGGATCAGGCCGTTGCCGCTGCCGAAAGTGTCGATGTTCTCCAAATTCCGGCGTTTCTCTGCCGGCAAACCGATTTGATTCACACGGCGGTCGGGACCGGAGCGATCGTGAATATCAAGAAGGGGCAATTCCTGGCTCCGGGCGACATGGCGAATGTGGTTCGCAAGGCGGCAGAAGCGACACCGGGGGGCAAGCCTCGCCTGCTCCTGACCGAACGGGGAACCACGTTTGGCTATCACAATCTGGTCGTCGATATGCGATCGGTGCCCATTATGAGCCGGTTGGGCTATCCCGTTGTCTTCGATGCCACCCATTCGGTTCAATTGCCGGGAGGGGCGGGCGACAAGTCTGCCGGAGAACGGGAGTTTGCGCCGGTACTGGCCCGGAGCGCGGTGGCTGCTGGTGCCCATGGTTTGTTCATCGAAACCCATCCCGACCCGGACCATGCGATGAGCGATGGTCCGAACATGATCCCGCTCGACGAGATGCCGGAATTGTTGAAGCAGTTGGTCCGCCTGAAATCAGCCCTTTGATTGGCTGGGAATGGAAAGTGGCAGCGGCATCCTGCCGCTCCTCACGCCCCAACGGGAGTGGCTCTGATGAAACCCGGAAATGGCTGAGCAAGTAGCTCAAGGTGGAATCGGCGTCCCGCCGCTTTTCACTCGCGAGGGTTTGGTTGGGCTGCGTTCACAAGGCCCAAATCCAAGAAGCGGCGGGACGCCACTGCCACAATTTTAGACCCTTGAGCTCACGGCAACCCGATTCGTTAATTTATGGAAGACCTTGGGATGACGTGCGGCGGGGTGGCTGCTTTTGAGACCATCGCCACAGAAATACGGCTTTCCACTTTCGGCCCAACCCACTACCAACGAGCCGGTGAAACTCTGCCGATTTGTCTCCGTCCATCAGCCGCTCGCTTCCGTTGGCTTGGTGACCGATGCGGACCCGCATCACGTCATCGATTTGTCGTCTGCCGGAGTGGCCTCTCTGACGGCCCTGCTGGAGGTGCATCAGTTGGGTGCCCACCTGAACCATTTGGTACACAAGCCACTGCGGCGTCTCCCTTTGGGAGAAGTGCGCATGTTGGCCCCGGTGGAATCTCAGGAGGTTTGGGCGGCAGGTGTGACCTATCTGCGCAGCAAGACTGCCCGGATGGAGGAATCCGATTTCAGCGCATCCGCCTACGACCGGGTCTATTCCGCTGATCGGCCGGAGATATTCTTCAAATCCCTGGGTGAAAAGGTGGTGGGACCGGGGCAAGGGATTGGTATTCGGTCCGACGCCCGATGGAATGTTCCCGAGCCGGAGTTGGCGCTGGTCCTAAACAGCCGGGGAGAGTTAGTCGGGTACACCGCAGGGAATGACATGAGTTCCCGGGACATCGAAGGCGAGAATCTCCTGTACCTCCCTCAAGCCAAGGTTTATCGGGCCTCCTGCGCGCTGGGTCCGTTTGTCCGAGTGGGAGTGACCGAAGCCGAGGCCCGGACCTGGTCTATCCGGGTCTCCATCATCCGGGATGGGGCAACGGTATTTCATGGTGAAACTTCAGTCGGGCAAATCAAGCGGACGTTTGACGAGTTGGCGGCCTGGCTCGGCCGCAGCCAACAATTCCCCATGGGCGTGGTGTTACTAACCGGCACGGGGGTGGTTCCGCCCAATGAATTCACCCTTGCGCCGGGTGACGTTGTTCAAATTGATATTTCGGGAGTGGGTACCCTGACCAATCCGGTCGAAGTTGTTTAGGACTTGGGCGGTTGAACTTCCCGGACGGCCGCTCCGTGAGTATCGCTCAGGACGAGGATGGAGATGCGGTCGATACTCCCCAGTTCATTGGCATTCAGGGCTTGAGCGTCGAGTCCGCCTGTGCCGCCGATGGGACTTGGTGACCGGGAGGAGTTCCCGGCACTGACGCTGGCGTAGTCGAACTTGCCACGACGATCGGTGTATCCATCTTTCAGGAATCGGATTTCACCGGTTTTCAAACGGGCATAGGCCTTCACGTAGGCCTTGGAGATGGGCTTGTCCGAGGTCTGATCGCGGACATCCAATTGACCGAAGGTTTCTGCGACATTGAGTTTGAAGGTATGGGCGTGGAACGCCTGGACTTGGCGCTGTCCCGCCCCAAGGACTTCAATGAGGACATTCGCCTGGGCAAATTGGCTCGGCAGCGGAATCTCCAACGTGTCCTGCTGTTCCGGCAGGGTCTGACGTTGGGTGAGGGTGGGCCGAATGATGCTGAATCGTCCCGGGTCACCGCCCACGAACGGGCTGCTACTGAACAGGAGCTCCGGATCCATCAGGTAGTAATGAATGGTCACATCGCGAAGGTTTTTCCAATTCAAGCGCAGTTTCCGATCATCCAATTGGAAGGTGAATCCTGGAGCGGCGGAGGCCAGTTCCGCCTGCTGGCGGTCACGATCGGGGGTTCCGATGGGATGGTTGCCTTTCTTTCCTTCGATCTCATCCAATTGCGCCGTGACCTCCGCGAAGCGGGTCCGCCAACGGTCCACCGGATAGTCGGCATACTGCGAGGCCAGTCCCCGGGCATCCGCAAGGTGTTCCTCATAAAAGTCGACATAGCATCGCAGGTAGTCGTATTGCAGTCGCGTGGACAGTTTATCGGGCTGAAGTCGGTGAAACCGGGCGATGGCTTCCTCAATTCGATCTTGAACCAATAAGAAATAGACGGCTTCCAACGACTCAGCCGGTGAGGGGGTGGCCTTGAACGAAAGGTTCTCCAGAAAGCCCCGGTATTGTTTGAGAAGACCAAGATTGGCAATTCGATGTTCGGAGCCCAGGCGGTGAATGCGTTGATTGACGATCGGTGAGAACTCGAGGTGTTCGAATTGATGTTGCTCGAACGAATCAAACTCCAGCAATGGACTGCTGAGCGAGGGGCCGCATAGGGTCAGGAAGGCTGGAGCACCGCGCAGCCAAGTCCGAAGCGCGGGAATGTCGTTGTGCACCAGTCCGTAGGGGAGAATCTCGGCGCTCCAGACGTGGTTGTTGGCCAGGAACGCCGTTATTTGCCGGAAAAAGTCCGGGTGGGTTCGTGCCCGCCAGGCGACTTTCTCCCAGTCGATGCGCTCCAGGTTTTGATGTTTCAGGAAGGTAAGCACCTCGGCATCGGTGGCGTTTTGGGAAAGGTAGTCCCACGATTCGGTGTCAGGACGAGATAATTTTCGCACTACCTGAAACGAAGAAGCTGTTGCCGCCCCGACCGTTTGTCCGGCGGAGGTCAAAGTGACGGGATAATGAGCAAAGGCGGTGGAATTTGTGCCCGGCGCGGGGAAATAGAAGTGATATTCCAACTGTTCCGTGGCGTACGGCTCCAGGCGAAGGTATCGGCTTTGGGTGGCCCTGCCGCCGCCCACGGGGAGGGCACCGGACGGAATCTGGGTGAGGATATCCAGCTTGGCCGGTGCCGAACCGGGATTGCTCAAGACCACATGGGCACCGTACACCACGCCGCTGAGGAATTCTCCGGACACATATTTGTCGAACCGTTCATTCCCAACCTCCCGATAGCGATCCCCATTCTCGAAGAAACTTTCGCTGACCAGAATTGTGGGGGCTGTGGCGTTCGTCGTGGGTTGAGAGGCCCGAAGCTCTTGCAGGAAGACAATCAATGGACTGGCCGCCGTCAGAGTCAGGGAGTTGTTCTCAATCTTATGGGCGTGTTTTGCCGACGCGAACGGAAGGTCGAGAACACCCAAGGCCAGCATGATCTCGGCGAAGCTGTGGGTGGCATCGGTGATGCGCGCCGATAGGAACGGCGCTGAGCCATCCCATTCCGCCAGGTCGACCCAAAAACCGTTGACCGGGATTAAACCGGGTTCCTGATCCTTCAGTGCGACGTGGTAATAATCGTTCTCCGCCCATTCCTTGGTTCCATCGACTCCCCGGTAATAGGGTTGTTCACCCGCCATCCGGCGCAATCCCTCGGCTTCTTCCAGGCCAAAATAGTTGAAGGTAACCGGATTTCTACCAATGAAGTGATTGGTGCCTTCTCTCGGTATATCTTCAGCCCTTACGTTGGTTCGGCTCTCCAGAACCAGCTCGTCCTTCGCCAGTCTTCCGAGTATGGGAAGGCCTCCCAAGGCCACTCCGTTGGCAGACCCAGGGAGGGGAGTCATATTTTTGGGTGCTTTCAGCCTCAAGGAACCTTCCGGGTCCGACACGTTAGTGGAATCGGCCTCGAGTGTGCGTCCTCTCAGCCCCGCTTCAAAACGCCGTGCTTGTTCCTCGGGGACGACCGGGAGGAGCTCCCAAAGTTCACGGAGGCGCCTCTGAATGGTCTTTTTGGCATCTGGTAGCCGCTGGCAAAGAAGGGCTTGCTCCGCAGCATTGAGCCGCCGGAATCGGGTCAGTTCAAGGTAGGATTGGAGAGGACGCTCCAACAGGTACTCGTCCAGGAAGGTCAGTTCCTTTTTGTTGCGCAGATAGGGCTGTATCACGCGACGGAAGAAGTCGGGGTCCTTGCGGCTGACGAAGAAATTCAGTTCGTGGCAGGCAAACTGGCTGTATTTCGACCGCTTTTCCTCCTCCTTCAGGCTGGGCCAGTCGAGAATCCAGGCAAACGGCGGCAGGTTGGTCTCGTGGCTAAGGGAGCTGATTAAGGCATAAGCCGCCTTCAGCGAATCATAGAATTCAACATCGCTATTGGCGATATCGGTGACATGAAGGGTGTCACCGGATTTCAGGAGAGTGACTTCGCGGTGTTGGCTGAGCGACTTTTGGTGGTCCAGAGATTTCGCGACGCGCAGGTCCCTGAATTGGGTGGGTGAAGAGGGAACATCAATAAACTTCCATGCGGCCGACTCAAGGTCCTCGGCATAGACCAGCACTTGCGGGCGGTCGCCCAAGGCGCTGCTGGGAATTCGAATCCGACCGTCAGCATCCGGGATCATATTTGCCAGGAGCGGGGCGGACGTTGCCAGAAAATCGAGGTTCCCGTCGGGGGTATGGTCCTGAGTGTTTATCGATGCGGCGTCACTATTCGCAAAGTTCGCTGAAGCCATACGTGCCATGGATCGCGAAATTTCTGCCAGCTCGGATGCAGGCTTTGCCGTCAAGGCCGCGGTTTCGGTTTCCCTTCGCTCCCACGGATTCAAGAGCAGACTGGGTCGTTCGAGCAGATTGCCCGGGAATTTCGCGGCATATCGGCGTTCGAGGATATAGCGATATTCGTCCCCGATTTCGCGACCGGCCGCATATCGGCTGGAGTTGCTCTCCACAGCCATTGTTTGCGGGGAAGAGCGGGGGAAGTCGCCCAAGCTGTCGGACAGGGCGGTTTGAGCGACAAATCGGGTTCCGGCCACATGTACACGGGTGAACGGGTCCCAATTTCGCAATTGAACGGTCACTTCGTTGGTCCCGATGGCGACCGACTCGATCAGCAACGGAGATAGGCGGGTGGCCTCAAGAAACCGGGCGGGCGACAGAAGCCAACCCGCTTCATTTTGTCCTCCAGAAATGTGCACGGCGACGTCTGTAGGGGTGGGGCGATTCCGAATTCGAAGCGAGTAGTCACCGGGGGCGAGGCCGCTGATTTCCAGGAAGCCACCCTCTGGATTCAGCTTTGCTGACGGCACCGGTAGGAAAACGTCATTCCGACGTTCCAGCAAGGTAACGGATGAGACATTCGTGCCGCCGTCCCACGGGAGGTGAAGGAGGTCACCGGCGGTCGCTTGGATAATGGACGGAAGTTGAACGTTGTCGTGGGGCAGGACCCATTTCCGCGTGGTGCCACCGGCGAGGTGGGCCGTGACGCGATCAATTTGGGTTAACGGGCCCAGGTTGATTCGACCATGGTCATCGGTCTGGAGTGGGATGGATTGGGTCTGGCTGAATCCGCGACGAGTGAAGTCAAAGGTGATCGGTTGGTCCGCAATGGGTTCACCGTTCTTGCCCAGCAGATCGACCACGTAACCGCCGTCAAAGCGCCCCAGATGGCCGTCCTGGGTGATATCCGTCGCATCAATTCCATTGATATCCCATTCCTGGGAGTCGGATATTTCTTCTTTTTTCCCGCCGCGACTCAGGTAGGAAATCCTGGCGCTCAGAACGGCGGAAATGTGAGCCAGACGGTCCGACACCTGAAACGAGTGGGTGAAAACCCGGTTGGCTGTGAGCCCGGTCGCCGGGATTTCCTGGGTGGTCGTCACGCCATCCTCGGTAACGGTGGTCAAGGTGAGCTTCGGGTCTTCCAACAGCTCCGGTGGCAAAACGGTGTTCTCGACCAACAGGGTGGTTCGGGCAATCAGTGTGGCTGTTCGAGCGGCCAGTAGTTGTTCCCGCTCCAGGTGGAAGTCCACATGGAGCCGGTAGGATTCGGAGTGTTGATGGAACTGGGCCAAGGTGGCGAATCCGCCGTCGGAGTTGGCCAGCGTGATGGGTCGTTGGGTAGCCTGCTGGGCAAAAGGGATGAGGATTTGGCCGGTCTTCGGACTCGGATTCCATTGGCGCCCGTCCAGCCAGGCGACCGCATTGGTCGCCGGTCGGAGGGACTCGTCCAATATGGTCAGAAGGTCTCCTCCCGGACTGAGGCGTTGCAGCAGGTGATAGTCCCCTTTGCGAATCAGGGCACGGGAGGATTTTCCGCCTCCGATAAATTCAATAATCCAGGCTCCACGCTTTCCTTGCAGTTCCGGGAACTTGAATTCACGGGTCGTCCTTCGGAATGGGATCGGATCGAGCTCATGGGTTTGCTCGGCATTGGCCACCAAACCGTCCAGGTTGAGGTCGGTACCGGGCTGTCGGCTCTGCACCGACGCGAGGTTCAACGTGTTGAGTTCAAAGATTTTGACGATGAGTTTGGGCGTGTTCTTGAGGTAGACCCGCAGGGACACTTCGTCGGAAGATGCGAAGTAAACGGGATTCACCGGCGAGAAATCGATATCCACCCGGTCTCGGAGGGCCTGATAGGCGGAGGCTGAGAGAAGGGATGCCCATTTTTCGGGGTCGCCGATGCCCGAGGTGATTTTCGCCTCTGCGAAGACTGCTTTGACCCAGGACTCGATGAGATACTCGGTCCATGATTGCCAATCGGCATCCTCAGCAGCGAAATGGAGAATGAAATCCCGAACCAACGGTTCGTCGCGACCGATGGACGGCAAGCCAAGATGATAGTCGGCGAAGTCCGCTCCCAGGTTGACCAAGGCCTGATTTCCACCGGACTTCTCGATCAATCCGGGACTGATGTAGGAAACCGGACGCGGCAACTTTAGATATTCGACGAAGCGTTCCCGTGAGTAGACCCCCCGACTCCGGTCGTGCTCCAGTCGGGCATAAAGGATGCACGCCTTCAGTGAATTGAAGGTCGGGGGCAACGGCCTGACCGCCGTCAGAAGCCGGTCCAGCCAAGCTTCGCGTCCAGGGGACTGCGGTCGGATATCTTCCTCACTGGCTGGGGCCAATTGACTGAGCTGACATTGGACAAAGGCCGCTTGGCGGACCACGGATGGGAGTGCCCGGGCCACTTCGCTCAATTGGCTGGGGAGCAGCAGTCGATGAATGGGCCATTCGCCGAAGCCTTTGCTTTCAGGGCTCTTCAAGTCCTCTATGAGGAGTTCGGTCAAGCCCGGGACGTCGGGACGGTCGATTCGACCGAGCACCGTGCGACGTTGTGCGGGCGATAGCGCGGTGCGGTGGCTCACCAAGGACTCGAGCGCCTCAACGTCCATTCCCCGAAGATCATCCGTGGCCAGGGCGGCCTGTGTGTAGACGGACGATTCGATACTCTTGGGGTCGAGGGCACTGGGAAGGTTGGGCTTTTGGTCACGGACTAACTGAACGTGGTCCAGGCGTGGTCGCAATTCTTCGCGAAGGAACTGCAAGGTTTTCTGCGGGTCGGTTTCGTACGTCAACAACGACTCCCGGCGCTCAATGACTTTACGCCTCTCCGATTTTGGGAATCGCGTTGCCCATTGCCGGAGGACTTCACCCAGTTTTTCCCGTTGCCGGGTGTTCTGGTAATGAAGCGCCCGGAAAAAATAGGACTCTTCCGTGCCTGGCACGAGCAGGGATAGGGTCGCCTCCCGGTCCTCAGCAAAGGCAAAGGTTTCGATAAATCCGATTTCATTTTCCGCCCGGGCAAACGGAAAAAGGGCGAGGCTGAGCATCAGCACCAGCGTAGTACGGCAATTCATAAGTCCAAAATCGTCACGGGATCGATTTCCCGATGATCCAATAACGCCACGTTCGCCGCAATCTTAGGTTGAAAGCGGAAAAACATAGTGGTGTCGGCCCTGCCGTCCTCCAGCCTTCATCTGTTTCCAAGGGTTTCTCCCAACGTTCCAGTGTATCCTACCCATGAACCAACCCTCACGCCGTACCACAGACATTCCTGTCTTCCGAAAAACAGCGTTTGACCTCAACGGTTGATTCGTCTGCAACCTAATGAATCACAGTCACATCTGTAGGGCGAGGCTCCTGTCGAGCCGCGGCGGTCCGTACCGCGTCCGCCTCGCAAGTTATACCCTGCCTGACTCTGGAGCGCCACGGGTGGGGTGCTGCCGCTTCGGCGACTTTCCAGTTGGCTGCGCCGCGCCACGTCCCGAAGCACCCCGGTTCACCCTTAAGGCCCGGCAGGCCCGCGAAACAGCAGCCCCACTAAAACGAATTTCCGACCTTCATTGACCTCACAAAACCAATTTAAGGGGTGGACGTCACACGAAACCAGCCCTGTGGGCCAGAGATGGGCACGTGAATGTCTGCGGTTCCAGAGACGCTGAGGGTTGGTAAGTTGGACACGGTTTGCCAGGTGGCTCCTTTCAACGTCGAAAGATATTGGACCGCATAGTTGGCTCCGGCGACGACGGGAAGCGCAAAGTGGAAGTCGCTGCCGACGGTTTGGGGGCTGCCGAGCGAAAAGGGAGGGACAACCACCTTGGGATTGACGATGAGGTGGGCAACAGGGCTGAACAGGCCACCAAACTTGTTCGTGACCCACACGGAATAGGTACCAGCGGCGGTAAGTTGAACGGGGTTCAAAACTAACGAGGCATTCGTAGCACGGGCGATGGCTTGGTTGGAATTGAAGTACCATTGATACTGGACGGGCGCTGCGCTGTTGGCAATCACCGAGAAGGTCGCCGTTCCTCCTTCGGTGACGGACTGGTCCGACGGCGCTGTGGTGATTTTAGGGGGAGCATCGGCGGGGGCGACAATCACGGTGATGGTTCCGGTGACGGTCCGATCCGCAGGGGAGGTGGACTTTTCTTTAGCGGTAACGGTTAAGACGTAAGTTCCTGACTGCGTGGGAGTTCCCTTGATCGTTGCGGAAAGAATTGGGGGATCGAAGGAAATGGGACTTGTCGTCAGACTTAATCCGGGGGGGAGGATTCCGGGGCTGACTGGAGCCCAGGTAATGATGTTGATGGTATAGGTCGGGTCGAACTGGATGACGATAGGAAAGCTCGCCTTGACCCCTACTTTAGCGTTAAAAGTTTGTTTTGGAATACTGACCGCGCTGGCCGCTGAAAGCGCATCGACGCTGCCGACGATTCCCGAAAACAGGAGGAGTGACCGGATGATGGCGATGGCGGGAGCGCCGGTGGTGACGGCGGAGGTACCCAACGAGCGCCAGAGCGGGGCAAGCTGGAGCAACGTCGCCAGGAGAAGCGGATAGGAACCCAATTTTTTCATCTGAGCTCAATGGACATCATTCGGTGTCGAATTCCACTTTGAAATGCATCCCCACCGTTTTACCAAATTACGGTTGATTTCTTTGGAGGTTGCGGCGGCTCCATCATCAAAAGAGTCCTGTTCATCACTGGAGCTGGCGCTCAAGCCACGGGCCCACTTTTTCTGCCCAGAGTTCTCCATGCCGGACCAGTCCCCGTCGATTGAAATGAACACCCCGCCCCTGGGATTCTCGGAACGGCCCGTCCAGCGCGTCTGTATTGGGTCCGGCCAGCGCAAAGCCATCCACGGTCAGTCCCAATTGGGCGGCCCGTAATTCAGGTGAACCCGTTTGCTCCGGGGTATGGTAGGAGGCCAGGGCCACAAACCAGGGGACATTCCAACCCCAATCCGTTCTACTTCCACGGATGACCCGTCGAAGATACTCCTGATATTGTTGCGGGCTGATGTTGCGCCCTTCGGGTTGATGGTTGTCGGACTCCCCTTGATGCCAAAGAACGGCACGAAACCGGCCTTCCCCGAGGCCCCGTCCGCGCTCGATCAGTCGTTGATAAAGCTCGCCGGTGCTTGCCCATTGGTTGGGGCCCACCGTGACGGTGTTCGCACCCGTCGTGGGCGGAGCGGCCATTTCTTCGCCATGGGGCAGCCACTCCCGGACACTGGTTCCTCCGGCTCCGGTCGCCACGAACCCGACGGGCACATGAAATTGCCGGGCCATGGCATCGCCAAACGTGGGGAGGAAACTGCCGCCATCTCCACTCGCACCCGGCTGCGGGTCCGCCGCGACTTTCCAACGGGTGCCGTCAAAGTGGACCACCTGGTCGCTGGCGGGTGTGGTTCGCTCTTCGCCGTGATTTGCCGAGTTGGATTGTCCGGCCACCAGAAAGACCTCTCCCACGCCGACATGCGCGACCTGTGAAGTGGCGATCGTTGAGGCTCCAAGGCGAAGGCGGGCTTCGACCCGGTACCATCCGCCCGCCGGAATTTTAATTTCTGAACGAAAGCGCGGGACCCGAGGGTCCGTTGCCGTTGGAATCCAGTTGCTGGTCAGGGGTTCGCCGGTGGTCGAACGGACGACCCGGACCTCCAGTTGAATTTCCGCCATGGCCGCGCCCGTCGAGGTGGTGCCCTCAAGGACAAGCGTGCCAGTCTCACGTGAAATGCGTTGAACGACCTGATAATCCAGGGGTGCCTCCAGGCGGAGTTCTGCCTGGGACTCCCTACCCAGCGCCAGCACGGTAGTAGTGATCAGACCGAACCATCGGGCCGATGCCGCCGTCCAAGTCCGGTGACGAATGCTCATGGTTTGGGTAGGGCGGCGCGCTGAACGATGAATTGGACCACCGGGGTGGGGTCATCCAGCCCATGCGGATGATGCCCGATACCGGGCTTGTGGATGACCTGCATTTCGCCACCCAGGGCCTGATACCGTTGTTCGACGATGGCCGTGTTTTCCGGGACCGGCACGACGTCGTCGGCATCCCCGACCACATGGATGAGGGGCACATGGGCCAGGGCGAGGGGACGAAGGATGTCTATTGGATTCCCGGTGAAGGCGAGGGCTTCCGCTTCGCTTTTGAATCCATACAATTTCTGCAGTTCGGTCCAATCGGATGGGCTGCCATGGCCCTGGAATCGTCCTCCCGGCCAGCTCTTAAAATCGCAGACCGGCGCATCCCCATAGATGACCGCGACCTTATCCGGATTCTCAGCGGCCCAACGATAGGCGTACAGGCCGCCGCGGCTCAGTCCAATCAGAGCCGCCTTTTTGGCCAGCCCGTGGGCTTGGAGATTGGCGTAAAAGGCATCAAAATGGCGGAGAGCCGGGGGACTTCCAAAGGTGTTGCCGACGACGATATGAACGTGACAAAAGCCGTTGGTGAGGAGCCCGGTGGCGGCGCAGCGTTCGGTGAAGGCGTCGGGGAATTCCAGG
This sequence comes from uncultured Verrucomicrobiota bacterium, assembly GCA_903896505.1. Lineage (GTDB taxonomy): Bacteria > Verrucomicrobiota > Verrucomicrobiia > Limisphaerales > UBA9464 > CAILNN01. Next base: position 51,833 of record CAITXU010000096.1, on the reverse strand, counting down.
CACCACGACCACGGATGACCAGGACGTGCTTCCTTGGGTTCGACCAACCAGGCGGCGCAGCCATCCACGGTAAACAGATGCCGCTTGAAGCCATGCCAGAGGTCGGTTTTCTCCTCGGGCCAATTCAAATCGGCGGCGGACAGGGTGCCAACCAACGATAGGGCTCCCAGAATTGAATAGGTGCTGCGGATGCAGGGGGGCATTTTCGTCAAGAATGTCGGAAGTGAAGAGGGGGAGCAATCATTCGACAAAGACGGTCTTGCCGTCGACCCAGGTGCGTTGGACGCGCCATGCTGGCGTTTGGCCGACATATGGGGAGTGCTGGTGCCGGTCCTTCAGGCTGGACTTGTGGATGGACTGTCCGGCACTGGGCACGAGGAGGCAAAGGTCGGCGGGGGCACCGATCTTGATTACGCCGGAATGGGGGCCGAGATGAAATCGCCGTCCGGGGTTGGCACTGAGCAAGGCAGCCAGGCGCTCTGCGGGGATTCCCCGATGGAGCCCCTCCGAATAGGTCAGTGGCAAGGCATGCTGGATGCCGGATATCCCACCCCACGCCTCCATGAAGGGACGTCCGGCCTTGAGTTCGGGTGGACAGGGAGAATGGTCTGACCCAATGGTATCGACTTCACCCCGGGCGATGGATTGCCACAACCCGTCCCGTACTTCAGAGCTTCGGAGCGGTGGGGCGCACTTGGCCAGCGTGCCCAAATGATCCAGGTCCTCAACCGTTAGATTCAAATAATGAGGGCAGGTTTCAACCGTCACATCGACGCCCTTGCGTCTGGCGGCAGCGGCCAGGGCGACGCCTTCGGGGCAACTGACGTGGACAATATGGAGGGGGCACCCGGTCTCACCGGCGAGTTCGAGAACCTCGCGGATGGCCGTAAGTTCGGCCTCAATGGGACGCGAGGCTACAAAGGAAGCTGGGTCCAGGCGGCCTGCCTGGACGGCTTGCGCAGCCAGTTGAGCGGTCATTGCCTCATCCTCGGCATGGACCGCCAGGCACATGCCGGGTAGTTTTGCGATGATCCGCATGCCTTGGAGCAGCGTCCTGGCATCGCTCCGTGGAAACTCGTCGATCCCGCTATTGGACATGAACGCTTTGAACCCGATCACGCCGCAGGCATGGAGCGGCTCGAGTTGATCAAGAAAACCGGGGATGAGGCCGCCCCACAGCCGGCATTTGACGATGCAGCGGGCGGCGGCACAGGCCTGCTTTTTCCTAAAGGCCTCGGGTGTCACCGTGGCGGGCAATGAGTTGAGAGGCATATCGAACACGGTCGTGACACCTCCGGCAGCAGCCGCCGCGCTTCCCGTGTCGAATCCCTCCCAATCGGTCCGGCCCGGTTCGTTGAAGTGGACATGGGCATCGATCATCCCGGGGACCAGGAGGGCCCCTTCGAAAGCGAGTTCCTCACGGGCACTCCTGGAAATGTCGGGACTCAATTCAACAATGATGCCGTTGGCTATGCCCACTTCGAGGGCTTGAATGCCCTGAGGGGTGACGATCCGAGCGGCTCGAATGATGCAATCCAACTGGCTCATGAATGCGGTTCCTTGGGATAAGCGTTTGCGACGGCAAGAATCGCGTCGGCCACGACGGCCACACCCATCTCGATATCCGGCGGTGAGGCCCATTCGTCCGGATGATGGCTCAAACCGTCGCGACAACGAACAAAGAGCATGCCGACCGGGCAAACCCGGGCCATCACTGCCGCGTCGTGGCCCGCGCCGCTGGCCAAAATCGGGGTTCGTCCCTGGCGTGATTCAGCCGCGCGCTGAAGGTGGGATTGTAATCCGGGGTCCATCGGAACTGACGGACCTTGTTGAAGGATTTCCCAGTCGAGTTGGATGCCCCGCGCTTCGGCCTGTTTTTCGATTCTGTCCTTGAATTCTTTCACGGCCTCCTCCAGGCGGTGACCGTCCTCATGTCGGATATCGAGGCTCAGGACCACCCACTCTGGAATAACGTTGCTGGCACCCGGTTCGACCCGGATTTGGCCTACCGTTGCCCGAAGTCCATCCATCGAGCGTGCCAGTTCTTCGATTTCCAAAATCGCCTCCGCTGCGGCGCAGAGCGCATCGCGTCGGAGCGTCATGGGTGTGGTTCCAGCATGCCCTGACTTTCCGGTAAACCGCAGGCGGGCGCGGGTCTGGGCGGCGATGGCGGAAACTACCCCGACCGAAATCCCCAACGCTTCGAGTTGCGGTCCCTGTTCGATGTGAACCTCCAGGTACCCCAGAACGCCCGTCGGAGCCTTCTGCCGGGTGCAGACCAGCGAGGGATTGATTCCCCGATTTTCCAACAGATGAGCCAGGGTCTGGCCCGACTCATCCCTCAATGTGAGCCATTCCGGGCGAAAGAGTCCTGCGTAATGGGAGCTTCCCAGATAGGCCGTTTGGAACCGGAGCCCTTCTTCATCCGAAAAGCCAACCACCTCGAGGTCGAAGGGCAATGTCCGGCCCCATGCCTGAAGTTGCTCGACACAAGCCAGGGCGGTCACCACGCCCAACGCACCGTCAAAACGTCCGGCATTTCGTACCGTATCGAGGTGGGACCCGATGACCAGGACTTCACGGGTTTTGTGGGTGGTTGTGGACAGCGCGCTATCGGCACTCGGCCAGCGAATCTTCATGTTCTGGAGGGCGTCCACACTGAAGTGCAGTCCGGCAGCATCGGCCCATTCGTGAAACCGCTGATGCACCGAATCCATTGCCGACGAAAAAATCCGGCGCGTCAGCTTTCCTGGCTCTTCGCTGATGGTTCCCAATTCCTTCAAACGCGAATGGAGTCGGGCAACAACTTCCGGGTGAAGGGAAGGGCGTGGCAGATCAGCTTCCACGGTAGGTTGAATAGCCAAATGGGGTGACCAGCAGCGGGATATGATAGCTGGCGGTCGGGTCCGAAACCCCGAACCGAATGGGAATCTCATCGAGGAAGGGAATTGAACCGGACTCGGTCCCGACCTTTTGGAAATAGGTACCGACCTGGAAGCGCAATTCGTAAATCCCGGTCATCAGGGCATCACCGGACAGCAACGGGGTGTCGGTCCGGCCATCCGCGTTGGTGATGGTGGTGGTGAGCCGCGCCCACTCCGCCCCCGATTGATGCCAGAGGGACACCTCGACTCCGGCAGCAGGATGGCCCCGGGCGATGTCCAGAACGTGCGTGCTCAGTTTTCCGGAGGCCTTTGGACGATGGGGCGATTCGTTGGGATTCATTCGGCTGGGATGAGGTCGTTTAACCGATGCCAGGCGATACGCCCAATTTGAACGAGAGCCGTTTCCATTTCCTCTTCCAACGACAGGGTCAGACGATGTTCGAAGGCCTCAAAAATCTGGTCCTGAGTATGGTCCCGGACACAGATGATGAAGGGAAAGCCGAAGCGACCCTTATAGTCAGCGTTCAAGGCACTCATCCGTGCGAATTGGTCGGGCGAAAGCCGATCGAGGCGGGCCGAACGTTGCTCGACGGTGCTCTGCTCCGTCAGATTACCCGAGACCGCCAGTTTTCCAGCCAGATCGGGATGTGCCTGAATCAACGCAAGTTTCTTCTCGCGCAGGGACGAGGCGACCACCCCGAGCAGTGCCCGGTGCATTTCGTCCACCGTCTGAAAGGGGCGAAGCGCGGCCGCCGCCTGGGCAATCCAAGGCGAATGTTCAAAAAGAGGCCCGGCCATGCCTACAAATTCGTCCACCGGGAGCTGATTCAGCGTGACAAGCGGGCATCTCCTGGGAGAAGTGGTCCCTTGTTCTGCGGACGTTTTGCCTGACTCAGCGAAATGTGTTTCCACGCGGGCATCCCTTCTCATGCAGCTACTTCACAGTCAATACGGCAAGTCCGCTGTCGGATTGCTCAAGGTCTTGCGCGAGGGCGACCAACAGACGGTTCGCGAGATCACGGTCTCGTGTCTGGTGAGCGGCGATTTTTCCGGGGCCTTTCTGGAGGGAAACAATTCGAACACGGTTCCCACCGACACCATCAAAAACACCATCTATGCCCTCGCGCATGATCATCTGGATTCCTCGGGCATCGAACCCTTTGGCCTGAAACTGGCCGCACATTTTCTGGCCCGATACGGGCAATTTCAAACGGTGGATATCCAAATCGAAGAGAAACCGTGGGGCCGGATGGAGGTGGACGGGATTCCCCACGCACATGCCTTCCAAGCTACGGGTGCTGGTATTCGCACAGCTTCCATCCATGCGCGGCGCTCGCATCCGCCCGATGTCACCGCGGGAATCAAAGAGTTGGAGATTCTCAAGTCGACCGGTTCGGGATTCGTCGGATTTCCCCGATGCGAATTTACCACCTTGCCGGAAGTTACCGACCGGATCATGGCCACCCGCCTGACCGTCACCTGGCATTTTCAGAAAGCACCGGCGGATTACCCGGCAGTGGCGGAAAAGATTCGGGGGGCGTTCATCGAAGTCTTTGCCAACCGCTACAGCCGGGCAGTTCAAGAGACCCTCTACCAGATGGCGGAGCTGGCGTTGGAGCGCGCTCCCGAGGTGGACCGTGTTTCCCTGCGCCTCCCGAATCTCCACTATTTTGCGTATGACCTCAGCCGATTTGGCATTCCCAATGACAACGTCATCTTCTATCCCGCACCGAATCCACATGGGGATATTTCAGCAACCGTGAGCCGCTAGAACACTCGTCTCCATGCCCACCCCGCTGGCTCTGTTCAATCCGCCTCCGCGTCTCTTGATGGGACCCGGTCCCATCAATGCCGATCCGCGGGTGTTGCGGGCCATGTCGGCACCGCTGCTCGGGCAGTACGACCCGGCTTTTCGCCAGTTGATGCGGGATACCCAGGAGCTCTACCGACAAGTGTTTGAAACGAGGAATCGCGCCACGGTTCTAGTCGATGGCACCGCTCGCGCCGGCATCGAGGCCATTCTCGTCTCCTTGATTTGTCCGGGGGACATCGTCCTTGTCCCGGTATTTGGTCGATTTGGAAACCTATTGTGCGAAATAGCCGCCCGCTGCGGGGCCGATGTCCGGCGGGTGGAAGCGACGTGGGGAACCGTGTTTTCGCTGGAGACCATCGATGCGGCCCTCCAAAAGCACCGACCTCGGCTCCTGGCGATGTGTCAGGGCGACACCTCCACCACCATGTGTCAGCCGCTGGAAGGGTTGGGGGAGTTGTGTCGCGCCAACGGCGTGATTTCTTATGTCGACGCCACGGCTTCCATCGCCGGGAATCCACTGCCGGTGGATGAATGGAAACTGGATGCGGTGTCCGTGGGATTGCAGAAATGCCTGGGCGGACCTGCGGGCATTTCGCCCATCACCTTGAGTGATGCCGTCGTCGAGCGGATTGAGGCCCGGAAGCACTTGGAGGCCGGGCTTCAGGCAGCGGGCTACCAGCCGGGATCGGGTCCGCGCATTGCCAGCAACTACTTCGATCTGGCCATGATCGTCGGATACTGGGAACACGGGCTCAATCATCATACCGAGGCCACCACGATGTTGTACGCGGCCTATGAATGCGCCCGAATTCTGTTGGAAGAAGGCCTTGCGGCGGCACACGCCCGGCATCGTCTCCACTGTCAGGCGCTCCAGGCCGGGCTGGTGGCCATGGGACTTAGGTTGTTTGGCGACCGTACGCACCAGATGCAAAACGTCACCGGCATTTATGTTCCCAATGAGGTGGATGGCGAGGCGGTGCGGAGAACCTTGCTGTCGGACTTTGGAATCGAGATTGGCACTTCCTTTGGGCCACTGGCCGGGGTGATATGGCGCATCGGAACGATGGGTTACAACGCCCAACGAACAGCGGTGTTACAAACTCTTGCCTGCCTCGCCGCCACCCTCCGAATCCACGGAATGAACCTGCCGTCCGATGGTGTCGCCGAGGCGATCCAGGTTTATCCGTAGCTGAAGTGAAGAGAGTTGTCCGCAGATTCACGCAGATGAAGAAGAAGCGGGAGACGTACGACGGGCCTACCCGGGAGCCCGGACGTCTCGTCCGGTGTGGGGGGCCGCCGCCGTCCTAGTAGCCGCCTGACGTCAGTCGGCGCAAACTTTACCGAGCTGGAACCCGTCCATTAGCAGACCGGCGGGTCGGCAGCTCCAGGGACCGGTGTCTGTCGAAGTGGCAGCGGCGTCCCGCCGCTCTCCCCCGGCGGGCCAATTGCTCATGGGAACGACGAAACAAGCGAAAAAACAGGCCCGGTCGTTTGGGATGTGAGCTCCCGATTCCGTGGGGGAATTGGGACACGGTAAAATTTGATGGGAAGCCCAGACATTTCTGAAAAAAATCTGGTCCGGATTTCTATTTTCAGGGTAAATCAAAGTGGAAACCGAAGTCGAAGCCTATGTCAGCACTCTTTCCAACGATTGTTTTGTCCGGGATTTTTCACCGGAACAGGGTCTTCACGTGGCTGCGGCAGAGTGGAAGGCTGCTAACCGTTCGCCTGGCCGTTATCATGGCCGCGTACCTGGCCGTGAGTATGCCCCGGGTGTCGGCTGACGGCATTCCGGAGCCCAGTTTGGTGATGTACGGCCTGGTGACCGATGCCTCAGGCCTTCGACTCACCAATGGAACGCTGATCGTTTCCATCAAGCGAACCGATGGGCTCCCGACATTGAAGGTATCCGCGACGTTGGGGGACGTGAACGGGCAGTTCTCCTACGCCCTTTTTATCCCGGTGGAGACTGAAGTTCCGGGCTTTACGGTGACGGCTTCCGATCGGCTTCGTCTCACGGCCAATGTCCTGACCTATGATCGGACCGGGGTCACGCTCAACGGGACGAATATTCTCTACGTCAACACCGCACAAACCAGTTTGAAGGTGACCAGCGCTGACCGTGGACGTTTGGAACGGGTTGATTTTTCGCCCAATGGCGCGTCCGCTTACGATAGCAATGGCCTGTTGAAGAGCTGGGAACTGCGCTACTTCGGGCGTTTGGGGGTGGATCCCAATGCGGACCCGGATGGCGACGGGATGCCGAATCTGGATGAAATGCTGGCGGGAACCAATCCCACCGACGCCAATTCCCGCTTTGCCTTCCAATCGGTCTCACCGGATGCGGGCGGTGGAATTCGGGTGGTCTGGTCAACGCAACCGGGGCGCAATTATCAGCTGTGGCGTTCCCAAAACCTGCTGAACGGTTTTGAGGTGTTGGGGCCGGTCCAACCAGCGACTCCACCGGTGAACACCTACATCGATACCACCGCCACAGGTGCCGGGCCCTATTTTTATCGGGCAAAATTGACGGGTCCCTGAGGCGACCTCATTCAGTAGTCATTCTAACTTTCCTAATGAATATGACAACGGACCTGAAGGAAGGACGTAGACAGATCGGTCGATGGATGGGGCTTTTGATCACCCTTTGTCTGTTTCCCTGCATCTGCCTGGGTCAATGGACGACGCAAACGATTGTTCTGCGACCCGGATGGAATGCCGTTTACCTGGAAGTTCAACCGGAACCTCGCGATTGCGATTCCATTTTTTCGAGTCTTCCTGTTGAAAGCATCTGGGGTTGGAATCGCCGCTTTACCACGGTTCAGTTTATCCAGGACGCGAATCAGCTGCTTCCAGGACGGCCCGATTGGTTGACCTATTTCCCCGGGGCCACCGGGGACCCGGCCCTCAACACGCTTTTCGCTCTGCACGGTGATCGCTGTTATCTGGTGAAGTCCACGGCGAGCCAGCCGGTGACCTGGACATTGAAGGGGCGGCCGGTTCCACCGGTGAAGGATTGGCTGGCCGGTTCAATGAACCTTGTTGGGTTTCCGATAGACGGAACGTCTCCCCCCTCTTTTGCCTCCTTTTTTGCCGGTTCGGCAGCTCACGCCGGTCAGGCTGTCTACAGGCTTCAATCGAGCGGACTATGGACGCCTGTTGCTAATCCTGTCACCGAACGCCTGAATTCAGGCGAGGCCTTTTGGGTTTTCACCTCCGGTGCCTCCACCTATGGAGGGCCGATTGGGGTCAAGCTGGAGCAAAGCCAAAAAATCGACTTCGGGCGGACGGTGCCGGAGACTTGGATATCCCTGAAAAATGTGTCGAAGCAGCCCCGGAGTTTTCAACTGATTCCCAATGCCTCACAAACGCCAGCGGATGCCAATTCGCCTGCCCTCGCCGGGGGGGTTCCGCTTTCCTATTGGCAATTCAACCTGGCATCGAAGCAATACGGATGGTACCCGCTGGAGCCTCAGACCACGATCACCGTGGCACCGGGTCAGGAAACCAAGGTTCGCCTGGCGGTCCGCCGGAAAGACCTGACTCCCTTCCTGCCTCCCGTGGGGAATGTTGGAGTGGAGTACCAGAGCTTGTTAACGGTCATTGACCAGGTGGGCAATCGCGTCACGGTGCCGGTCACAGCGCGATCGGCTGTGAGCGGTGGAAAATCGGCTCTGGCGGCTTTCGGTGGGGTTGTTCCGCCCGGTACGGCGTCCGATACCCCACCAGACGTTCACGCAGGCCTGTGGGTGGGGACTGCGGTGATTCAAAAGGTCAGCCAAACGTCCGGGAGTAGCGATCCCACCGTGCCTCGTGCCACGGGGTCGCAGGCGCAATTCCGGCTGATTGTTCATGTCAATTCTTCCGGACAGGCGCGATTGCTCCAGCAGGTGATGCTGATGTGGACCAACGGGGTCGTCGATTCATTCGGGAACATTCAACAATTGGGCCGGCAGGTTCTAATCACGGACGATTCCCTGGTCTCCCAATTTGGCGGTGCCGCCCTCAGGGACGGAAAGCCGGTGGCCCGTCGCATCAGCACCATCGGCTTTGGATTCTCAGGATTGCTGCCATTGGCGGGGCCGTTCGGTGACCTGCAGAATCCTCTCACTGGGACCGTTGTGACCGGATATGACGACCCGTTGAACCCGTTCAAGCATCGATTCCATCCTGACCACGACAACCTGGATGCAGAGCTTTCCGTGGTTCTTCCTGAGGGTGTCGAAGCGTACACCATCCGCAGGTTGCTGCAACTCAACTTCAGCGCCGAGGATCCGGAGGGCCGTGCACGGGCTCAATGGGGCGACAGTGAATTGGGCGGGACCTATATCGAGACCATCATGGGCATCCATAAAGTCCCCATCGTCATCCAGGGTATCTTTCGCCTAAATCGGGTTTCATTGATTCCGTTTCTTAATACTGAAGGCTGATTCCCTGTCCATCGATTGTCGAACCATCCGATTGTTCTCTCGCTACTTATGAAATTACTTCGTAACGTTCTGGTGCTCATTGCCTTGGCCGGGCTGACTCGCATTCATGCCCGCCAAAGCGTCGCTGTTCCCTCGACCATCAATTATCAGGGGGCCCTGCTGGATTCCTCCGGGAACAAGCTCCCCGATGGCAACACCAACGTGGTGTTTCGGGTGTACGATGCCGTCTTCAATGGGCGATTGATCTGGGGACCAAGGACCAATTCGGTCGCGCTGGTGGGAAGTGTTTTCAACACCCTGCTGGGTGGCGTGGATGCCAATTCGCGCGATCTGTCACAGGTGTTGATCGGCCAGGCGTCTTTACCGAATTCCCCGGCATTTCTGGAGCTCTCCGTCGGAGGGATCCCCATCCAGCCGCGTCAGCAGATCCTTTCGGCACCGTTTGCCTTCGCCGCCAACATTGCGGGTTCGTCGTTGACCTCGGGTTTTGCGACGAACGCAGGTACCTCCCAACTGGCACAGCAAGCCGTCCATGCCGGTGACGCCGACCGTGCCGCGGCTGCGGCTGCCGCTGACACTGCCCGGGAAGCGGCTCACGCCGCAAATGCAGACCAGGCCAATCGGGCGAACCTTGCGAGTCAGGCGGACGATGCAAAAACCCTTGGTGGTTTTGATTGGGGTGCCTTGTTGTCCACTCCGGATGCCTCCAAGGGGTACCTGGACGGAATCAGGATTTCCCCGGGCAGTATTGGTCTCGACCGCCTGAAAACACCAGTCCCGGTCCAGGATTCCGGGACCCGTCAGCTGCGTATCGTTCGCGGGGTCGTGAATGGGGATGCCTCGATAGTGAGCGGTCAGGGATTTACGGCAAAAGTTTCCGGGACATTGATTTTCATCAGTTTCAACAAGCAGTTTTCGGATTATCCCGCTGTCACTGTAACCCCGGTCCTGACCGATGCGCCGGTCATTTTGTCGACCTTTCCTCCGTTCAGCTTGTTTCCTCCCTACCCTCCAGTAGGCAGCGGTGTGAGTATCATCTTCAAAAACACGGGGGGAGGGACCCCCAGCAGCATTCCCCGGTTCAGCTTTATTGCCATCGGTTCCGACTAGGCAGATGGATGGACTTCAAGTGGACCGTCAGCCGGATAGCGGCTTTTGAAACCCGATGAAATTTCCCTCTTTTGATGCCTCTTCCCTCGTAATCATGAGAACTTCAATTTTACGACGATACCTCAGCGTCGGCATTTTCTTGTGGATGGTCCGGTCCATGGTCGGTTTCGCTCAGGCACAAGGGGCCTTCGTGCTGGGCAGCTCAAGTTACGACAATCGGTTGTTTGATCCCAGAGCCAATCCCGACGCACTGCATGCCACCAACGCCCAGCCACCCGCAGTGACCTTTTTTAATGGGTCCGTTGGTGCATTTGGCGGTTCTGGCACTCCAACAGGAGGCGGATTAACATTGGTCCGTTCCGGCTTTGGTCAGCCCGTGCAGTCGGTTCCGTTCTTGAAACCCCGGGCCTCGGTCGGTGGGGAAATCGTGCCCGACGAATCCAACCTTTTGGGCGTGGCACCGGATTTGATCCTTCCTCCTGAAGGTGCCTATTACCTTGCCTCCCAGAACAAGTTGATCGCGACTCAACCGGGACTGGTCAACGTCACCTGGGGAACCGTGACCCGGCAGTATCTGATTTCCCCGGCGGCGACACAACCGCCCGTGGGACTATACTGGGCGCTGACCGCAGATGGAGGGGTCGGTGGACCCGCCGTGCAGGTGCCATCGGACATCGCCATTCAATTTCTCTGGAACGCCAACGTTCCCCAGGGGTCCATTCTCCTCAACAATCAAAGCCTCACGGCTGTTGGTCCCGCGAGCGGGTTGGTGGTTGCGGTCTATACCAGGAAATCCAATGGGCAATATGTTGGTTTGGAAGTGGTGGATGTCCGTGACCCCAATCCCAATTTGTCCACACAACTCATCACAGACATCGGAACATTTCTGTCGCCTGCGGTGCCGGCGGCCAATGCCGGGCCGGTGGTATTTCGCTACGGACTCGCACCGGACCCCGGGCATTACCTCGAACAATACCGTCGGTCTGGCGACCCAAACGATGGACGCGCCTATGCCTTCAAGCCGACCACCGGCCCCAACCAAATCAACCTTTTCTGGACCCGGGTCGGACTTGCCGGAATCGTCTGGCCCTATGAAATGGACAGCTACACGGCGCAGTGGCCGGGTGACTTTGAGTCCAAGGCGATGCGGTTCTACTTGACCGACGATCAAAACGGGGCTCCGACGACTTCCCCAACCATCGACCTCAGTTCCATTCCCTCGGTAACCATCCATTACAACGACGTGATTTTGGGTACGGTGAACCAGACGGGTCAGCACACGAACGTGTGGTTGAGCGGAAAGAATCTCCACGCCAATGTCACGGGTCGCATTCTTTTGCATTATGAGAACGTCAACGGGGTGACGAATGGTTTCCTGGGATTCCAGTTGGTCAACATTATTGGCAACCTGCCCGACCATCCGGATGCACCGGCGGTGATTGGGACTGCGCTGAGTCCGATGGCTCCCAGTCCCGACAACCCGTCGATTCCCGGTCGGGTTACCCTCGGGACAACCCCTCCTGATTCCGGGCCGGCTTACGTTTACGTGCACAAGGTGGATGGGCCCATGAAGGGATTGATCTTCCCGGTTCGGCCCTCGCTCCCTTCCGCTCTGGAGGTTTTCTGGCTGCGTTATGGTGTGCAGGGCGTCGCCTGGCCGTACGAGATGGATCATTATCGGGCCGGTTGGACTAACCAGCCTCAATTGTATGTTCGTGGCCACACCGGGGACGCCCGCGGTACATCCGTGCTGCTTTCCACCAATCTCAACGCGGAACTGACGTTTCAAGAGGCCAACACCGGAGCACGGCTGGATGGTGGAACCGTTTTTAGCACTGTGGGCTTTGGTCGCACCCTGCTGAAGTATTCCTTTTCGACACCCACGACCCCCGTCGGATACACCATCGCCTTCAATACAGTTCGGTCTGTTTCCGACACGGACGCTTCATTCTTCAGTCTGGCGGCACAACCGGCACCGATTGGAACCGAGATTCAGAATGGCTATCACCAGGCCTCCAACCATGCCCCGTCCAATCGCCCCGGGTTTGTTTACGTCGCCACCGACACTCCTCAACGAGAGGACCGCTTTGCCTACAATGTCTACACGAATACCGGTCAAATTTTCCCCGTAAATCTGGGCAATCTCGAGGTGTGGTGGATGAATCTGGATGCGTATGACACCCAGTGGCCGTCGCTCGTTTCCCGCTACCAGGCCCAGTGGCCTTCCAAGACGCCTGCCATCGTCATTGCCAGTGGAATAGGCACCGGGACTCTGGACCCGGCGGTTTATCCCAACTTTCGGCCATACTTCCAAAATGATCCGACCCTGCCTGGGTTTAATCCAGACGACGAACATGTGGTGGTCACCAGCGCGCCCGGCGGGGGGCAGGGCCTGTTTCCGCTTCGGAGCGACCTCGGTACACCTTCCACCTCGCTGCCGTATGTGCTGATGACCTACACGCTGCCGGCCAATCCGGCCAAGGTGGGTTTCCAGGTTTGGAACGTGGTTGCCGAAGATGCGACCCACCATTTCCAGACGGTCGGGTTGGCGGGCAGCAAACTGGGGGCTCCGTATCCCCTCAGCGCCCTCAACTCCAATTGTCCCCAAACGGCTGGGGTGTCCGGCCCATTCTGGAGGGACCGAAGCGGTGCTTTTTGGGCCCAGGCGGCCGGTGACGACGGGAACGGAACCAACATCGTCCTCCACTGGTTTTATCAGGCGCTGGACCATTTCTATTTCCCGACTCCACCCAATGTCCGGAGCGGCGCGTGCGTGCCCTGGCTGGACCAATATGCCGGGACCCCCGGCTCACCCGTCGATTTCACCTATCGGGTCTTTTGGCCGGACGCGATTCCCGATGCCTACACCAACAGTCTGGCCTTTCAGGAACTGCCGAAACTCCATGTGGGATACACCTTGATCGACGCCAAGAACGGGTTACCCGACATCGGCGGGCAATGCAGCGTCGATGTGCTTTACCAGCAATCCCAGGCGACCAGGTCGGTGGCGAGTGTCGCCCTGATCGATGGGACTCGGACTCGTTCTGTTCCGCTCGCCGCCCTCCCCAGCGACGTGGCGACCGAGAATGTTGGCGGATTATTGTTCTTCAAGAATCTCCCTCCTCCTCTTCGGTCGCGATTGTTCTATGACCCGAATCAACATGTGCTGTCCTTCCGTGGACAAAAGATAGCCACGATTCCCGGGACCTACCTGCTGCCGAACATCATCACCGCGCGTGACGCGTCGGTGCTCCAGGATGTGAAGTTCCGCGGCTCGGATGCGAATTTCAAAAAGGCGGTTGATACTTTGGTGGCCATTGCCAGCACGGCCATTAAAGCGGACTATTCCGACCCGAAACTCGACTCCGTTGCCCTGTCCGCAGGAGTTGCTGCCGGTCAGGGCTATGTGACCGTGGCCTTTGGCAATTCCACCAATTGTCAGCCGGGCAATCTTCCGATTTCGCTCGAAGTGGTGAAGGTGGTCTGCCCGCTTTACAAGGGGCGGTTGAATGTGGTCGATCCGAGCTCGCCGTTTGACGAAAAGCTCACGCTTCGTTTCGATGGGGAGTTGGGCGGGCTTTCGGACAAGTACGTCTTCGAATGGTACTATCAACCCGACCTGGACGGCAGTCAGCCACCGGTACCCAACGGTGCTGATTTCGGTCGGTGGACCCGCCTCACGCCGCTCCCGGCGGACGGCACCGGCGCAGTCGATTTTACCATCGAAGGAGCTGGATTGCTGACCTTGAGTGACAACTGGTTGATTTGCCGGTATCACGCCAAGGACCCGTTCAGTCCGTGCGGCACTGCCTGGAGCGACTGGACCGATCCCCAGATTCAGTTGGGCTGGATCAAGCGGGTCGTGAGTGGAATCAATCCTTTTGAACAGCGCTTCAAGGACCTGGGCAACCCGAGTCGGACTGTGAACACCCTGGTGAGCATGCTCGCCCAGGCCGGGCCGCGATGGGAGGGGGATATCCCACTCAATCCCTCAACCATCGATAAGTATGGGCTGATCCAGGTCTATGAGACGGTGTTGAAAGAGGGCCTGAAGCTGAGTGTCAATGGGACTCCGCCGGTGGATTACGGCCCGGTGGATGACCAACTTATCCTCGTCGCCGGCCGTCTCTCCGACCTCTACATGCTCCTCGGTAATGAGGCATTTGCAGATGCATCCGACCCAACCATAAGCGTGGGTGCGGATATCCCTTCGGATGCTGCCCCAACGTTGTTCGCCTTTATGAATCAGGAGGCCAGTCTCCTCGAGGAAGAGTTGGGCCTGCTTCGGGGTCGGGATGATGCGAAGGCACCGGGAGTTGAGTTGCCCCCCGTGTACAATCGCCTATATTGGAATTTCACCGGGGATGTCGGCGAAACGGCCTATGTCCTCAAGCATGGGATTTCAGATGAGCTGGGAAATACCAATGGGTTCATCGATGCCGTGGACGCCCAGGTCATGTATCCGCAGGGCCATGGTGATGCCTGGGGTCATTACCTGTCCGCCACGAAGTATTTTTATCAACTCTTCCGCAATCCGAATTTTACCTGGACGCCACGAGCCGAGGCCACACAGGTCGGCGGTATTCCGGTCACGGTCAATTACGTGAACGAGAGAAAGTTTGCCCAGGCGGCGGCGTCCAAAGCGCGTGCGGGAGCAGAAATCGTCAATCTGACCTATCGGGCCTTTTATGATGAGGCACCGGAAAACCAGTGGAGGGGTTACAAGGATCCGGTTCAAAGTCCCAAGAGTCGGGAAATTGGCACCAACGAGTCCCGGGCGTGGGGTGTTTCGGAATGGGGTATTCGAGCCGGACAGGCGGCTTTGTTGGACTGGGTGGTGGGGAATGCCCTGTTGCCCGAGTCCTCACAGGAGACCATCACAAATCTGGTGCAGAGGGTGGACCGAACCACCGTCATCGAACTCAACGATTTGGCCACCGCGCTGGACTCCATCCAGAGCGAAGTGGACAAGGCGGACGGGGGCGTCAATCCGTTGGGATTGGCAAAGAACTTCATGCCTTTCGATATCGACCCCAGTCAGTTGACACAGAGCGGGGGTAAGACGCATTTCGAGCAAATCTATGACCGGGCGGTGACCGCGATGAACAATGCCATCACGGTTTTCCAATACGCCGAAGACAATACCCAGCAGCTCCGCAGACAGGCGGATGATTTGTCGACCTTCAACAAGGACACACAGGAGCGGACCGCTGATTTCAACAGTCGATTGATCGAAATCTTCGGGACTCCCTATTCGGACGACATCGGGAATAACGGGCAGACCTATCCCGGTGGCTACAATGGCCCGGATACCCAGCATTACGAATACGTGGACCCCTCCTCTCTGCTGGGGATTCCGCCGGGGAACTCGGAAAGCATCACCGCGAACTTTACAACGCCGACGGTCAATTCGAGCGGCGCGGTCACTTCGACTCAAATACCGGTGACCTATAACATTTCCCACGACGGCTACGGAATGGTTAAGCCGGCGAACTGGACCGGCTCCCGACGAGCGTTTGGTGAAATACAAATCAATCGCTCGGACCTGCTTCAAGCCCGATTCCGTTTCCAGCAGTCGCTATCGGCCTATGACGACCAGTTGGCGCAGATCAATCAGGCGTTGAAGGACTTGGAGGCCCAGTATTTTCTACATAGTTCAGAGATTATTCTACTGAGCACCACGCTGGCGACGCAGTCTGCCTTGGATACGGAAGTGTTGAATGCCACTGAGCGAGAGCTCAACTGGAGACGGGGTGCCCGGAGTGCCGATGAACTTGCCCAAGGGTTGGCCGAAATGTTGCCGACCTCCCTGGTGGCCGGGGTGGCTGCCGGTGGCGATCTCACCTCGGTGGCTCGTGGTGGCATCCGCCTCGCAGGCTATGCCGTCTCGGAGGCCCTTCAATACGAAGGCGACCAGGAACAACTCAGCGTCCTGAGCGATCAGCAAGCGCGGCAGCAGGTCGAAAGCGCCAGCAATCTGGGACTGACGACCTTGCGAAATGACTTCGACAATGAAGTCGCGCTCGGGCGGTTGCGGGAACTGATCCGTCAGGAGCCGCTGCGTCGACTGGAAGTCCAGCAACTTTACGAGGCCTTGCAGCAGACCATGGCCCGTTACCAGTCCTCTTTGGCCCGCGGCTTCCGGCTTTTGGATGATTTCAATCGATTCCAGAAGGCGACAGCGGCAAAGGTGCAGAAGGAGCGCTATAAGGACATGGCCTTCCGCATATTCCGGAACGATGCCTTGCAGAAGTACCAGGCCCAGTTCGATCTGGCCGCCAAGTACGTCTATATGGCCGCTCGCGCCTTTGATTTTGAGACCAATTTTGACCCGAGTGACAACCGGTCGCCGTCGAAGCTTCTGAGTCAAATCATGAGGAGTCGGGCCATCGGCAGCATTAAGAATGGGATTCCACAGACTGCCGGAACATCGGGAGACCCAGGACTGGCGGACTCCATGGCCCGTATGATCAACAATTGGTCGGTACTGCAGGGGCAATTCGGCTTTAACAACCCCCAACGGGAGGAGACTCAGTTTTCGTTGCGTCGAGAACTTTTCCGGATTCCGAATACGGGTGCTGCCAATGACCTCTTGTGGCGCACCACCCTTCGCCGGGCTTACGTGACCAACCTCTATGATCTGCCCGAATTCCGGCGCTTTGCCCGATTCATCTCCAACCAGACCAATGAGCCGGGATTGGTCATTCGGTTTGGGACGGACATTGATCTCGGATTAAACTTCTTCGGTCGTCCCCTGGGAGGTGGCGATCATGCCTACGACGCCAGCCATTTTGCGACGAAGATTCGATCTGTGGGCGTGTGGTTTAACAACTACAACAATGTCCAGTTGTCGGATACGCCCCGGGTGTTCCTGATCCCCATCGGGTCCGATATCATGCGCTCCCCCCTGGGAAATACTTCGACGACCCGTGCATGGAAGTTGATCGAGCAGGGGATACCGGTTCCGTTCTCGTTTGGTAGCGGAGGGGTGCCGTCGACGACGAGTTTCATTCCAGGAAATGACACAGTGAATGGAAGTTTCGTCGATATCCGGCAATTTGCTCCGTTCCGCGCGTTTCACGACGGCGGATACAATTTGAATCAGGTCAACTATGACAGCCGTTTGATTGGGCGATCCGTCTGGAATACCGAATGGTGGCTCGTCATTCCCGGTGGCTTTCTGTTCAACGACCGCAATGAAGGCCTTCAACGGTTGATTGATGGGCAATCCGTGGGTGGTGTCCGAGACGGCAATGGCATCAAGGATATCTTGATGCTGTTCCAAACCTACTCCTATCAAGGGCAATAAGGTGGTTCCCGGCTACAGGGCACAATCCAGCGACATGATAGCCAGCCGTATGAAGGAAAAGGCACTCCAGTGGAAAGTCGTCATGGTACGAGGTGCCCGGTGCCTTCAAACCGTTCTGCTTCTTCTGGCCGTTGGTTGGGTTGCCCATGGCCAGAACGGCGGAGTGGGTGGCGGCGCTGTTTCCCTTCCCGGTGGCCCCGGAAGTTTCGAAGGTCTAGGGGAATCTTTTCAGCCATCCATGTGCACCGGAATGGGAAGCCATTCTTATCCGCTGACGGTGCCCATCGGGACGGCGGGGATGGCTCCTCAATTCTCCCTGAGTTATCAAAGCGGTGGAGGCAATAGCATATTGGGATTGGGATGGGGGATGGGCCTGGGTGCCATTCAGCGCCGGACCGACAAAGGCATTCCACGGTACGTGGATGGTCCAAACGGCATCGATGACGATCTCGACGGGGTGGTCGATAATATTCAAGAGGAGGACATCTTCATCGAAAGTTCGGGTGAGGACCTGGTGCCGGTTCTCGAAGGGGGCGTCACCAACTATTTCGCCAAAATCGAGAGCAATTTCACCCGATTCCGGCGCCTCGGAGATTATTGGGAAAGTGTCAGTCAGTCGGGAAACCGGAATATTTACGGACAGACGGAGGAAGCCCGAATCGTTGATCCCGATAATCCGACCCATGTCTTTGAGTGGCTGCTCGAAAAGGAAATCGACACGCACGGGAATACGATTGAATTTCACTACGCCTCGTTTCCGGGGACTGGGAATCTCAATGATAAGTTTTTGGTCGAGGTGCGATATGGTGCCGGCCCTGGGCCATGGCAGAATTTTCATTTTGTCCGGTTTCAATATGAAGACCGACCCGATTGGTTCGAGGACTGTCGGTCAGGATTTGTGGTGCGTTCGGGTAAGCGGCTGATTCAAGCCGACGTCGGCACTCAGGGCCCGGCATTGACCAACCATGCACACGGCGACTTCAATCAGGATGGGGTGACGGACTATCTGAACCGCCGGTACCTTGTTGGTTACGACCCGGATTCATATCGCACGCTCTTGAAGTCCATCACCTTGGTGGGGGCCGATGGCGTGAGCAGCTATCCTCCGACCACGTATTCGTACACCTCCGGCACCACTGCAACGGACCTTTCCGCCGCCGGACTGGCCATAGGCTCATTGAACGAGCCCTTTTCGACCTTTGAAAATCCGCTGGTTGATTTAATCGATCTCAATGGGGATGGACTGCCGGACCTTCTAAGAACCGAACCCGGTGCCGGAGGGCACACAGCCTTCATCAATGCCGGACAACGCGGCGACGGAGTCGGCGGCATTCAATGGAATTCGGGAGAACCCATGGGGGCTGGACCGGATGGGTTGGCCTGGAACAGTGATCTCGCCTCGGGAGATGCTCATTTGGCGGATGTGGATGGAGATGGCCTCGTGGACCTGGTGCGGGTGGTGTTCGATGGGGCGTATTTCTATCGCAGTATTCCCGGGACCCAGCCTTCAACCGTGGGGTGGGCCGAACAGGCACGGATTGCCGCCCAAGACTTTCCACCTCCAACGCCTTATGAGGATCACGACGCACGGGTGGCCGATATCAATTTCGACAAGCACATGGATATCATCAAGAGCATCCGGGTCGGAGACGGGGCGGCCTACCAGATTTGGTACAATCTGGGAGCGGAAAAATATTCGCCTCGGATCACAGTAATCCCCGACACGGGATTCCTTTTGAGTGCCCCTGGAGTCAAGGTGATCGATTTCAACGGGGATCGAGTGCCGGATATAGCGCGAATCCGGCCCAGCGGTGTGACCGTGACCGCAGGTCTTGGGTATGGTCGGTTTTCGCTCCCTGTTTTCGTACCTCTTCCCGACGGAGCTTTCCTATCCGACGATCAGATTGCCCATGCCGATTTGGAGGATATCAACGGAGATGGCCTGGTGGATTTGGTCGTTCAGCGACCGGAACCCGGGATGCTTTGGTTTTGGCTCAATCGGGGTAATTACACCTTTGAAGCGCGGCGCACCGTTCGCGGTTTGCCGGCTGCGGTCGGCACCCTGAGTTTTCGATGGGCCGACATGAACGGGAACGGGACCGTGGACCTGGTGGTGGCTGATTCGGCGACGATTCCGCACCTTCAGGTGTTTGATTTCGGTCAGATATTCGGAAGCGTTCCCCGTCCGAATCTTCTCACGGAGATTCGGAATGGGTTGGGGGAGGTGACCCGCATGGAGTACCGGACCTCGACGGACTACCTGCTGCGGGATGGAACCGATGGGGACGGGAATTATCACTACACCTGGCCCCACTCGATGCCGTTTCCGGTGGAGGTTGTGTCGCGGGAGACCGTCTCGGATTCCCTGGGTAATACGATGGAGAGCCGGTTTGTATATCACGATGCCTACTACGACCCCGTGGAAAAACAGTTCCGGGGCTTTGGGCGAGCGGAAAAGATAGCCGTCGGAGACACCAACTGTCCCACCCTGGTCACCCGATATGAGTTCGATGTGGGTGCAACCGAACTGGCGTTGAAGGGCCGCCTCTTGTCGATTTCCAGCGAGACGGAGGACGGACGTTCTTTTGGTCAATCCACCCAGGATTGGAGTTTGCATCTGTTCCGGACCGGATTGAACGGTATGGTGTCTCGATGGGTGGCCCCGTCCCGGGGACGGACACAGCTCACCGAACTCGGAGTGGGCATACCCCGTGAAATCCTGACGGAGTATACATACGATGAGTTTGGCCATGAGACCCAGGTCCATTCCTGGGGAATTGTTGAAGGAACAAATACTCTGGCCGGGAACGATGAGCGTATCATTCAGAACAGCTTCGTCTACAACACCAATGCCTGGTTGATTGGCTTTCCGCTTCGAAGTGAGGTGCGGGACGGCACTGGGACGCTCATTGCTGCGTCCGAGCACTTTTACGATGACGAGACCTTTTCCGGAACCAACCGGGGCTTCATCAGCCTCGGTGACGTGACGCTGGTGCGACGCCTGCGCGACACGGCGGTCGCGGAGGGTTTTATCCTTTCGGAGCGACATCGATATGATGCCTACGGCAACGTCCTGGCAGAATTCGATCCCCTGGCCGATCCTGCCCATCCCGAAAAGGGGCATTCGAGGGAATATCAGTTCGATGCGTTATTCCATGCCTATCCGGTGGCGGAGATTCAACATATCGGCGGAGGTCATCCCGACCTGCGGCTGACGTCGGCCCACGACTATGGCCTTGGAGTGACACTATGGATGACCGATGCCAATGGACAGACAACCCGGAATGGATATGACAGCTTCGGGCGGACGATTTGGGAGGTGGACCCTGGCGATACCGATGCCTTCCCCACCAAGGAATTCAGCTATGGGGAAGCGCTTCCTGTTGAGGGAGGCGGATGGGTCAGTTTCACGGAGACGCGTCGGCTTCATCGCACGCCAGGTTCGATTCCGAATGCGCCCAAGGCGGCATATTACCATGTGGGTAGGTCCTATCTGGATGGTCTCGGACGAACGCGTCTCCAAAAGGCACAGGCAGACCCGGATACGACGACCGGTGCCTCGCGTTATGTGGCGTCTGGATTGGTGCAGTTTAATGCCCGGGGTGGAGCGTCCGTTCACCTGCAGTCTTATTATTCCACGAACTTCGATTTCGAGGATATCCGTTCGCCCAACTGGTCCGGAAACTTTCACCTGAATGGGCAGTATGTCGTCCGAGGTCTGGCTGCGGCGCCCGCAGTGACCTTTGATTACGACGCTCTCGGACGCGAACGGCATGTCCTTCAGCCAGATGGCTCTGTTTCGGAGACACGTTATGAGCCACTCCTAACCCACGGCTTTGATGAAAATGCCACAGACCCGGGTTCCCCCTATTACGGCAAGCATACCACGCACCACTACGATGGATTGAAGCGGGTGACTGAAATCGACGAAATCAACCCCCTCACCGATGAGGGGCGTCCTTCATTCACTTTTTCAACCTGGACGACCCGGTATCAATATCGGGCGGACGGGGCATTGATCGCCATCACCGATTCCCAGGGGAATCGCAAGTCGATGCAGTACGACGCATTGATGCGTCTGGTGAGTCAGAACGACTGGGATCGCGGAATCACACGTCAGACCTTTGACGACGCCTCCAATCTGTTGGAGCGGGAGGATGCCAAGGGGCAACACATTCAATTTGTCTACGACGGGGCCAACCGAAAAATCAGTGAAGATTTTGTCGACGATGGTTCCACCGAGTTTTCATATCGGATGCATCCGGATATTCTCTACGAATATGATGTGGCTGCCCAGCCGGTGGGGCAGGGGGACGGGACGACCCTGCCGCAGAGAAATACGCTGGGACGGGTGGTTCATGTTCGCGACACCCAGGGCGATGAATATGCCTCCTATGACGAACGCGGGCGGATTGAGTGGAATGTGCGAAGCCTCCGGGATCTTGTCCATCGCCAGCCGGTCGCCTATCGCACGTTGATGGAATATGACTCCATGAACCGGGTGGTCCGGATGGTCTATCCTGACGACGACTTTATCACCTACGAGTATGGGGATCGAACCCTGCTCCGGCGCATTCGTGGCGGTCCAAATGGGACCATTCTGGCCGACAGAACCTACACGCCCACGGGGCAAACCGAGTCCATGACGTATGGGAATGGGGTCAGGTCCTCCTACTCGTTTGATTCCCGTTTAAGGTTGACCGCATTGTCCACCGGCGGGCCGGGCACCGGTTTGGATGGTTTGCTCTCCTATCGGTACACCCTCGACCCGTCGTCCAACATCCGGGAAATCGATGACCTCCGGCCCTCCTCGATTGTAGCCGACGGAGATATGCGAAGGAATACTCAGATATTCCAATACGACAGCCTGTACCGTTTGACCGGTTATCAAATATCCCATGCCTCGCCCGGTACCCCTCAACGGGATGATGGACATATTTCGTATCGCTATGACCGGATTGGGAATCTGTTAGAGCAATCCTCCAATCTGGAGCAATCGGAGCGGGGCTGGTCAGTGACCGATTTGGGGACCTTGAATTATGGCGGAGGACTGGGACCGCGGAATCGGGTGGGACGAACGACGCCGGATGGAGGACCTCATGCCATGACACAACTGGTCCACGGAACGTCGGTTCGCGACTTTTCCTACGATGCCAATGGCAATATGAACCGGATGGGAGGTTTGGCCAGCCTCACGTGGGATTTCGTGGACCGTTTGGTGGGCTATCGCGACGATCAATCCCAGGCGGACTATCGTTATGACTACCTTGGGCGTCGGGTTTCAAAGGAAGTGTCACCCGTGTCGGGTTCTTCCGCGTCACCGGAGTCCACCCTGTATGTTTCGAAGGGTTTTGAGATCCGTCCCCACGATGTCGTTGTGAAGCATGTTTTCGCCGGTTCAAAACGCGTTGCCCAGATTTCAGGTCAGCTCAATGCGACCAACCGCCTCCATCGGTTGCGACTGCGCGCCGGATGGAACTTGACGGCGTTGCCCGTGGGAGTGACCAATCTCCTACCTTCGGTGGGCACGTCCGGAGACGCCACGCTGGTGTGGAATTCGATTTCGCGTGAATTTCAGCCTCTTTCGGTGACCGATGTCTCGCCGGTCGGTTCCGTTCTTTGGATTCACGCACCGCAGGCCGGGACCGTTGCCTTGAGGGGCTCTGTTGCATGGGACGAGCCACCGTCGATACCGATGGGAGGCGGATACCTGCCGTTGATTGGACCATCGGAGGTCAATTCCCAGACCGTGATCGCACCGGGAATGTCCTACTGGCGTTTTGAACCCAATCAAAAAGTGTGGGATATTCACTTGAGCCTGGGAACCGGAACGGATCCGCCACGGACGCAATTCGGGCCTGGAGAGGCGCTCTTCCTTTCGTCGAGCAATGCGTTCGCCCTTCCCTCCGGCCTGTTCCAGCCGCGCATCCGTTACTATCACGAAGACCACCTTGGGTCGGCTTCGGTTATCACAGACGAGCACGGTGCCTTGGTGGAGGAGTCCACCTACTATCCGTTTGGAGCCCTTCGCACTCATTTTCAGGTCGGTTCCGACACGGTTGCGTATGGTTTTGACGGCAAGGAGCGGGATGCCGAAAGCGGTCTCCATTATTTTGAGGCCCGGTATCTGAGTGCGGTCCTGGGGCGGTTCGTCTCGGTGGATCCCCTCGATCGAACCGATTCCCCCCAATCGCTGAACCGATATGCCTATGTGAACAATCGGCCGATTCTGTTCGACGATCCCACCGGCATGAAGCCACGGGGTGCGAATAAGGCGATGCAGACCCACCTGACCGAGCAATATAAATCCTCCAAGGAATGGAAGAGTGACGTCGATAGGGTGGACCCCAAATCGGGCAAGGAGTTTACGGTGGTAGAATTCAGCAAGAAGGAACTCAAGCAGAAAGAGGTGATCGTGAAGGGCGGGAAGCTGGTTTACAAAAACAAGTGGTTCAACAATAAGGTCCACACCGGGGGCCAGCGCGGCATGTGGGGCGTGGCGGCCTCCAAGGATGTGTTTATCTTCGTGCAGGATACGAAGGGGAGAATGTTTGTGGCGCGCGGTGACTGCGGAAAGATTCACCATTCCAGTTTTGTTCAAAAAAACGCATCTGGAAATAAGGAGGTCTGGATGGCGGGAGAAATCATGGTGGATAAGGGCGTGATCCGAGGTGTCAACAATCAAAGCGGGCATTTTAAGCCCGAGTTTAGTTACCTCGAGGACTTTCGGGATCATTTGAAAAGTGTCGGTGCCAATCTTGACAAGGCCGCTTTCGCGACCACGACCTTTCACGGGGGACTCGCTGGAAACCATGAATCGGATACGCGCTTCAGCCAGTCCAGAAGCCGGAGTAGTTCTCAGGCGTCGCCCGGAGATTTCAATCTCGCCCCGGCCTATCAGGGTCATAATGATTACGAGCGGACGCCCGTTTCCGAAGGTTCCAATTATAACAATGTCACGGTTGAGGAGGATGAGGAACCTCATTATAATACCGAAGAGGAGCCGAATTATAACACGGAGGACGAGCCGGCGTACAATTCCGAAGGATGATTCCAATGACCATGCCTCGGCTCCATTTTAAGGATTGCGGCAATTTGCGAATACAAGTTCGGTGCTGCAATTTAACGTTGGTTCCCGTAAAGTTGAATATTGACCGTTCAGGCCTTATGAAATTCAACCTCAAACCCTATCTGACACTGGTTGTTTTGGCTGTCCTAGTGCCATTGTCCCATGCCCAACAACCGATTTCCGTGCCGTCGGCCATCAATTATCAAGGGGCTTTGCTGGATTCTGCAGGCAACAAGCTCCCAGATGGAAATACCAACGTCGTATTCCGGGTCTTCGATGCCGTTTTTAACGGGCGATTGCTCTGGGGCCCTCGAACCAATTCGGTTGCCCTTGTTGGAAGCGTGTTCAACACCCTTCTGGGCGGAACCGATGCTCAGAGCCGCGACTTTGGCCAAATCCTGGTTGCTCAGGCCCTCGTCCCCAACGCGCCTGCTTTTCTTGAACTTTCGGTCGGAGGAATTTCCATTCAACCACGCCAACAGATTCTTTCCGTTCCCTTCGCGCTGGTGGCAAACACCGCTGGAACGGCGGCGTACGCCACGAATGCTCTTTCTGCTGTTTCATCAGCCAGCGCCGATTTGGCCCAGAATGCCTCCAGGTTGAATGGGTTTACCTGGTCCGATTTGTTGACCACGGGTAATGCGGCGTCCGGTTCCCTGGACGGAAATCGCATCCTGGACGGCTCCATTTCCGGAACAAAACTGGCCCAGAAGACCATCGCCGCGAGCCAGTTGAGGGATGATTCCGGGATCGTGGTTTCGCCGGAGCCCAAAATGCGGATCATCCGTGGATCGGTTTCCAAAGATGGCATCGTGCGTCGCGGCAGTGGATTTACCGTCAAGCCTTCAATAACGCAGGCCTACAGCCTCTATGAGATTGTCTACGACGTGCCGTTCAGTTCCCCACCCACGGTGATAGCCAGCCCGGATGAACCATCGCAAAATGTCACCACCGTTATCGATAATAGTGCAGGTTACAGGGAGTACTCGTTTTTGGAGTTCCACACGGTGTCGGGTAGTCCCGTGACGATCCCGGTTGAATTCAATTTCATTGCCGTTGGGCCATACTGAGAGCCCGATGTCGAGCTTATGGTCCCTCATTCAATGGAAGGGACACCTTCCCGGGGATTGTTGAGGTTGAAAAGGGTCGCTATCTCCGACGGCGACTGAACAGTCCGACGCGGCCTCCTGTGGCTTGAGCACCAGTTCTGGCCTGAAAAGACTGATCCACTCCCGGGCTTCAATCCGTTCACGGCGTCCGCCGCCCTGGAGGTGAACCTGTCCATCCGGGCATCGGATGAGGGCGGCAGGTCCAAAGGTGGTAATGATGGCCGGGCTGGGGTATGGAAACGAAATGGATCGGGCAAGATATTGAGTCATCATGCACATATCCTAGGCTGGCCACCCGGACATCCATGGTCCTGGTCAGGAGGCTTTCTTCTGGGCTGCTACCGGAACTTCCACTTTGGTGGTGCCGACATCCTTGATCTCGATGGTGGTAGTTCGATCCACATCCCTGTCATTACCGTTAAAGGAGACCTTGCCCTGAACTTGGAAGGAGAATTTGGTCAGGGCTCCGTCCTTGACCCAGAAGGTCGCATTCCCCTTGGCTCCTTCAATACTCGGGGCGTCGCCTCCGCCGCGTCCGCCCATGGAGAGATATTCCTTGGCACCGTCTTCGGTCAGTTCACCCGAAAAACCGGAGTCGGTCTTCTTCAGGTCCTTCACCTTGCCAGCCAATGACTCCACCTGAGCGGCCGGTGTCTTGAAGGTTTTGAGCGTGCGTGCGAAAAACCGGCCAGGATTCCATCCTCCACCACCGCCGCTCGTGTCTGCGGAGGCCTCTGCGGCCGATTTCCATTCGTCGCCGATCTTGATGGCCCCCTTGTCGCCTTTGATGACCGATTGAATGGAGGTTTCGCCACGGGACATGGAAAGAACGGCGTATCCATTCTTTTCAACCTTGCCTTCGACTGGGCCGGGACCCCGTCCTCCATTTCCGCCACCCGCGACTTCGGTGGTTTGTTTCCACGAATAGTTGGGTTGTTCGGCGAGTTTTCGTGCTGCGGATGTCAATTCTTCGGCGGGACCCGCGACAGCCTGCCAGAGCGAGCCGAGCGCGAGAGTGGAAGCGAGAACCAGTGTGATGCGTTTCATAGAGTGAGCGTTTTGACGCGGAGGGATGACGGGATGTCGATAATCGGCGTGGGGTTCGTCGTTAAAGACGGGGTGTCCCCGAAGAGGTTACGTAAAATCATTCCCTGGCGGTAAACGCCATTGGTTGGAGCGCGGACCGCGAAGACGCGGCGTTCGAGTCTGAACGTCTGGCCCTATAAAAGGACCATTTTGCCCCTGAATTGCCCCTGTTCGCCTAAATGATTTGGCGGATGCGGGTATCTGGGGGTAATAAGCCCCTGCGTGATGCTGACATTTTCTCCATCCAGGACGGGTCAATTAAATCCCGTGCCAACCTTCATGCTGCCTTCGAGTGATCGGGTCATATGAAGCAGACGTTTGATTTCGGAAGCGCCGGTGGTCCTGGGCTATGGCCGTGCCTGGCACTCGTGCTGGCCACGGGAGGTTCAATGACGGTTTCCGGCCAGGGGTGCATCGCTTCCCGGGGGGCCGGAGGTGGCAGCTGCGGGTTGACGTCCGCCAATGGGACTTCCACGGAATTGAATTGGGAAGCGTCGATCGGGTATCGGTGGCTGCATTCGGACAGGATGTTTAGCGGGGACGTCGAGCAGACGCAGCGCGAGGCCGAGGGAAGTCAGGAAATCAACGATTCGCACTTTATCGATCTCGCGATCAGGTATTCGCTGACGCCGCGTTGGAGCACGGAGTTGACGGTTCCATTGGCGATCAATGACCGGTCGCAAGTGGTTCGGGCCTTGAACGGTCAGAGGACCATCCTCGGGCGTTTTCACACGCAGTCCGACGGCTTGGGTGACCTTCGATGGATGACTCGAGGCTGGGTCTTCAATCCTTCCGACCACCCGCGAGGTAACGTTCAGGTTGGGCTTGGCCTGTCCATGCCGACTGGGGACGGGGATGTGCAGGATACCTTTCTAATACCCGGACGCAGAGGCCCTGTCGCTCAGACGCACGCCGTCGATCAATCGATCCAGTTGGGGGCTGGAGGATGGGGCGGGGTGCTGGAACTGTCGGCCTTCCAGCAGTTGGTCCCAAGACTCGCCGCATACGTTGGAGGGGCCTACACAGCAACACCCCAGGAAAAATACACCCCGACCGCTAGCCTCAATGGCGATTATTCGATAACGGATAACTATGTGGCCCGCGGAGGATTGGAATGGACCGCGTGGCCGGCCCATTCCGTGGCCTTGAGCCTCGGAGGCCGGATTGAGGGCGTGCCGGTTCACGATCTGGTCGGCGGAAGTGAGGGGTTCCGGCGTCCTGGCTATGTCGTTTCGGTGGAGCCAGGCGTCTCTGTCATGCTCCATACCTGGTCTGCTTCACTGACGGCTCCAGTGGCGGTCTACCGCAACCGACAACAGAGCATCGCGGAGCGGGATGCAGGTATTGCGCCGGTGGCGGCTGGATTTGCAGACTTCGTCATTCTTCTTAGATTGTCTAAGACGTTTTAGCGGGGAGCTCAAACCAAAACCGGGATCCGGTCCCTGGGTGGCTTTCGCATCCCATCGTTCCACCTTGGAGTTCTACCAACCGACGGGCCATGGTAAGTCCAAGACCACATCCGCCCTGATGGCGGCTGGGTGAGGAATCGACCTGGGTGAATGGTAGAAAGATTCGTTCAAGTTCTGAAGAGGGAATGCCGATGCCGGTATCAGAGACCGTCATCCGACACCACCCCGGACGTTTTTCTGACAAAGACAATCCGATTTGGCCCTGAGCGGTGAATTTGAGGGCATTGTCGAGAAGACAATGCAGCGTCTGACGAAACCGGGCAGGGTCTGAGGTCAACAGGACTGAGCCGACTTCCGGCGGCTCAAATCGTATCTCTAAACCTTTCCGTGCTGCTGCGGCGCGGATCGATTCGGCCGCCTCCTGAATGACAGGCACTGGATCAAAATCCACTGGCTGTAATTGGAGGTCAGCCGCTTCCAGCGTCCAGAGGTCCAATAGCGTATCCCAGAAGGCGAGCAGGGAATGGCCGCATTCCTCAATGGTCCGCGCAAAGGCCTTCTGATCGCCGTTCAAAGGGGTCTCCAACAGCAGTCCGGCAAACCCGAGAATCCCGTTCATCGGAGTCCGCACTTCATGATTGATCCGGGTCAATTCTTCACGGCTTAACCCTGTCGGACGCTTGGACGTCGGGAGGGAGGGTATCCAGTTGGCCCCCGCCAAATGGGTGCGGATTTCATCAGGACGAAACGATGTCAGACTCACGTCAAAGTTCGGCACGGCGAGATGCCCTTCCACGCCGGGTTTGGGCCGTGGGGCGGTGGGCACGTTGGAGGAATCCATTTCGAATAAAGAGGATAAACTTCGAGGTCACAACGGTATAAGAAATGACCTGACCTTTGGTTCAGAAGAAAATGCCAGCCGTGGACACCATGCCCGTCCTCGATGGAAATAGACTATCAAATGGAGCGACACTATCAACAGGTTTTGCTCTTTCGTATCAGGTGATGAAATCCTGTAAATACACTAAGATAGATATAGATTATTAACTAAGGAAAATTCGGGTGCATTGATTAGCGTGAATCTTAGAGAAAGGTGGCCGGCCCATTGGGGCTTCTTGAGGGGTGTCGGGGGCTAGTGTCGTGTTTCGGGTGCATTCCATCCACCTTGGTCGTGCAAAATATTCGCTTCCGTTTGTCCACCGTAATGGCAGGATCATACTCCGTCGCGTCAGGCTCTGAATGAAAGCAGTTGCCCTCGGGAGATTTGAAATTCGACGGGGTCTCGACGTGAACGATTTGAACGACTCCGACACATGAACGCACCGGCAGCTCCAGCAACATCCGCCGTGACGGCAATCCGGCCCCATCCGCGCACCGTGGGTTGGATTGGCACCACCTCCGTTGCCATGGGAGGTATCAATCAGAGCCTGTTCCTTCTCAGTGCGCTGTTCATCGGTCAAGAGGGAATTCCCGGGCAGGGAAGTGCCGCTGTTTTGCTTCTGATCGTCGGTTTGGTGTTGAGCTGGATGGCCACCCCCGGGTGGACTGAATTGATCCTGATGTATCCTCATCGGGTGGGTGGAATTGCCGCCACCTGCGCCGAAGCCTTTCGGCCTTACAGCCCGGTCCTGGCCAATTTGACCGGGGTTTGTTACTGGTGGGGATGGGTTCCGACCTGCGGACTGACGGCGTTGTTGGCGGCGGGCGCCTTGAAATCGCTTTTTTTCCAGTCGATTCCCCAGCAGGTATTGGCCACGGTCATTGTCGCAGGCTTCACGATCCTCAATCTCTGCGGGGTCAAATGGGTGATGCGAAGTGCCATTCCCATTGCGGTAGCATCGGCCTCCCTGGCATTCCTGTCCGCTTTCATCCCTATTTTTAGCGGCCACGTGGATTGGAAGCAGGCCTTTCATTACGATCTGACGGTCCCATTTCCAGGAAAGTTTGGGGAATTGACCAGCATCATGGCTGGGTTGTATCTGGTCGGATTTGCCGCGCCGGCTTTTGAACAGGCGGCTTGCCATGTAGGAGAAACGATTGATCCCAAGCGCAATGTTCCCAGGGCCATGCTGGCCAGCGCGCTGCTGGCAGCCCTCTATTTTATTGTGCTTCCGATTGTCTGGCTGGGAACCATCGGGGCCGACGCGGTCAGCAAGCCGGAACTGGCTCCGGTCCTGGGTCCGACGTTCGCTCCCTTGTTGGGTGCGTCCGCCACCGCAGCGGCAGTGGGGTTCATGGTGTTCAATATGCTGCACGGCTCCCTGGCACCGCTTGCAGGTGCGGCCCGAACACTCTCGCAGCTTTCAGAAGATGGTTTGCTCCCCGAATTCCTAAGCCTCCGGTCCCGGACCGATACACCTTGGGCGGCCACCCTCCTGACCGCCGGCTCCGCCATCGCCTTTCTTTGGATTGGCGACCCGATTTGGCTGGTGGCTGCGGCCAATCTTACCTATTTGATCGGAATTGCCATGCCCAATGTGGCGGTCTGGCTCCTGCGCCGCAACGAGCCCAACTTGGAGCGTCCCTATCGTGCACCGCGTGGCACAATAGGCCTTGGCGTTCTGGCCGCCTTCATCTGGGGTGTGACCGTCATCCTTGGATTTCAACAATTTGGCTTGCGAACCGTCCTGATTGGTATCGCCTTTGCCTATTCGGGCTCGGTCTTATACGCTTGGAGGGTGGTGTCAGACCGGATCAAGCAGGGACTTCCCTGGATGGGCAAGACCCTTCATGTCAAGTTGACCGGGGCCATGCTTTTGGTTCTGACGCTGGATGCCATTGGCTATCTGATAGCCGTCGAAAAGGTGCCAAAGACCGATCAGGCGTTAATTGTCATTCTCGAGGACCTCTTTGTCGCCGTGGCCTTGCTCACCTTTAGTGTCGGGCTGATTCTGCCCGGCATGATCGCGCATTCCGCCGTGGAGGTGTCCCGCGCAGCCGAAGACCTGGTCGCTGGCACGTTGGCGGACTTTACCCGCGCCATGAAGGCGTTGGCCTCCGGCGATTTGGAATCGGCCAAGGCCCGGTTTCGTCTGACACCCGTGGTGGTTCATTCCAACGACGAGGTCGGAGACATGGCCATCACCTTTAATCGACTTCAAGAGGAGGTTGGACGGGCCGCCGGGGAGTTGGAGGGAGCTCGCCAGGGGTTGCTGCAGGCACGCCTCGCCCTAACCCTGACGAACACCATGCTTTCAGCGGAGTTGGAGGAACGGAAGCGCCGGGAAATCGAGATGGCCAGAATGCACGGGCAGTTTGTCGAGGCATCCCGAAAGGCAGGTATGGCGGAAGTGGCGACCAGCGTCCTCCATAATGTGGGCAATGTCCTCAACAGCGTCAACGTGGCTTCATCCTTTGTGGCGGAGAGCCTGCGAAAATCAAAAGCAGGGAATCTCCCCAAACTGGCGGCTTTGCTTCAGGAGCATCAGCAGGACTTGCCGAATTTTTTGGCGGTGGACCCGCGCGGACGCCAGATACCCGCCTACTTGACCCAACTGTCGGAGCATGTGGCGACGGAACAGGCGACGGTCCTGAAGGAGCTCAGCCAATTGCAGAACAATATTGAGCACATCAAGGAAATTGTGACAGTCCAACAGGATTTCGCCCGGGGTGCCTCCATGGTCCAAACCTTGAACATCAGCGACATCGTGGAGGAGGCGCTCCAGATTCACTCAACCATGATGGTTCGCCACGACATCGATTTGCAGCGCGAATTCGAGGAGGTCCCGGCCATTCGGACGGAAAAGCACAAGATCCTGCAAATTCTTATCAACCTGTTGCGCAATGCGAAACAGGCCTGCGAGGGCACTCCCAATGGTGAAAAACGGGTTGTCGTTCGCATTGTGGCGGTGCCGGGTGCCATTCGAGTGATGGTGGAAGACAATGGAGTCGGCATTCCACCGGAGAATCTGACCCGTATCTTTGCCCATGGCTTTACCACCAAACGGGATGGTCATGGATTTGGTTTGCACAGTGGGGCTCTGACTGCTCGGGAGTTGGGTGGCTCGCTGGAGGTTCATAGTGAGGGACTGGGTCGGGGGGCGACGTTTACGCTGGACCTTCCGCTGAATGGACCGGGAGTCGCGGCATGAGTTCCGTAGGAGCCACACCCCGACGGAGGGTGCTCATCGTTGACGATAATCGGGCGATTCACGAAGATTTCATCAAGATTTTGTGCCCGGGTAACTCTCCGAGTGAGTCCTTGGAGAAGATGGAAGAAATGTTGTTTGGCAGTGTGGCCCCCGTGCCACGCGGTCCGGAATTTGAAATCGATTCCGCCTATCAGGGTCGGGAAGGTTTGGAGCGCGTCAAGGAAGCGGTGGCGGAGGGGGGCCCCTATGCCGTCGCCTTTGTGGATGTGCGGATGCCTCCCGGCTGGGATGGCGTCGAGACGACCGCACGGATTTGGGAGGTGGACCCCGAATTGCAAATTGTCCTGTGTACCGCCTACTCCAACTATTCCTGGGACGACATGCTGGCGCATCTGGGTGTATCCGATCGGCTCGTCATCCTGAAAAAGCCGTTTGA
Organism: uncultured Verrucomicrobiota bacterium; assembly: GCA_903896505.1. Taxonomy (GTDB): domain Bacteria; phylum Verrucomicrobiota; class Verrucomicrobiia; order Limisphaerales; family UBA9464; genus CAILNN01. Next base: position 19,086 of record CAITXU010000096.1, on the reverse strand, counting down.
TAACATTGAGGTCCAGCAATTGGCCAACGCCTTGAGTGAAAAATGGCAATTGGGGCGCAAGCTTGGAAACCAGATGGCGAATCTGTCCGCCATGGTGGCTGAAAGGACCCGGGACCTTGAGTCCGCGAATGTCGAACTTGTTCAGGCCAATGAACAATTGGCCGATGCGACACGAAGTGCCCGGGAAATGGCTGCCGTGGCCACCGTGGCCAACGAGGCCAAAGGCGAATTTCTGGCCAACATGAGCCATGAGATTCGGACCCCAATGAATGCGGTGATCGGCATGACCGAGCTCCTTCTGGATACCCCATTGGATGATCAACAGCGCGATCTCGTGGAAGTGGTTCGAGGAAGCGGAAAGCTCCTTTTGACCCTGCTGGATGACATATTGGATTTCTCACGTATTGAAGCAGGGAAGCTGAGTTTTGAGGAGTCGGACTACGATTTGCGTCAAGTGGTCGAAACCACCCTGGAATTGCTGGCCCCGCGGGCTGATGCCAAGGGAATTGAACTGGTTGGGGTCTTTCCGACCGGAATATCCACCCACCTTCGGGGTGATGCGGGTCGACTACGCCAAGTATTGATGAATCTGGTCACCAACGCGATCAAGTTCACCGAAACGGGTGAGGTGATTGTGGAGGTTCGAGTCCTTTCGGAGACCGACGACGAGGTTTTCCTTCGCTTAGACGTCCGCGACACGGGCATCGGCATTCATCCATCCGTCCAGGCGCGCTTGTTTCAGGCATTCACCCAAGCCGACGGATCAACGACCCGGCGCTATGGTGGGTCTGGATTGGGGCTCGCGATTGCGAAGCGCCTGGTCAACCTGATGCAGGGTGAAATTGGCATGGAGAGCTCACCCGGGCGCGGCTCGACCTTTCACTTTACCTGCCGACAACCCCGACAGCGCGCGGGGCAGGCCTCGTCGTCCGCTGCGGAGGTTTCGTTCGAAGGAATGAAAATTCTGGTCGTTGATGACAATCGCTCGGCGCGGGAGGCTCTGTGCACCGCTCTGGCCGATCACCGTGCCTTCGTTCGAGGTGCATCCGAGGGTCGGGAAGCCATGGATTTGCTTTCTGCGGCGGCCCTGGCTGGAGCGGTGTTTACCGACGTCTTGGTGGACCTGAAGATGCCGGGAATGTCCGGGCTGGAATTGGCCCGTCTCGTCAAGGCGGATGCCGCACTGGCGGCAGCGCGAATCATCCTGCTGGTTCCCATCGGAAATCGATATCAAGGAGACCCCGAAAGTCGCGAGGGAATAAGCGCTACGGTCATGAAGCCTGTGAAATGGAGACATTTGTGCGATGCATTGGGATGTCGCGCCAAGTCGTCTCGACCCACGGCTCCGGCAACCCGGCTCGCTTCCGCGCCGCTGGGTGTACCGGCCAAAATTCTTTTGGCAGAAGATAATCAGGTGAATCAGCGATTGGCTCGGGCGCAATTGCGAAAATTGGGATACGAACCGGTGGTGGTTGCAGATGGACAGGAAGCGGTCAAAGCGCTGGAGAGCGACCAGTACGACGTCATTCTCATGGATGGACAAATGCCCATCATGGGTGGAATCGAGGCAACACAAGAAATTCGCCGACTGGAACGGGAAGGGGTATTGAGCGGTGCCCTCAGGTCGCCGGTTCACATCATTGCAGTGACCGCCAGCGCACTGCGGGGCGACCGTGAAAAATTCATGTCGGCAGGCATGAACGACTACATCAGCAAGCCGGTGCAGCTCGGGGAGCTTCGCGAAGCCCTTCTCCGTTGGTCGGAGGGACGGGATCGTTCCACGGAATGAGCGAGTGGAATGCGTTTCGGGACGCGTTCATTCATTGGCGGACAGTTTCGACAACTGCCGACTTGCACGCGGCACCCCTTCGCGTTCTTCTGGAGGCATATCCACATGCGCTACCGCTCCATTTCGGCCATCGCCGCAGCGTTCCTCGTCGGCATTCCAGCAATAGCTGCTGATTTTGCCGTTCATAATGGCGACCGAGTTGTTTTTCTCGGCGACAGCATTACCGAACAACGCCTCTACACCACCTACATAGAGGCCTATGTCCTTACCCGATATCCGGATTGGAAGCTGACCTTTCGCAACGTCGGCTGGGGTGGCGATACATCCTGGCTTCGCCAACGAGCCCATCCAGATGAGGGACGCTTGTTTGCTGCCGAAGGATCGGTGCTGGACCAGATGGTGGAAGACTCGGTCGGTCGCGGTTTGGCGCGGGATGTCCTCCCGCTCCAGCCGACCTTCGTCACGGTGAAATTTGGAATGAACGACCATTCCTATCAGACGTTCCGACCCGACATCTTTCGAGCTTACGTCCGGAGTCAATCAGAGATTAGCAAAGTGCTGCAAGCCCACCAGGCGAGGGTTTTCTTCCTGACACCGCAACCAATTGAAGAGCGTCGCCCCGATCCAGAAAAAGACGTCCGCAACGAGTCCCTCCGGAAGTTTTCGGATGGCCTGAAGGAATTGGCGGCAAAGACGGGCGCAGGGTACGTGGACCAATTTGATCCCTATCTTACGATCATGTTGGGTGAACGGGCCAAGGATGCCAAAGCCTTCATCGGTGGAGGTGACGCGGTCCATCCCGGGCCTGCCGGACAAACGCTGATGGCCTGGGCTGTGCTTAAGGGATTGGGTGCCTCACCGACGGTTTCCACAGCGACGATCGATGCCGTCAGCAAGGCGGTTTCCGCTTCGCAGTGTCGGGTTGAAAAATTGGAATCGACGGACGGAGCCGTGAGCTTTGATCGGACCGACGATGTTCTCCCGTGGCCCATCGACAAGGCCGCCGAGCCCGCCCTGAAATTGGCTCCGGTGCTAGATGAACTCAGTTGGTACGATCTTAAGATCACCGGACTCAAAGAGGGTGCCTATACGGTAACCATCGACGGTGAAGTCGCAGGTAACGTCTCAGCTACAGAGCTTCGCAAAGGGTGGAACCTATCCAACGCCGGGGGGCCCGTAACGCAGCAGGCTAGGGACCTATTGGGACACATCTTCGAGAAAAACAATCTCTACTTTGCTCGCTGGCGGAATGTTCAGTTGTATACGTTTCCTGGCTGGGCCACGGGTCCTGAATTGGAAACCCGGCGGGATGCTGAACTCAAGCGGTTGGACGATCAAATCGCCAAACAGGAAGCAGAAATTGAAGCCCTGCGGAAACCCAAAACGCACCACTTCGAGGTGAAGCCTGCCAAGTGACAGCCATTCTCCCCATCCTGGTGATTCAAATGTAACCTGTTGAATCAAAGAAACATCGGTAGGGCGAGGCTCCGGCTGATCCTCCGGTGATGCAAACCACGTCTTTTCCGCAGAGGCGAAGCCAGTAGGCCGTCCGCAGGACTCTGATCGTGTGCATCCGGATGAACCAACGATATCCCGTCTCCCGTCTTCAGAATCTGCGGAAATCTGCGTTCATCTGCGGACACGACTCAACAGACGGCAGATATGTGTCCACAGATTATGGATGAATGGGAGCCTCGGCTGAACTCCTCTTCAACAGGCGAAAGAGGTCGCTGTCGGTCGTCAAAACCACCGTCGTATTGCTGTCGAGGGTCTTTTGGAGGGTCTCAAGCGACTTGCTGAATCGGTAAAATTCCGCAGCCGGTGGAGTCTGGCCGTACGCCCGGGCATAGATTTCCGTGGCCTGGGCATCCGCCTGGCCTCGAATCACCTGATATTTCCGATAGGCGGTCGACTCGATGGTGCGAAGCTCTTTCTCCCGGTTACCCAGGATGCGGGCGGCTTCTCCCTGGCCTTCGGACCGGAACCGCTCGGCAATCTGCTGACGCTCACTGATCATCCGCTGGTAGATGCTCTGTTGTACGGTCTCGTTGTAATTGATGCGGGTGAATTGGACGTTCAAGAGTTCAATGCCGAAGACGCGAAGCTTGGTCGCGGCACTTTCCAGCACGGTTCGTTCGAGGGCACTTCTTCCGAATCGAATGGGCGGCCAGCTAACCGTCCGAGCCAACCCGTCCCCAGGTTCCACACTGGCAGGTTTGCGTGCCTTATCATTGCGGACGATTTCGATCAACTCATGGCTGGCCACCACGTTGCGGATTTCACCCCCAATGATGTCATCCAGGCGGGATTGGGCGCTGCGTTCGTCCCGCAGACGGAGGAAATAGGCCTCGGGATCGACAATGCGCCATCGGGCAAAGGCATCAACCACCAGGTAAGTCTTGTCCTTGGTCGGCATTTCGATCGGACGTCCATCCCAATCCAGTGCCCGTTTTTCAAACCGATTGACCGTCGTAATGAAGGGTATTTTGGGGTACAGCCCGGCATTGGTGACCGGTGCGCCCATGGGCTTTCCAAACCGGGTGATGATCACCTGGTCGGTCTCGTTCACGACAAAAGTCGACGACAGAAGGATCAACAGTGCTGCTGACACCGCGATCAAAATGTAGGGAGCGTTTTTGTTCATCGTCCGATGGGTGAAAGGTTGGAGGTGGAAACGCGACGAGCGGCATCGCCCGCCGGAGGATCGTTCAACTGAAGCAGAGGGAGGAACTGGCGTAGTTCGGAATCCACTACGACCCGACGACCCAGGCGGGGCATCACTTCTTGGAGCGTTTCAAGATACATCCGTTGTCGGGTGACCTCGGGTGCCTTCGCATACTCTGTGACCAGGGCGGAAAAGCGTGAGGCATCGCCTTCCGCTTCATTCACACGCTTGGCTGCGTAGCCCTCCGCCTCGGCAATCTGTTGATCAGCGGCACCCCGGGCCTGTGGAATTGCCTTGTTGAATTGCCCCTTGGCCAGGTTGATGGACCGCTCCCGGTCCTGCTGGGCCTGATTCACCTCATTGAATGAGGCCTGGACTGGTTCCGGCGGATTCACGTCCTTGAGTTGAACCTGGTCAATGCTGAGGCCCAGCTCATAGTCGCCGCTCAGCTTTTGAAGCTCCTTCAATGCCTCAAATTCGATTTCCTGGCGACCCACCGTGATTACGTCATCCACCGTGCGATCCCCGATGACCTGTCGCATGACCGATTCGGACAAATCCCGAAGGGTCAGTTCAGGGTCTCGAACGTTGAAGAGGAATGCCTTCGGATCGCGGATTCGGTACTGCACCACCCATTCCACGATGGCAACATTGAGATCACCCGTGACCATCCGTTTCTCCCGGACTTGTTCTTCCGGTCCCGTATGCTGATGGGGATTGGTCGAGCCGGGCGTTCCAAAGCCGAACTCGGTCTTAAGTTGCCGTCGTACCGGGAGGGTCTGGACGACCTCAATGCCCCAGGGGAGCTTCAGCCGTAGGCCCGAATCCGTCGTCCGGTCATAACGCCCGAACCGGGTCACCACCGCCTCGGATTCCGCTGGCACGGCATAAAAAGACGAGAAAACGCCAGTCACCGCCGCGAGTCCGACAACGGAGATGGGAATCCAGGCCCTCCAATCGTTGGGCAGGTGCCAAGCTTTGGGAATGCCAGACCCGGAAGTTCCGAATTGATTGCCTGTAGCCATGGAATGAGTAGGGCTCGCACCGTGACGATCCGCAATTGGAAAGAACCGTGCCAATTCCACGGGCATCGAGTTCGTGGATTAAGAATCTATCTTGTGGACTTCCGTTACTGAACGGCATTGCCCACCAACGGTTGAGTACAGCGTAGGTAGGCAAAAAGATCGCGGACTTGTTGGTCTTTGAGGGAATCCAAAAGCCCCTCGGGCATCAGCGATAGGCCGGAGCCCTTCATTTCGGTGACTTCCGATCGAGGCAGGGAAATGTTCCGACCGTCCAGCGTGCGCAGCACGACCACTTGAGGGTCGCGGTCGGCAAGAAAACCGTTGAGTGATCGTCCGTCCCGCGTTTCCAACGAATAGGCTTCATAGCCCTCACGAATTTCCGCACTCGGGTTCACAATGCTGAGGAGCATCGTGCCCAGGTCGTTGCGTTGGGCGGCGGTCAGGTCCGGGCCAATGCTGGCACCCCGTTCAAAGAGACGGTGGCAGACACCGCAGTTTGCCTCGAACAAGTCCCTGCCACGATAGGGGTCGCCCCGTCCATTTTGGATCACGGTCGTCAGGTGAACGATTTTTGTTTTCGTTTCTTCCGTGGAAGGCTGAGGGATGACGGACCAAAGCTTTTGGGCCATACCCGAGATTTCCGGTGTTGTGGATGATTGAATGTTCCGCACCGTGGATCGTGAAACGACATCTGCGGGGATTTTCCCCGATTCAATTGATTTTAGAAGGCTCAGAGTCCAGGGCGCCCGCCCGGAAAGGGTGCCGACCAGAAGGTCCTGCGTCGCCTTGTCAGATCGAGGAAATAACTCCAGGAGGACGGTTCCGATTCGGGTTTCGTCGTATCCTGCCAGTGCCCGTATTGCCGCCTGTTCGACGAGTATGTTCGTCGTGGTCTGGACCAGCTTTAAAAGGCCCGGTAATGCACGGGGGGATTTTAAATCGGCCAGCATGTCGATGAATTGAATCCGCTGTCCGCTTGTGGCCTTCTCATCTTCCAAACTTTGTATTGCCGCCTCCCATGCCTTGGAATCGTTTTGGCGCAGCTTGAGCGCCATCGACCCGACCTCTCGTCGGTTCATGGCGTCGAGAAGTTCATCGGGTAATCCGGTCCAAGAGCGACCCTTGTAGGCTGCCTCGAATCCGGACATCAAAATGCGTCCGTGGTCGCTGGAGGGAGCAAGGTCCAGCAATCGTGCACAAATGAGAAGGTCCGATCGGGTGCCGGATTGTGCAAAGCGGCGCATCAATCGGTCGAGGATGGAATTCCGGACCAACGGGCGGTCCCAAAAGTCACGTTCAGTGAGCAGCGACAGGACTTCATCGCCATGATCGGCACAGTGGGTCTCGATAGACCACCACAGCATGAGCGGAATTCGGGTGTCTTCCGCATCTTCATCGTGCATTAGAAGCTGCCGAACCACGGCCAGTCCCGTCTTCGACGGCATTCGACGCGCGGTGGCGGCCAATTGTTTCCGTACTTCCGGGACCGATTCTTGTTCTGCGCGGGCAACGAGAGCATCGAGCAGGGCCGGGATGTCGGGGGTATCATCTCCGATAAGGCGGGCGGACCAGAGGCGAACCTGTGGATTCGGATGTCCGAGGGATGCCAACTGGTCATGGAGGTTCCACCCGCCTGCGGCGTGAAGCGCCCATAGCGCTTCCAGGGAGGTTTGATTGGTTTCCGATCGGATGATATCCCTCAAAAGCGGGAATAGCGTGGGGTCTCGACGGTCCGCTAGAAGTCGGACAGCCGTTTGTCGGAACCATTTATTGGGAGTCGCTAAAAGATGAACCAGCGATTGGCCATCCAGTGAATGAAGGTCCGGCATCGGCTGGTGCCCGGAACCTCTTGCCTTCAATCGATAGATTCGCCCGTTGGAAGCGTCCATTTGGCCCTGATAATTTCTCCAGTGATTGATCTGCTGGTCGTACCAATCGCAAACGTAGATGGCTCCATCAGGTCCCACCTTGATATCGACCGGACGAAACCAACGGTCATCGCTGGTGACCACGCGGGAAAGGTCCTCGGTCCGATAACTCGTATGGTCTGGAATCAGCCGGCTGAGGACAATCCGCCCTTGTAATGGTTCGATGCCAAAGAGCAATCCGGCGTAGGCTGCCGGAAGGGCAGCTCCATCATAGAGGATGAAGTTATGGGTGAACCGGGCCGTTTGGGCGTGTGGCATCGGAGGGAAGTAGCCGAAGGCATACGGGTTCGACAGTGGGCCATGCTTCTCGAAGCCTTTCTGAAGGTAGGCACCCTGCTCGTAGTGGAAGCCCCGGGTGTCTCCGCCGTTATGGCCGGAGAAAATTCTTCCAGCTGCGTCCATTTCACAGCCAAAGGCATTTCCACCTCCTTCGGAAAATATCTCGAAGCGGCGTTGTTCCGGATGGTAGCGCCAGATGTTTTGGCCCTGGGAATACACCGGACGGTTGGGTTTCGGCTTTCCGTCGGCATCGTAGACCAGAATGTTGCCGGTGATCGTGCTACCCTGGCATCCATAAAGCCAGCCGTCGGGACCCCAGCGCAGACTGTTGGCGACAGAGTGGGTGTCCTCAATGCCGAAACCCGAAAGCCGCACCTCGGGGTCGCCGTCGGGAATGTCGTTGTGATTGGAGTCCGGATAAAACAGAAGGTAAGGAGGGTTGAGGACCCAAACGCCTCCACGACCGTGCTCCACGGCCGTGGTGATGTTTAGACCCTCAACAAAAGTGGTGTGCCGATTGAAAATGCCCGTTCCCGTTGTGTCCTCGTGAATGGTAATCCGGTCGGCTCCCCGAAAATGATGCGGTGGAGGCGGGGGTACCTGATCGTAGACCGAGCGCCAGACGTTGTCGTGACTGATTTGTTTCAGTCCAGCGGGGGCCGGATACTGGCGGTACTCGACCACCCACATGCGCCCGCGTTCGTCAAAATTCAAAAAGACCGGCTGGGCGACATCAGGCTCTGCCAGGACCTGCTCGAACTCGAAATCTTCAGCGACGTGAAAATGCCGGGCGGCCTCGGCGGGCGGCAATGGACCGGCATCGGGTGGCGCTTCCTGGGGTACTTCCGGTGGCGGGTTCGAAATGATGGATGCGTGGATGGAGGTGGGTGGAAGCGATACGTAGTCTCCAGGGGGGATGGGCCGGTTGAGCGCCCAAAGAATGCCGTTGAGGAGTAATCGACGAAAGGCTGGTTGGGAGAAATCCTCCGGAGAACCCAGCGAGGTGTAAAAGATGCGATGCCCGTCGGGTGTATTGATCCAGGCGATCGGTTCGGTGTCGGACGGCTGGTCTTCCAGTTTGCCCGTGAGCAGCACGGTCGTCGTCGGTGCCAGATTCCGGCTCTTATAGAGGTGCGAAGTAAAGTGGAGACTCGTGCCGGCCACCCCGGTCAGGAGAGGATGGGTCCCGGCACCGGGTGCGACCGAAGCCAAAGTGGCATGCCCGACACCGTAATGATTCTCATAATGGGCACCCAGGACCTCCCGGTCAAAGGAGTCCCATCCGACATGGCGGTCATCCTCCGGCTTGGCTCCGAAGGCATGGCTGGCGGTTCGAATTCCGACGACGGGTTTGCCTGCCGCCAGATGCTTTCGGATCAGCTCCATTTGGGGCAGGGAAGGGGTTCGGCGACGGACGCTCACAATCAGAAGATCGGCCTCGGGCAGTCGCTCAAGCCCGTCGAAATCGTTTTTGTTCCTCGCATTGGCAAACGCAAAATCGCAGTGGACACCCTGCGGCTCCAACTCGGTCCTGACAAACTCGGGAAGTGTTTCCCAGGTATGATACTCGTCCTCGCCGATCATCAACATGGCGGTGGGACGTTTGTCCTCGGCAAAACGAAAGGGCTTGCCCCCGAGGAAGTCCACGCTGGTGATCGAGGGACACCAGTACTTCTCCACGTGTTCGATCATCAAATCCGTGCCGACGCAGTGGGGGACGAAGGGCCGCTTGCGCGAGTTGTACATGGTGTCGGTCATGTCCCTCATGAGGACCACGTGTTTTCCCTGGGCCACCATCTGTCGGATGGAGAAGGGACGTCCGAGGACGCACATATTCAGGTGTACTCCCATGACGATGACATTTTCAATCCCGCGTTGTTGCATGAGATAGTATGCCTCGGCGCTGTCGGTGATGGCGTCTCCGGGTTGGATTTCCAGCACGTCAATCTGGTGGGACCAGGCCGTACGCGTCTGGCATTGAGGTTCGTCGTCGCAGCCTCCATCAGAGTCGTCAATGGGGAGCGGGGCTTCCTTCGTGTTGTTCAGATGGCACCAGTCTTGAAGCGGTACGACAGGGGTGACCTTGGGAGCCGACTGGGCCAGTTTCCGTTCCGGACGTCCTTCATAGTTTTTCATGGTGTCGCTCGGGCAATGGATGATGAAGACGCCCCGCGCACGGGCCGCCTTGAGGACCTCATTCATCCTTGGGGTCATCTCGCCAACCCTCCGTGTGGCGCCCTTGCACCAGTGTTCGTTCCACATGTCACACACCACGATGGCGGTTTTGCGTGGGTCCCAGTCCAGCGTTTCATCCACCGTCCTGAACTGATTGGTGTTGCCGACAACCGTCTGACGATGCCGGGCATGAAGTTTGAGCGTTTGAGGACCATCCGCCCCACGGACAAGGAGGCCAATGCCCAGGCAGACGACGAGGAGGGAACTCTGAATGTTTCGTAGTTTCATAGTTCGGAGGTGTTGATGAATTAAAATTGAAAAACAGGTTCGGGAAGAAGCCGTTTGATTTCGCCCAACCGGTAGCCAAACCCTGGACCCTGGACGGTCGACCAATCCACGCTTCCGCCTCGTCGGCGAAACAGGCCCGGGTGCACGGACGCCTCGGGGGCCGAGGCCTCCGGATAGAACTGCATGCTGTTGGTTTCCACCCCCATGATGGTTCCTGCATGGGCGGCGAGGAGCACATGGGGGATCTGGGCCAGCATGGGGTTGGTCAGGTCCTGCACCATCAGCGTCATTCCGTGGGCCCGTGCCCATTGGGCGGAGAGCAGCGCTCCGGTTTGGGTCTTGCACGTCTTGAGTGCGACGCCGGTCCATCCCAGGGACCGTCCCAGACGAAGCATTCGCCAATCGTGGGCGCTCTCATCCATGAAAAGGGGCTTGCGGGCCGAAACAGCACGAACATCCATCGGATGGTGTTCCAGATCGTATGGAAACGGCTGTTCGACATAGAGCAACATGCCATGGGTGCGGGGGGCGTCCCGCATCAGTTGGTCGAGAATCTCTGTGACATACCACGGGTCGCGGACGGTGCAATTAAAATCGGCTGAAAGCCAGTCGACGCCCAGATCGGCACCCAACCGTCCCACTCGAAGCAAACGCCCCAGGTCCCAGGCCGCATCATCGCCGCGAAGCTTGACCTTGAGGCATTTCAGTCCGTCTCGTTGAATCCAGTCCTTGAGGGTGACCGGGTAATCATCATCGGGCTCGGTGCCGTCCAGGTCCTCCATTTCCAGGGCATCTTTGCCGCCGACGAGGTGCCATGCGGTGATGCTGTGGGACGTTGGAAATACCAACCCCTGACCCACCTCCCGACCATTGAAGGAGACGTTCGCATCCTCTGCGGGTTGTAGAAAGTCGGAGAGAAATCGGGTCATCCACCGGCCATTCAATGTTTCATACACGGTGGTTCCGTGGAATTGTCCAAAGGCATCATGGAGTGCCAGGTCAAAGGCCGAGCAACAGACCAGGATGGCGAGCCAGGGAAGAGCGGCCCCATCCGGTTGGGAACGGTTGAATTCCAGTGCCAGTTCCGGAAGTTGGTCCTCGATAAAATCGTATCCGACCTCCACCGGATGGCCATACACGTTGAAGTTGGCCCAGGCCTTTGCCAGGACGGTGCAAAATCGTTGGAGTGCCTCCAATCGTTCGGAATAGGGCAGGAGGCTGGGCCAGACCCATTGAACGCTTAATGGCGTTTCTCCCCAGCCTTCAGCAGAAGCTCCGTCCCGTCGCTCCACTCTCATCCGGACTCGGAGGCAGATGACGGAGCTCAGGGTCTCAGGACCAAACTTGAGGGGTACCCGGGTGACGACCGGTAGGTGGTAGCCGGTGATGGCCGAGGGGCGGATATCGGTGGAGCGGCTCATTCAGGCAGCGGTTGATGACGGGTTTCAGGAGCGAGCCAAATCAATCCCATGCCCAACAGGTACACGAGAGTGATCACCGAGGCCATTTGGGAGTAACTGCCATGATAAAAACCGACCAACTGTCCGCCCGCCAGCGCACCCACAGCAGCCAGAACCCGTCCCGAATTATAAGCCAGGCCCTGTCCGGTGGTACGGATGCGGGTGGGAAACAACTCGGGCAGATAGAGCGGCAACCAGCCATAAAATGCCGCAGTGCAGGCACCAGTGAGGAAAACCATGGAAAGAAATTCACTTCCAAAGGAACTAAAACTCCGGAAAAGCGCTGCGCAGACGGCCAACGAAGCCACACAAAGAATGAAGTAGCTCCATCGCCGGGAAAGTGGTCCCAACAAAATCGGGGCAAGGGCGCTGCCCAGCGTCGCGCCCAGGGAAGAGAGCATCTGTGCCTGGGCCTTGGCGTTGGCTACGGTGCCACCGGTCATCTGGTCCGCCCAGAGCGGTATCCACTGTACGGAACCCCACGTGCCTATCAAGGCCACCGAGGCGAGCGCCGATGCCACGAGCGTTCGATGAATGAATTTTCGACTGAAGATTTCCTGGAGCGGACGAATCTTCTCCCCTCGGGCGGATGCCTGCCAGCGGGGGGACTCGGGTATGAATATCCGGATGAGCAACGTCAGGAGCGCCGGACTGGCTCCCACCAGAAACATCCAGCGCCAGGATTGGACGGTCACGGGGACCCGCCAGGCGACGATCCCCACCAGGACCATGCCCAGATTGGAGGCAGCCCCCATGACGCCGGCGAGGCGGGGACGGTGCTTTTCCGGCCAGGTCTCCATCACCAGGGCGACGCCCAATGCCCATTCCCCACCCATTCCCAGGGCGGCAACAAACCGTAGGATCAGGAGGTGCCACGGGGCACCTGCGAAATAGGCGGCTCCACTAAAGAGCGAATAGGTCAGAATGCTCAGCGACATGGCCCGCACACGCCCCATCCGATCTCCCAACCAACCAAAGGTCACGCCTCCCAAGGCGGCCCCCACCAGAAAGGCGGCGGTAATGCGGCCCATCCAATCGCCGACCATCACATCGCCTCCCTGGCCAATAAGGTCCTTGAGCGCGGGACGTGCCACCACGGAAAAAAGGCTCATCTCGAAGCCATCGAAGAGCCAGCCAAGAAAGGCAGCGATCAGGACCATCCACCGGATGCGCCCAGGAGAGATGGCTGGCAGGACAGGGGTGGTCATTTCGTTGTCATTGCCCGCCTATTCTTTTAAATCCGATTTTTTCTGGGGACTGGGTGTCGATACCGGGAGTGCAAACGCAACAATACTGCCGCCGGAGGGACGCCCTGATTTCCCCCCACCTGCCGAGATGACGACGTACTGGCGGCCATGGACCATGTAGGTGCTGGGTGTCGCATTGCCTCCATAGGGAAGCTTGGCCTGCCACAGGACGGTGCCTGTGTCCTGGTCAAAAGCCCGCATCGTCTCGTCGGAGGTGGCACCGATGAAGATCAATCCGCCTGCCGTGACCACCGGTCCCCCATAATTTTCCGTGCCGGTGGGCGGGATGCCACGTTCCTTTAATTTCGCATATTCGCCCAGCGGAACCGTCCACTTAAGTTCGCCGGTGTTGAGGTCCACCGCATTCAACGGTCCCCAGGGTGGTTTGATGGCGGGATAGCCCTCCGCATCGAGCCACCGGCGAAATCCCGAGAAGGTATAGGGCGGTGCCGAGTGGGGGGGGACAGCCGCCGTGCTTGCCTCGTCCCGACGCCCGGTCGACGCGGGTTCCACGCCGAGGATGTAATTCAAGATCGCATTCCGCTGATCGTCCGTGAGTGCATCAAAGGCGGGCATGCGCCCAGCACCCTGTTTGAGCAGGAGTGACAGTTGGTCGCGGGTCTTTCGGTTGGCGACATCGATGAGGGTGGGAAATCCGCCCTGGGGATTGCCAGTACGGTCCAAGCCATGGCACGGGGCACAGAAGGCCATGTAGTCCTGCTCTCCTCGTGGCACAGCGCTACCGTCGGAGCGGCGTATCTCCACCATTTGGAACAGCCACGGAATCTCGTTGATGTTGACGTAATAGATTCCGCGCGGGTCGGCGGCTCCTCCGCCCCATTCCATGCCGCCGTCGAATCCCGGAAACATGACGGTTTCCCGGAGACTGGGAGCGGGGAAGGGGCCGAAGTTGGGGGAAAGCCGGATTCGGGCCAGGGTGTTGCTGTGAGCCTCTTCAGAAATGGTTGAAACGTCGGCCTCGGTGTAGCGCTGGCGCATCAAAGGTGCCGGTTTCGATGGGTAGGGCTGTGTTGGTGAAGCTTCTTCACCCCGCAGTTCCGAGGAGGGTTCCGGGCGCTCCTCGATGGGCCATAGCGGAACACCGGTGACACGATTGAAAACAAAGAGCCGACCGTGCTTGGTCCCTTGGGCGACCGCGTCGACCTTTTTGCCTTCGTGGACCACTGTCAAGAGAATCGGAGGACAGGGCAGGTCTTTATCGAGGAGATCGTGATGGACGATTTGATAGTGCCACAGTCGACGCCCCGTGGCTGCGTCCAACGCCACCAGACTGTTGGCAAACAGGTTCTGTCCGTGACGTGCGCCTCCGTAGAAGTCCGGTTCGGCCGTCTTGGTGGCGATGTAAACAATGCCGCGTTTCTCATCGAGCGACTGGCCCGACCAGGGCATGAGACCGGTGGCCGTCTTGTAGGCTTCGGGTGGCCAGGTGTCGTATCCCAGCTCACCCGGACGGGGAATCAAATGGAATATCCAGCGACGCTTGCCCGTTCGAACGTCGAAGGCTCGAACCGCTCCCGGTCCCCCGACGCCACCAAGGATCAGCATGTCCCGATAGGTGACACCCGGGGTGTTGAGACCCACGCTGGGAGTGCCTTCCACATCCAGTCCGGTACCGAGGTGGATCGAACCATTGTCGCCAAAGCTTCGAACCGGTTGGCCGGTGCCAGGGTCGAGTGCGTACAGGTGATTTCCGGCTGCCGTGAACAATCGCTTTTCGCCGCCCGATTCGTTCTCCCAAAACACCAGGCCGCGTTGGCGTCCGCCTCCGGACCCTGGACGCTCCGAATCGGGGTTCCATTTCCAAAGCTCTTTTCCTGTTTCGGCATCCAGAGCAATGACGTTGCGTTTGGGTGAAGCTGTGTAAAGAACGCCCTCAATGATGAGATTGTTGGCCTGATATTCGCCTTTGTCCCCGGTGTCGTAGGTCCAGGCCACCTGGAGCTGACTGACGTTCTTTCGGTTGATTTGTCGCAGGGGAGAATAAAGGTTTCGGGCTTTGTTTCCCAGGTAGGTCGGCCAGTCGAGAGAGTCCATGGTGGCGGTTTTGGGGGCCGCTGAAACGGATACCCAGGAGACCCACCCGGCACTCAGGAGGGCGAAGAGGGCAATTCTCGAGGAGCGAAGCGCGGTTTCCGATGAACCTTTTCCCGTTGCGCGTCGGCTTCGCAGGAGTGTGGCAAGTGTGGCCATGGCAGTTGCAGTCCCGGTTCCGGACTGCGAATTCAACGACGGTTCCGGGTTCACGCGAGAATGGCAGGCGGTCGAATAATGACCAGAATTTCCGAGGTGATTCTGGAAGAGCCGGGTTCGGCTTTTGCAGCTTGAGTTGCCGACGGGTGTTGCTGCCATTTCCCAGGAACCCGGGCGTTTCGCCCGGTGGCAGTGGCGTTTATGAAGGGGATGCCAAAGTCGGACGAGACGTCCGAGCTCCCGGGATAGAAGGCTCTGCCCGGGAACCCGGGCGTCTCGCCCGGTGGCAGTGGCGTTGATGAAGGGGATACCCACTTCGGACGGGACGTCCGAGCTCCCGGGATAGCAGGCTCTGCCCGGGAACCCGGGCGTCTCGCCCGGTGGTCTCGTGTTCTATATGAGCGAAGCAGCACCGGCGAGATGCCGTGCCGCCAGGGCCAACACAGCTTCCGAACCTTCAGGGGCGAGCAGTTGAAAGGCTGACGATTCGGGACCACCCCAACGCCACGGAATATAGGCCGCTGCGAGATTTTGTCGGGAGGCGAAATCGGCGGATTCCAACGTCAATGGCCTGACCCAAATGGTCGTGCCGATACCTTCTTCAACGGGTTCCCGCGTTTTAAGGGCCGCGAGGATGGGCCTGACCGATTCCTCCGAATCCGCTCGCACATGCCAATGCCGAAGGGAGTGACCCGCCTCCGGCGTTTCCGAAGTCAACCCGGCACTAATAGCCGCCGCATCCACCAGGTAGCTGTACAGCCAACCGGGGGCTGCCGAGCCATGGGAGCTTCCCATTCGAAATCCCGGTATGCCGGTCCGGAGGACCATTCGTGCGAGGTCTCCCCCCTCGTCCACTCCGATGGCCAACGGAGCGGCCCAGCCAAGCAATGCAATGGCACCACCAGCCCAGGGACCGGTGAGGAGTTGGGCCGGATCGAGGGGATGATGGCATGGCTCAACAACGGTCAGGCCCACTTGGATGGCTCCCGCGGCAACGGCAGCATGAGTCAGGACGGTTTCCAAGCCGGGAACGAGGGGGCTCACGAAGGTGATCCCGTGAAGGTGGGCCTCCGCACTTGGTCGACGGGCCGGGGAAGGCATATCGATGTTTTCCCTCAGTCGGAGGCCACGGTAGGGCAGGAGGGAGCGAAGATTGGCCAACGTGTCTCGAACCAGTTCCTCGGGCGTCAGAATGCCTTTGGCATAACGGTGGCGGAGCTCATCAAATGAGAGTTCCCCGAAAGAGGGGGTTGGCTCCAATGGTGCGGGAAGGTCCATGGGAAAGGGGTCATCCCGCAACCGGTGCGGGATGGCAAACCTCAGTCTCTCCGTGTTTTTCGAAGAGCTCCATCAGCCGTTGACGCATGATCAAGCCCGGTCGGTCCGAGGCCATGTGCATTTCCGCCCGACGACTCAAATCGATGGGAGTGTCGGCGTCGGTGGCCTCGAGAATGCCCCGGTCCTCGGCGGTCACCACGCGGTCAAAGGCAATGACATCCTCCGCCTTCACCTGCTCTTCGGTATCATTCCTAAAGACGAACTGGACCACCTGGATGCTGTGGTCGTCGATGGGGGTGGCGCATGTCACAATGGTATGGACCAGACCATGCGGATAGGCGATCCGAAGCTTTCGAATGAATGGAATCCACCACGTGTTGCTCATGGTCCGGACGGTCTCCGCCTCATCTGTTCCCAGGGCCTTGCGAAGCCCCTCAGGGTTCTTGACCGGAACGACCGTGTGAAAATGAAAACCATCCTCAAAGGGAACGATCTCCGCCGACGATGGTTTCGGATGATTGGCTTTGCCGAAGGAATTTTGGTGGACGAAGGAAAAGTGGGCGTTGTCGAAGGAGTTCTCCATTAGCCGCAGAGCACCGCACTGCCATAGCTCGTAGAACTCGTCGATCTGACGGAATCCCGGGTCGCGGGATTCCGGAAAATCGGGGATACTGGTCAGAGGCTGATCCAGGCAAACCCAGGCATAGCCGTAGCGTTCTTCACAGTGGTAGCCGGTCACGCAAATGCCGGTGGGTGAGGACTGATCGGCGGCCTGCGGCACGCGTGTGCAACGCCCGCTCCGGTCATAGGTCCACCCATGGTATCCACAAACGATCTCCCCATGGGTAACCCATCCCTTCGATAGCCGGGCGGTCCGATGGCAACAGCGGTCGCGCACGGCTGCGGGAGCACCGTCGGCGTCCTTCCAGAGAACGATCCGTTCACCAAGCAGAGTGAAAGGCTTGGGGCCGTCTTTCAGATGCGACATGGGAATGACGGCGTGCCAAAAGCGGCGCAAGACCCGTTGTTGGGTTACGAGCATAATTGTGCAAGGCTGTGTCGACCCGAAGGTCGGCTGACGGAGGGTTTGCCGACAGCGGTTAGAACATGCCCCAGACACTCTTGATTCACAACCTCGGTTATTTGGTCACCATGAACGACGACCGCGTGATCCTGCGGGACGCTTATATCGTCGCTGTGGACGGGCGCATCGAACAAATAGGAACCGGGCATCCTCCGGCGTTGGAGGGGGCCACACACCTGGATGCCAAGGGGGGGATTGGTCTGCCCGGGTTGGTGAACACGCATCATCACATGGTTCAAAATCTGGTGCGCGCCTGGGCTCCCATCGCCAATGAACCTCTTTACGGCTGGCTGAAGGGCCTCACCCCCGTCTGGCGCAACGCACGCCCAGCCGATGCCCAGGTCGCCACCGAGGTGGCCCTTGCGGAATTGATGCTCTCCGGCTGCACCATGACGGTCGATCATCACTATGTCTTCGTCGGAGGCAGTGAGGGCTGGATCGAGGGGCAGTTTGAGGCCGCGCGCCAGTTTGGCATCCGTTTTCATTCGGCGCGCGGGGCAATGGACACCACCTCGGAAATCTATCAGGAGTGGATGGTCGAAGGACTGGACACCGCCCTCCACGCGATGGAACGCGTGGTGGAGCAGTTTCACGATCCATCACCGGGTTCCCATGCGCGGGTGGCCCTGGCCCCCGTGGCCATTTTATCGGCATCTGCTGACCTCTATCGCGAAACGGCCCGGTTGGCGGGTGATCGCGGACTCCGATTGCATACCCACTGCGGTGAGACCCAGGCGGAACGGGAGCGGGCATTGCGGCTTTTCGGAAAGCGACCGCTGGATGTGCTCCGTTCCGCAGGCTGGACCCGTGAGGGCACCTGGCTGGCCCATGGCATTCATTTTGACGATGCCGAAGTGGCGGAAATCGGGCGGCATCGCATGGGTATCGCACATTGCCCCACGTGCAATATGCGTCTCGGGTCCGGAGTTTGTCGGGTCAACGATCTTCGCAAATCGGGCGCGACGGTTGCCCTTGGGGTCGATGGGAGTGCTTCCAACGATTCCGGTCATCTTCTGGCCGAGGCTCGCCAGGCCTTGTTGCTTACCCGGGTCGCCCACGGGGCCGGTGCCATGCGAGTCTCGGATGCCTTGGAGATTGCGACACGGGAAGGAGCGAAATGCCTCGGACGTGAAAAGGAACTCGGTTCCCTCGAGGTGGGTAAGTGGGCGGATATTGCCGTTTTCCCATCAGAAGACCTCGCCAGTTCCGGGGCGCACGACAAGGTCGAGGCCTTGCTTTTTTGTCTGCCGCGACAGGTCAGCCACCTGATTGTTCACGGTCGAGTTCGAATCAGCGAGGGCCAATTTGTCGATATCGACCTGGGTCCAATCTTGGAGCGACACCGGGCTGCCGCCCGTCGACTCCAGGGCGGTTGAGGTGCTCCTGACACGTTATCTACCGGGGAAGGAGGCCGCCGTCGATTCCGTAGCCGCCGCACGTGAGTCGGCGCAAACTCTATCTGGCCGGGACCCGTTACGAGAGAGCTCGGCGCCGCGATGACTCCAATGACCGGCGACAGCCACCAGCGAAACAGTGGTCCTTTTACGTCGGAATGGAGTTTCCCGATCGATCAGCGCCGCCTGACGGACGGCGACTACCGGGGAAGGATGCCGCCGTCGATCCCGTAGCCGCCGAGCGTAAGTCGGCGCAAACTTTC
>CAITXU010000095.1 GCA_903896505.1 uncultured Verrucomicrobiota bacterium | reverse complement strand
TCAAAAACCCGGCAAGGAAGTCGTGCCTGGAGCCCTGAGCTGTGTGTCCGCCCTATCCTCCCGATTTGAACTCCCGACGGACCATCGGGACGGCGACCGCCGGGCGGCTCTGGCCCAATGGCGGTCCCACCCCGACCACCCCCTCACCTGGCGGTCCATCGTCAACCGGGTCTGGCTGTACCACTTCGGCCGCGGACTGGTCGATACCGCGAATGATTTCGGGCGCATGGGGGCATTGCCCACTCATCCGGAGCTTCTGGACTGGCTGGCCTGCGAATTCCGCGACGGCGGCCAGTCACTGAAATCCGTCCACTTTCTGATCGTCACCAGTTCGACCTACCGCCAGTCCGCCGGCCAAAAGGACGACTCGACCACTCCGGGAGACCTGTCGGCAGTGGATCGAGCCCGCCGCACCGACGCAGATAACCGGTACCTGTGGCGACAGAATCGGCGCAAGCTCGAAGCCGAATCGATCCGCGATGCCGTGCTCGCCGTCTCCGGCCAACTTGACCTGACCATGGGTGGACCTTCGTTCGAAGATTTTGTGGTTGAGCACCCGGAGCATTCTCCCCACTACGAGTACGGTCTGCACAATCCTGAGGACCCCAAGACCCACCGGCGGTCCATCTATCGCTTTATCGTCCGGTCACAACCTCAACCGTTCATGACCGTGCTCGATTGCGCCGATCCGTCCATGCAGGTCAGCAAGCGAAACGAAAGTCTTTCCCCCTTGCAGGCTCTCTCGTTGCTGAACAATGCCCTCATCATTTCTTCATCGAAACATTTCGCCGAAAAACTATCCGAAACGAGGGGTGATCTGGCAGCCCAAGTGCGCCGTAGCTACATCGAAGCCACAGGACGACCGCCTTCGACATCCGACGAGGCTGCCCTCACCGCCTACGCTCAACACCACGGACTCCAGAACTACTGTCGTCTGCTGTTGAATCTCAACGAGTTCTCCTTTGTCGATTAAGCATGAAACACCCGTCGCCGTTTCATCAGACCCGGAGTCATCGCGGGGCCCTCAGCCGCCGGGAATTTCTCTGGAATTCAGGCGGTGGACTGGGAGGCATTGCACTGGCCAGTTTATTGGGAGGCGACCGGTCGCTCGCCGCGACCCAACCCAACCCCAATCCTGGGAATTTAACTTCGTTTCCCGAATTCAAACCCAAGGCAAAGCGGGTCATCCAGTTGTTCATGGCGGGGGCCGCCAGTCATCTGGACCTCTTTGACTACAAACCACAACTGGTTCGTCGGGACGGTCAGAAGAGCGATTTTGGAGAGCACGTCGAAGCCTTCCAAGATGGTCTCGGCCCGTGGATGAAACCGGTCTGGAACTTCAAGCCGTACGGCCAAACGTGTAAACCGCTTTCTGAAGTGGTTTCAGCTCTCGGTCCCGTGATTGATCGGCTCGCCTTCGTTCACAATCTGGTGGGCAAAACCGGCGTCCACAGCCAGGCCACCTACCTCCAATCCACCGGCTTTCAACTTCCGGGCTTTCCCGGAATGGGGGCGTGGGTCAGTTACGGACTCGGCTCCCTCAACGAAAATCTGCCGACCTTCGTGGTCCTTCCCGACCACCGCGGCTTTGCCTCCAATGGTCCCAAGAATTGGGACTCTGCCTTTCTACCCGGACAACACGCGGGCACCACCATCTTTCCGGGTCGCCCCAATCCGGTGAGCGATCTCTTTGCGGGAGAATCGGGTGGATTCATTTCCCCCGACAGCGAGTCTGCCACCCACGCTCTGTTGAATCGGCTAAACCGGGAGCATGCGATGCAGCGGGAAGGTGATGTCCGGTTGGATGCCCGCATTCGCAGCTACGAACTGGCCGCCCGAATGCAGTTGGCGGCTCCGGAGGCTCTGGATATTTCCCGCGAACCCGACTACCTGCTGGACCTTTACGGTGTCAAAAGGAACCCGCCCACCTGGCCCAAGGATATCAATGCCGAAGAAGAGATGCACCACTTCGGACGCAAGTGTCTGGCCGCACGTCGCCTCATCGAACGCGGCGTACGCTTCGTTCAAATCTGGAGCGGCAATGACAATAGCTTTCCGCGGCGGAACTGGGACTCCCATGAAGACATCCGACGAGACCACGGCCCTCTGGCCATGGGCTTCGCCCGCGGTGCATCAGCCCTGATTCAGGACCTTCAGCAGCGCGGACTCTTGGAAGATACGATCATCCTCTGGACCACCGAGTTTGGGCGGATGCCGAGCTCCCAGGGCGGTGTGGGGCGCGACCACAACCCGTATTGCTTTACCAATTGGTTGTGTGGTGGAGGCATTCAAGGCGGTGCCTGCGGCGGCGAAAGTGATGAATGGGGGTACAAGCCGCTCGATCGGGATCAACCCTCCACTGTCTACGATATCCACGCCACCATCCTTCATTTGTTGGGCATCGACCACACCCACCTCACGTTCCGCCACAACGGCGTGGACCGCCGCCTCACCGACGTCCACGGCCAGGTCATCCAAAGCCTGTTGGCGTAGTCGGGCTCAGGATGAAGGCCCACGTCGCGATACGAGACCGTCTGCAGGTCTCTAACTTTCCAGATAACAGTTTTTCTTCCCAGCCATATGATTCAAGTACAACCTATTGAACAAGAGCAACATCGGTAGGGCGAGGCTCCCGCCGATCCGCGGCGGTCCGTGCGACGCTTGCTCCGAAAGTTACGTTTAGCCTGACCCCG
>CAITXU010000094.1 GCA_903896505.1 uncultured Verrucomicrobiota bacterium | reverse complement strand
GAAACTCGATGAGCCGACGCATTAAACAACGGAAACGGTTTTTTCTTGCCGTGGAAGGTGAAAGCGAACAGTCGTTTATCAAATGGATCGGTAGACTCGCTGACGAGCAAGGACTTCACGTGCACTTAGAAACCCGTGTGATCGGGGGCGGCGGCTTTTCCAACTTGGTAAGCGAGGCCCATCGAATGAGAACGGTGGCGGCACGTCACGGAACACCGTTTAGGGAATCATTCCTGGTTATTGATAGTGATCGGGCTGCAACGGGAGATTGGTCGACTGATAAGGTTCGGGCACATGCCAAGGAATTGGGGCTGATTGTTTGTTTTCAACGTCCGAACCATGAAGGTGTAATCCTCAGAATGTTTCGTGGAAATGAAATGTCGAATTTTTCCCGATCGTCGGTTGATCACCAAATTCAAGCTGTGTGGCCGAATTACCAAAAGGGCCAAAATGCCGAGAAGATTGCTCAACGGTATTTAGTCGATGACTTAATCCGAATGGCGAAATACGATGAGGATTGGAAGTGTCTTCTGAAGGCTATTGGACTGATGTAGCTGCAAGTACCGCGCTTACACAGCCGATTGTGGACCCTCAAAGTAGCGGCTACCCTTCGCACTCCAGTATCTCCTACACGGCTATCGGTCTGCCCCCGACACCCAAAACATCCTCAACAAGATGACAAGGACGAGCACTGCCCCCAAAACCCGCCGGTGGTACACAAAAACACCCGGCCAGATTACCAGCCGGGATCGAACTCGGTAATCACGACCGTCGCTTCGGTACCAGCTCGAACACGCGCTGATAGAGTCGAACCCGGCCAATGATGCGGCGGGTGATCTTCATCGCCTGCACAACGTCGGCCACTTTGAAGGTTGCGGCGAGTTCTTTGGCGATGGTTCCTGGGTCCTTACCCTCGAGGAATAGACAGGCTGCCAGTCCCCCCTTGGTCTGACGGAGTTCTGGCAGGGTGCTCGGGAGTCGGTCGATCGGCTCGGGGTCGACATCGCCCTTGGATGATTTCCTGGGTTTCGCGGGTTCCGGAGTCTTTAACGCGGTTTGGGGCTTCGACACCTTTGGCGTGGAACGGCGTGGGGCTGCGCCTGATCCCGATTTGGGTGGGGTCGGAGTGGTGGTGGCTTCAACTGCAACTTCAGGACTGGGAAGTGTGCTATCAACGGGTTTCATACGCTTTTGTGGGTGCGGTTTATCCGCGGTTTACGAGAGCCTCATTAGGGTGAGGTGGAAGAGGGGTCCAAGGGTTCCCATGGGAAAGTCAGACCTTCGTTCTCTGACCACTCCACCGATGAACAAGCATCGCCGTTGCCTTTATTTGACGCTGCCACAGACGGTACAGACCCACTTACTACCCCCTGCCCCGAACAACATCCGCCAAAAAATGATCAGAGCGAGGACCGCCCCCCAACACCCGCAGGTGCATAGGGTTAAGGTCAGGTGTTTGACCCAGTGGATCCGATGCCGGTTGGCAGCATGGATGGTCGGGCGGTTGCAGTGAGGACAGGGGAACAGTTTGTTTTCGACGACGAGCATAGGGGTATGGGGCCAGTTCAGGCCGGTTG
>CAITXU010000093.1 GCA_903896505.1 uncultured Verrucomicrobiota bacterium | reverse complement strand
GTTGGATGTCCCTCCTCCGGAGGGACTTGCGTCGGAGGGACGCGCTCCTGCAAGTCCCCAATTACTGCATGGATCGTCACCACTCCCCATCTAAAGGCACCTCTATAGCGCGAATCCTCCCCAGCCGTAGGCGGTCCCAATCACATCCACCACACAATGCCGCCCAAGTCACTTCCCGCCTGACTCCGGAAGATCGCGGGTACGGCAATGCCGGGCTTGTCCCCATTGCCAAGGCTGTGGGACCTCCCGACGGCCCGGCAAGTTTGAAAACCTGCGCTACGTGATGCGAACGACGGTCTTATGCGGAGCTGCGGCAGTCCAGGACACACAAGATTCGCGGACGTGCGGCTAGAGCGGCAGGATGCCGCTGCCAATTTGAAGAGCCCCTCCTTCGGAGGCACATCCAACGGTGATGCCGTGCCTAATTCAACTGGGCTTCGACGTGGGCGGCGATGACTCGTTTGCTGGCGGCACCAACAACCTGATCGACGACCCGTCCTCCCTTGAACAAAAGCAGGGTGGGGAGGCTGGCAATTCCATATCGGGCCGTGACTTCGGGATTCTCATCCACGTTGAGTTTCACAACCCGGGTACGACCCTGGTAATCGCGTCCCAATTCTTCAACCGCCGGGGCAATCATCCGGCATGGACTGCACCACGGTGCCCAAAAATCGACCAAAACCGGTATCATCGCTTCTAGGACATCTTCCTGGAAACAAAGGTCATTGGTTGTCCTGACCGCCTCTTCTTCTTTCACTAACGTTGGCATAACTACTTCCTTTCTTAACACCGACACCGTCGTTCCCTGGACGGTGAGGTCAAGGGGCAACGGTGGAGATGGGGTGGGCGGTGGTCAGGCGTTGGATCCCGGCAGGTAATACCGGTTCGTGTATTCCTGGACCATGCGCCAGGTGCTGTACTGCGGGGCCAGGGTGACCATCGAGTGCCGAATCAGTTTCAGCCACTGACGGGGAATCCCGTCGGTCCCGCGGTCATAGAAGGTGGGAACCACTCGCTCGGTAAGGGTGCGGAACAAGTTAGCGCTATCCACCCGGTCCTGCTCGGCGACATCCGCCGGGTGGGAGTCGGCACCGATGGCAAAGCCGTTTTGATTGTCGTAGCCCTCGCGCCACCAGCCATCCAGGATGGACAGATTCAGGCACCCGTGAGGAGTGGTCTTCATGCCGCTCGTACCGGAGGCCTCGAGAGGCCGACGGGGGTTGTTCAGCCAGATGTCGCAACCGCTGACCATCTGACGGCAGACGTGGATGTCGTAGTTTTCAATAAACACCAGGTTGCCGCTGAGCTCGCTGTACTTGCTCAGATGGATGATCTTTTGGATGAAGGCCTTGCCTTGGTCATCCCGCGGATGGGCCTTCCCGGCGAAGATGAACTGGACGGGACGCCGCTTGTCTTTGACCAGTTTGACGATTTGTTCGAATTGATCGAAAATCAACGGAGCGCGCTTATAGGTTGCGAAGCGGCGGGCGAACCCAATCGTCAAGGCATCGGGATTGAGGAAACCATCGAACCTGATAAAATCGCCCTGATGGAAGGTGCCACCTTGGAGCAGGAGGCGGCGGCGGGTGAATTCGATCAATTCCCGACGCAATTGATACTTGAACGCCCACAGTTCTTCATCGGTAAGAACCGAGGGGTCGGTTACTTTTTTCCAAAATTCCGGCGTGTTGGCCTCCGAGACAAAGGCTGAGGCTGGATGGCCCAATTCGCAGAATTTTTGCCGCCAGAGCCGTCGGGCGGGACCCTTCATCCAACCGACCAGATGGACGCCGTTGGTGACATAGCCAATGGGTACTTCCTCTGGAGTCTTTACTCCATAAAGCTCCTGCCACATCTCGCGGGATACCGCTCCGTGTAATTCGCTGACGCCGTTGGCCGCCCGGGAGAATCGAAGAGCCAGGACGGTCATGCAGAACGGTTCGTCGGCTGTGCCGGGTTTGACGCGGCCCAAATCCATGATCTGTTCCGCTGTCAATCCCAGGTCGGTTTGGAAGCGACCGCCGGCATAACCCATCAATCCGGCATTAAACCGGTCGTGTCCGGCCTCGACCGGTGTGTGGGTCGTAAAGATGCATTCCTTCCGGGTGGCTTCCTTGGCGGAGTCCAGAGTGGCCTCGGTGGCCAGCTTTTCCCGAATCAGTTCGAAGGTGAGAAATGCCGCATGACCTTCATTCATGTGGAAGGTCGATGGTTGGACTCCCAAGGCGCGCAGCAACCGGACCCCGCCCACACCGAGCAGTATCTCCTGCATGATACGGGTGGTTGAATCACCCCCGTAGACCCGGTTCGTGAGGTCGCGGAGAGGAAATTCATTATCCGGTAAATTGGAATCGAGAAGGTAGACGGGGCATCGTCCAATATTCACCCGCCATGCCTGAAAACTGACGGAATGACCGGCAATGGGCACGCGGCACACCACGCGTTCTCCCACGGCATCCACCACCGGTTCGAGCGGAAGGTTGTTCGGGTCCAGGAGCGTGTACGACTCCACCTGCCAGTTGTCCTGATTGACCGATTGCTGAAAGTACCCTTCGCGATAGAACAGGCTGATGCCGACGAAGCCGATTCCCAAGTCGCTGGCAGCCTTGGCGTGGTCGCCGGCGAGTGCTCCCAATCCACCGGCTGCAATGGGGAGGGTTTCGTGGAAGGCGAATTCGGCGGAAAAATAGGCGACGGGATTTTGGGCCAATGCCGGAGCGTGAGTGGCACCCCAGGTGTTTTTCTCTTTGAGGTAAGCATCGAAGCCGGCCACCACAGCCCGCACCTTGGCCGCAAAATCGGGAGCTTGCAGCCGCATCCGAAGTTCATAGGGGGAAACCTCGCGGAGGACGGCCACCGGATTGTGGTAGAGATTTTGCCATCCGCGGGGCGAAAGGCTTTGGAATAACTCCTGGGCATCCTGGTCCCAACTCCACCAGAGATTTCGGGCGAGCCGATGCAAGTCTGCGGTCAACTGGTCCAACTCGAGGGCGGTCAATGGGGTGGTGCTCATGGAGGGTAATTCAGGAGGGAGGGAAGTCCGGCGTTTGGGTATCGTTCGGCTTCGATTGAAGTACCCGGGGGCGGGCGCTTGGTAAACATAAAACCCTCGGTCCGATCCCACCATGAATGTTGATGGCGTGATCTCCACGGATTGAATCAGGCACTGAGGGCCAACCGTCCATCCCCATCGAGCGTCTCGACGTCCCGGGTTTCGCCGGTGTAAGTTCGCTCACTCCATGAAACGCCTCCTCTTTTCCTGGCTTACTCTGTCGTCCCTCTTCCTGTCGATGGGCGCTCCGGTCCGACTGTTTGATGGCACTACCTTTTCCGGCTGGGAGGGCGATATCCAGACGGTTTGGCGCATTCGGGACGGGGCCATCGTTGGAGGTTCACTGGCGGGAAATCCGCGCAATGAATTCCTCGCCACGACCAACCGATACAAGAATTTCCGATTGAAACTCGAGTATCGACTGATCGGCACCGAGGGCTTCGTGAATGGTGGCGTCCAGTTTCGCAGCCGCCGGGTGGTCCAGCCGCCCAATGAGGTTTCAGGCTATCAAGCCGACATTGGGGCCGGTTTTTCGGGATGCCTGTACGACGAATCCCGGAGGAATCGGACATTGGCCATGGCCGATACCAACCTCGTGGCTCGAGTGGAGAAACCCGGCGATTGGAACCGATACGAGATCGAGGCCATCGGGCGCCAGGTGGTCCTGACCCTGAACGGTCAGCGCACCGCGGTCTGGGTCGAGCGGGACCCAGGCATCGAACCCGACGGAATCATCGCCCTGCAAATCCACGGTGGCAGCAAAGCCGAGATCGCCTATCGAAACATCGAGTTGGAGGAGTTGCCGGAACCCGAGGTGCCCTTGGAAGACGAGGTCCTGGGGCGTTTCGGTGAGGGCCAGCCGACTCTTCCATTGGCCCCGTTTCCTGAACGACGGTTTGCACTCGGTGCGGGAGAGGTGGTGGCCTTGATCGGCCAGGAGAACTTCGTCCGCGATCAAAAGGTGGGAGAAATCGAATCCTATCTGGCTCCAGCCTTGTCCAAAGAGCGCCCCCGGTTTCGTCCCATGGCTTGGGAGGCCGACACCGTCTACGAGCAATGGCGTGACCTCCATTTTGGTGCGTGGACTCCCCAGTTGGAGCGGGCAGGGGCGACCTTGGTGATGGTGCAGTACGGACAAATCGAGGCGTTGGATGGCAAATCGCGTCTTCCCGAGTTCATTGCTGCCTACCACCGGTTGCTGGACCAATTTGCCGCCAGAACCCGTCGGTTGGTGGTGGTTTCACCGATGCCATTTGAGCGACCCATGTCTCCGGATGCCCCGGACCTGACCCTTCGCAACAACGATGTCGCCGCATATGTCTCGGTCATCCGGGATCTGGCGGCCCAGAGGGGCGCAGTCTTTGTCGATTTGTTTGAACCGCTTTCCCATCGCCCTGCGGCCCTCGGACGGTTGACGGACGACGGCATCCATCTCAACCCGGACGGTCTGCGGGAGGTTGCCCGGGAAATCGTCCGACAGTTGGGCGTGACGATTCCGGAGAGCAGTCCCTCCGCTGAACTGCGTCAGGCCATCGTGGAGAAAAACCGGATTTGGTACGACTGCTGGCGTCCGGCCAATTGGTCTTTTGCCTACGGTGACCGGATTTCGCAGCCCTTTGGAAAGGGAGTGGCTGGCCAGCCATCGCTTCAGGGGGCTCTCGAACAGCATCGCGTGGAACTGGAAGCGGCCGAGGCCCGGATTCAGGCGGTGATTCGAGGCGAAGTTCATGGTCCGCTGCCCCTGGTTCCTGCGGCTCAGCCAGCGTCAGAAGCGTCCGCCCTGAGCCCGGAAGAAGAGGCAGCCACATTCACCGTCGCCGACGGATATTCCATCCAATTGTTTGCCTCCGAACGCGACGGAGTGGCCAAGCCGACCCAGATTGCCTGGGACGAACGAGGCCGCCTCTATGTGGCATGCTCTCCCACCTATCCCCAGACCCGCGCCAGCGTGCCGCCCTCCGACTATGTTCTTCGCCTTGAGGACTCCGATGGCAAAGGTCGTGCGGATATGGTGGTCCGGTATGCCGATGGACTCACCATGGTTCAGGGATTGGAACCCGGCGATGGAGGACTTTATGTGTGTGACTTCGATCAAATTGTCCATCTGAAGGATACCGATGGGGATGGCAAAGCCGACCGACGCCGGGTGGTGCTCTCGGGGTTTGGGATCGGAGACACGCATCAGTTGGTCAACTCGATCTGTCACGGGCCGGACGGAAGCCTCTGGTTTACCCAGGGTCTTCATGCTTTTTCGAGGGTGGAGACTCCCTGGGGCATTGCCCGGCTGGACCGCGCCGGCGTCTGGCGTCTGCGCCCAAGAACGTTGCGCATGGATGGCTTCTTCGGAGGCGGAATGGCCGGTGCCAACTGCTGGGGTGTCGCCTTTGATGATTACGGGCAGGTCTTCCACAAGTCCGGTGACCGACCTCAGGGCTATTGGACGGTTCCGGGCATGGTACGCGGGGCAAGCCCTCTGGGCAGTGGTTCTTCGACCTCAGCAGATGTTTCCTACGCGAATTCCCCTGAGCAGTACCACTCGGTCGGACCTCTTTTTGACACCGAAATCAAGTCGACCTCCCTCGACATTATCAGGACCCGCGGAATGCCGGAGAGCATTCAGGGGTGTGCGGTCATTGGTGGTTATTTTGGGGCGGTGGTCGAACTCCACCGCTTTGCTGATGCCGGGTCCGGATTTGCCACCACTCAGCTTCCGAAGTTGGTCCGGTCCTCCTCGACCTCCTTCCGCCCGGTGGATGTCAGCGTGGGGCCCGACGGAGCCATCTACATTGCCGACTGGTTTAATCCCATCATCGGGCACTATCAGGCCAGCTATGCGGACCCGCGCCGTGACAAGACCCACGGGCGAATCTGGCGCATCACCGCCAAGGGGTATCCTTCGGTCAAGATTCCCGATTTGGCTTCGATGAATTCCGACGCACTTCTTGACCAGTTGCGCTCGCCAGAGCGATGGGTCCGTCAGCAGGCCAAACGGTTGCTGTTCGACGGTTCCCGACCGGAAGTGGTGGCCGCCGCAGATCGTTGGGTGGCCGGTTTGGACCCCGTTGCTCCCGAGTATGAACGGTTGTTGTTGGAGGTCACTGGCGTGTTTGAAGCTCACGAGACGGTCCGGCCCAAGCTTCTTGCTCAGTTGCTTGCGGCGAAGGATTTCCGGGTTCGCGCTTATGGTGCCCGGGTTGCGGGTGCCTGGGCCGATAAACTTCCGGACGCCGTAGCGATTCTGGCCCGGGCGGCACGCGATGCCCAGCCCCGGGTTCGACTCGAGGCGGTCGTGGCCGCCAGTTATGTCCAAAAACCGGAAGCAATCACGGTGGTGACCGGCGCATTGGAATCATCCCGGGACCCCTTTTTGGACTACGCCATTCGACAGAGCGCCCGAGCGCTTCAGCCCCGTTGGGCCAGACCATTTGCCTCCGGGCAATTGCGATTGGACGGTGGCGCGGTGCAGGCAGATTACCTCCATTCGTTGATGAAGGATTCGCAGAAGACGACCTCGCCGGGGCAGGCGATTTATGAAATGGCCTGCCTGCCGTGTCATCAGCCGGAAGGAAAAGGATTGCCGGGGGTGTATCCGCCCCTGGCGGGAAGTGAATGGGTCCAGGGCGAGCCATCGCGATTGGTTCGAATCCTCCTCCACGGGCTCAAAGGCCAGGTTCAGGTGGGCGGTCAACTCTTTGGCGGCGGGGACGCGGTGCCGATGCCGTCCATGGGCGGTTTGGAGGATGCCCAGATCGCCGCCGTTTTAAGCTATGTGCGCCAGTCGTTCGGAAATCATTCTCCCGCAGTTCCCGTTGACGTGGTCGACCGAGTTCGAAAGTCCACGGCAAGCCGGACGGAGCCATGGACGCCTAAGGAACTCTTGACGATCTCGACGACGAAGTAGGCCGATGGAGGTTCCCCACCTGCCTTCTACTTCCCTTCATTCCTAGTGTCGTGTATCCCAAATAGCTTGCAGTTTGTTGCGCCTAAAATGCCCCAGGGCGAGGCGTGAGGAGG
>CAITXU010000092.1 GCA_903896505.1 uncultured Verrucomicrobiota bacterium | reverse complement strand
TTCCCGGTTCCTGGTCCTGCGGGGCCTATTGGCTTCGCCTCTGCGGACGGAGAGTGGTTCGGACCGCCGTGCGGACGAGACGTCCGCGTTCCCGGTTCCTGGTCCTGCGGGGCCTATTGGCTTCGCCTCTGCGGACGGAGAGTGGTTCGGACCGCCGTGCGGACGAGACGTCCGCGTTCCCGGTTCCTGGTCCTCCGGACGGCCTATTGGCTTCGCCTCTGCGGATGGAGCGTGGTTCGGACCGCAGTGCGGACGAGACGTCCGCGTTCCCGGTCCTGGTCCTGCGGACGGCCCATTGGCTTCGCCTCTGCGGATGGGGCGTGGTTCGGACCGCCACGGCTCGGCAGGAGCCTCGCCCTACCTATGCGGCGGATAATCAATTAGTTGCATCGAAAACTCACAAAGCCATGGTAGGGCGAACCTCCCGGTGAGCCGCGGCGGTTCGGATCACTCATGATGGCGTCCACGGCCCAATGACTTTCCACCGCACTCTTCTGTGTCGACCGTTGTCGGTTCATCGGAACGGGACACAAACATTTCGAAAGAGAGCACCCTAACGGTTTCACTCCGACGGTGGTAACTGTTCCACCGCCCGTCCGAGTTCCTCGATGGTGTTGTAGTAATGGGGAGTCCAGCGGAGCCACTGGCGGCCATCCCGAGTGAAACGAATCGAGCCGACGATGCCCACTTCCTCGAGGCGGCGATGAAGGGTTGCTGAGTCGTGGCCGGGCACGAGGAAGGTGGTGATGCCGCTGGTATTTTCCGCGGGTGCATCCGGCAGTAGGACTTCGCAGCGGCGTTCCACCAGGGCCTTCACCAACCAGCGACGTTTCTCGAGAAGATCGGCAGCGATGGCATCGACACCCATTTCTTCCAATAAGAGGAACGCCTCCCTGAGTCCAGCCAGACCGAGCAGGTTGAGCGATCCGGCCTCCAGACGGCGGGCATCCTTCCGGTATTGCAACGATTCCTGGGTAAGGAATCCCGGACAGTGCAGATTATTCCATCCTTGAACCGTTGGTGTCAGTTGTTCGAGACGGTCCTTTTTGACGTAGAGGATACCGGCGGCGCACGGTCCGAGCATCCACTTGTGCATGTCGGACGCCATGAAATCGGTTGCAGCAGCCGGGGTGGGAAATGCACCGAGGGTTTGAATAGCATCCAGACAAAACCAAATACCCCGACTTCGGAGCCATTGACCGAGTGCAGACATCTGCAACCGCCAGCCACTGACAAAGTGGGCGCTGGAAAGAGCGACGAGGCGGGTGTTTTCGTCGACCTGCCCCTGAACGTCGATCAGACGGATGCGACCGAGGTCGCGGACATTCAAGAAGCGCACCTGAACACCCCGGTCTGCCAGGGCCATCCACGGGTAGACATTGGCGGGGTAATCATCATGGTACACCACGACATTTTGACCGCGCCGCCATTTCAACCCACCCGCAATCAGGCTGAGGGCGTTGGAGGTCGGGCCGGCGAAGGCAATTTCCTCCGATTCCGCACCGAGGATTCGGGCGACCAACCGGCGGGTATCGGAAATAAAGTGAACGGGCAATGCGGCATCCTGGTCCGACTCCATCCCCCGGATGGCCATCTGATGAACAGCCTCCTGGACCCGTCGCGGCAAGGGACAGACGGCACCGTGACCCAGGAATATCTTCCGCGCAGTGATGGGGAATTCTGTATGACGGAGTTCCTCATTGGACTGCAATTCGGGGATGGTCATGGCACGGGATGGGTGGGGGTCGAGCCCACCGAGTCGGCGGAATGGCGTTTGCGAAGCCGGATGTTGAGCGTTTCGACCCCTGCGGAAAAGGCCATGGCAAAGTAAATGTAGCCTTTCGAAATCGGTTGATGGAATCCCTGGGCCACCAACATGGTGCCAATCAGAATCAGGAATGCCAAAGCCAGCATCTTGATGGTGGGATGGCGCTCCACCATCCGGCTGATGGCGTCGGCTGACTGAATCATGACCAGCAAGGCCGCGATGACTGCGGCAATCATAACCCCCACCTGATTGGCCATTCCGACGGCGGTAATGACGGAGTCGAGGGAGAAGACGATGTCCAGCAGAAGAATTTGAACAACAACGTGGGAGAAGATCGGAACGACACGGCTGGTGGTGTCGGTTGTACCCGATGGTTCGAATTTCTCATGAATCTCGCGGGTGCTTTTGTAGATAAGAAACAGGCCACCCACCAGCAGGACGATGTCTTTGCCGGACGGCTCGATCGTGAGTCCGAGGATTTCACCGCTCCAGAAGGGACGGTCCAGATGCATCACCCAGGAGAGGGACAGCAGTAGGAGAACCCTCGTCACAACAGCCAAGGCGAGCCCAAGTCGACGCGCGCGGGATTGCTGGTCGACGGGAAGCTTGCCACTCAGAATGGAAATAAAGATGAGATTATCCACGCCCAGGACCACTTCCAAAATGGTCAGGGTCAGAAAGCTCAGCCAGAGATTAGGGTCTGTCAGCCAGGACATGGGATGTCGATGTTTTAGTTTAAGGGGTTGGCAGGGCTGGACGGACGCCAGTCCAGAAGTCGCAATTTGACCGAGGTACGACCGCCGTAACGATCGAGTTCAGGGACAACAGCAACATCAAAAACACCATCCGGCGGATTCTCCTGGCCGTTGCCCCACCATACGGTTTCCACCGGAGTGCCACCATCGGATATCCAAAACTTCCAATGTCGTTGTTCCTTCCCCATTCGCTGAGGGGGCCGGGCCATTCTAACCTGAGGAATCACGATCTGGATGGATGGATTTTGAGATCCAAACGGAGCCAGTCGAAACAGCTCCTGGACATGGTCGATCGTCAAATTGGCCAGCCGGGTCGTGCCGTCCAGACGAAGCTCGGGAACGAGACCCGAAGGGGACAGGCGTTCGCGGGCCAACTGGTTTAATCGAATCCTAAAAGCGTCGAGTTGATCCACCTGAAGACTGACACCGGCGGCCATGGCATGCCCTCCGTGGCGCGTCAGCAAGTCATCGCATTCACGCAGGGCGGCCGCGAGGTCAAATCCAGAGATGCTGCGGCCCGATCCCCGCCAACCGGCGGCGTCGCGGCCCAGAATGAAAGTGGGCCGATAGAACTCCCGGGCGACGCGGGAAGCCACGATGCCAACGACCCCGAGATGCCAGTCTTCATGGGCCTCCACAAGGACGATGTCTTGATCCGGATTAAAGTTTCGCCGGACGGTCTCCAAGGCGGACTCTGCCATGGTTCGTTCGATCTCCTGGCGTTCACGGTTTTTCGCGTCGAGGGCCTTGGCCAGTGGCAGGGCGGTTTCCATATCTGGAGCAAGAAGCAATTCCAACGCTGCCTCGGCGGTTTCCAGTCTCCCGGCCGCATTGAGGCGAGGCGCAAGCTGGAAGCCAACTTCATAGGAGCCGATCGGGGAACGTGTCTGCGCAACTTCCTTGAGAGCAACCAACCCCGGGAGGGATGTGGCATCCAGGCGCTTCAGCCCCACGTCCACCAGAATACGGTTTTCGCCGGTAAGAGGCACCAAGTCTGCAATGGTCCCCAAGGCGACCAGGTCCAGGCAATTCTTCAGCTCCAAACTGGAAAAGGCCGGCAGATTCCGGTGGCGTCCGTGCTTCAGCAAGGCATGAATCAATTTGAAGACAATACCCACCGAACAAAGTTCCCGCCCGTGAGGTTCGGCAGACATGTCCAACTGGGGATTGACCATCGCCAAGGCAGGCGGCGGCGGAGAGCTCACCTGATGATGGTCAATGACAATGACGTCCACACCTTCTTCGTGGAGCCAGGCGATCAATTCGTTGGAAGTCGAGCCGCAATCCACAGCCAGCAGGAGGGTCATCGGACTCCGTTCCATGCAGGCCTCGAGCGCACTGCGCGTTAACCCGTAACCTTCCTCCTGTCGACGTGGCAGGTAGTGGCCAACCTTCCAACCCAACCTGGACAGGGTACTCACCAGCAGCGCCGTGGAGGTCACTCCGTCGACGTCATAATCACCGAATACAACACACGACTCGGACCTTTCCCACGCTTGAAACAAACGGTCCACCGCCTGGGCAACCTGGGGAAGGCGGAAAGGGTCTGCGAGCAGCCTTAGGCGGGGTTCAAGGAAAGCCTCGACTTCCGATGGCTCCACATAGCCGCGGTTTGCCAGACATTGGACGGTGAGCGGATGAAGTCCCAGGTCACGGACCAGGGACGAATCTCGATTTGAATGGGATGGAGCAACAGACCAGCGGAGCTTCATGCGTCAAGAGTTCCACCAATGGGTGGAGGTTCGAATTAATCGAAGAAGAATTTCGAGATGTAAACCGATCATGATGGTTAAATAGATGGCAGATGCAATGGTGGCGACATATCCCAACCAGATGACCATGCCGTCCTCCTCCATCATGCTGGCCGCGACGAGCAGCACGCCAATGGCGGGAATAAAATTGGAAAATAGAATGGTCGGAGGAAGCGGAAGCGCGAGCATGATGCCGCCAAGCGCAAGTGCCGCAGCCCCCACCACCCGCCCGGTCCGTGATTGAATCCAGCCCGAGTTTCTTGGTCGGACGAGGCGCTCAATCCAGGCCAGTAGGCGGACTCCCGCACGGAGCACACGGGCAAACAACCCACCGGACACCTGCCGGTCGCCCAGACTTCGGGGGAGCCGTGGGGGGTGGCCACACCCGAGCCTCCAAGCGAGGTAAACAATGACAGCTCCAAAGAGGTTGCTCACCCCGGGTAGGCTGACAGGCACCATGAATGGCAGGCTGAGAAGGATGATCAAACCAAATGGACCGCGACCCGAGGTTTTGCTAAGAAGTTGATTGAGGGTCAACCCCTCGGAACCATCACCTGACAGCAATGCCGCGAGCTCTGCCGAGAGCGGTGGAACCATGGCGCGGGTATCGAGCGGAGGGTTTGTCGTCATTTTCAGCATTATGGGACGTCAGGCCGGGAAGCTGAGCCCCCCACCTGCTTCCAAAGGACCGAACCCAGAATGGAAACAGCCAGGATACCAAGAACCAGCAGCAATGATCCCATCATCAACTGCTCACCAAACCAACGCTCCAGCGGGACGCGGAGAACCATTTTCAAGCCAATCACCACCAACACCAGAGCAAGACCCGACTTCAGGAAGCGGAAATAATCCATGATGGAGGCCAGCACAAAATAGAGGGACCTCAGGCCGAGAACGGCAAAAATATTGGAGGTAAATACAATGAACGGGTCCCGGGTGATCCCAAAAATCGCCGGTATGGAATCCAAAGCGAAGGCGACGTCGGTGGTTTCCACCACGATGAGGACTAGGGCCAACGGGGTCATCATCCATTTCCCACTCCTCCGGGTGGTCAGGCGTTCACCATCAAAATCGGAACTGATGGGAAGATTCTTTCGGGCGATTCGGAGGACCCAATTCTGTTCTGGAGCCACACCGGATTCAGACCCAAACCCAAGCAGCATCCGGAGACCGGTCCAAACCAGGAAAAGTCCCATGCCATATAGCAACCAGGACCATCGTGTGATGACCGCGGCCCCGATGGCGATCATCAGCCCTCGCATCAGCAGGGCTCCGACGATGCCCCAAAACAAAACCCGATGTTGCCAGGCGGGTGGAACTTGAAAAAAGCGGAACAGAACGGCGATGACAAAAACGTTGTCCATCGACAGGCAGAGTTCGACGACATAGCCGGTCAGGAACGTCGCGCTTTGTGTGGAACCCCAGCCTTGAATCCAGTTCGGAGCGACCCAAAGCGCAAAGGTGACAGCGGAGGCAGCCCAGATCATGGTCCACATCAAGGCCTCTCGAAGGACGACAGATCGCCCTTTCCGGTGAAAAACCCCTAAATCGAACGCCAGGGCCACCAGGACAAACAGGGCAAAAAAAGCCCAGTGCCACACGCTTGTTTCCAACGTCACGGCTGGGACACTAGCCATTCCCACGGGCCACGCGAATGGAGTCCGCAGGTAAAATCCCAATCGGACACCTGAGACGGACCTTTGAGACTAATTTGAAGGCCCGCCATTATCTCCGGATTGCACCCCATCTTGGTGGAGGAGTATTTCGCTGGCCGCAATCGGGTCGATACTCCAACGCCGGGCAAGCAGGACCACACGCTCGACGTTTTGGAATTCGGGCGGCATCTCTGGGAATCGGACGGCATCGGCCTCTTCCCCATAGGCTCGGCATCGAAGCCCCAACTCCCGTTCTTCAATGCTCATTCGACCTTCATTCCAAAGGGTTTCCCCGGCCCAGGCATACGCGCGGGTGACAACATCCCGGTCGACACGAGCCCAGCCATGAAAACCCAGGACGCGGTCCGCGCCATAATAGTGGACTTCACCAAACACGGCACTCAGACGCCGAAGAAAAATATAGACTGAATCAACGTTCTGAGCGGGATCGGGCACCGAGGAACCGATGACCAACGTCCATCCATCCACAGGGGGTGAGACAAAAAATCGTCGTTCCCGGCTCCGTGCCAGCGCCTCCGACCAGGGCATGCCAAAGACAGCCGAAGGTCCCAACCATTCGGTCAACCGCACTGCATGCGACGAATGGATGGCAATCCATCGAACTGGCACCGGAAACGCCATCATGCGCTTCTTTCCGAGGGTGGAAAAGGCCAGCAAATCCATTCCAGGTCCCGGACGCCGAACGCCCCGCAGATGGCGGCGGTAGATGCACAGGAGGAGAACCGCCAAACCCAGAAGCAGGGTCAGGGCAGCCAACAGGCCTGCCACAATGGGGTAGGGCTGTTCCATGTCAGAAAACTATTGCGCCAAGCGCAGGAACCGCAACGCCTAATTGCTAAAACCGGTCATCACCTCCGGGCCCCCCGATTCCGATGGCTCCAAGTCAAGGGAGGCGTGAGCCGCGGGTCGCCTCCAGAAGTCGATACCAGGTTTCATGGCTCATAGGACAGGCGGTTGCCGTGGAGAGGGCTTCAATTCGATCCGGCTGAACCGAGCCAACAACCGGCAGAATCGACGCCGGATGACGGAGCAGCCACGCAACAGCCACGATGGCGGGGGGCACACCCAGTTCAGTCGCGACCGCATTCAAAACCGATCGCAGCTTTGGAGCGCCCGGAATTTCACCCAATAAAAGATCGCCTCGGGCCAATGGGCTCCATGCCATGGGAGTTATTCGGTCTGTGAGGCATTGGTCCAGAATCCCGTCGTCCAAGACCTCTCGGTACACCAGACTGATTTGCACCTGATGGGTCACGAGTGGGCGGGAACAGGCTCGCTGAAGAGCCGTCACTTGAGATGGACGGAAATTGCTGACCCCAAACTCCCGAACCTTGCCGGATTGCCGCAGTTGGTCAAAGGCTCGGGCGACCTCATCGGGTTGCAACAGATAATCCGGTCGATGAAGTAATAATACGTCCAATTCCGAGATGCCCATCCGCGTCAGGGAGCCCTCGACGCTCCGGATAATGTACTCAGCGCTGGCGTCGTAGCGATAAGGAGCCGCCGACCCCGAGTCGCCGGACCGCCGGATGCTGCATTTGCTCACCACCCGCAAGTGACTCCGAAGGCCCGGACGTTGACGAAGGGCAAGGCCGAAGATGCGCTCGCTTTCACCGCCTCCATAGATATCGGCCAGATCGAAAACCGTGTATCCGGCGTCGGCCGCACTCAAAACAGCCCGAATGCCCACCACTCCTCCATCATTCAGCGGATGACCCTCGGGTCCATCGAGTCGCCAACCGCCATAGGCCAGCCGACTGACGGTCCATCCCGTCTGGCCAAATAGTTGTGATTGCATGATGTGTTGATGACGGAACGACCGGGATCGAGACCGACTAAAAAGCGTCCGTCACCGCTCCTAGGGAGGCTGTGCTGACAGTTTTTGCGTACTTGGCCAAGACGCCGCGGGTGTAACGGGGACGCGGTTGTTTCCAAGCCTTCAAACGGGATTTGAGCTCGGTGGCGCTCAATTCCACCGTGATTTGGCGGGACTCCGCATCAATAGTGATCGGGTCGCCGTTCTTGACCACGGCCAGAGGGCCACCGTCGTAAGCCTCCGGCGTGACATGCCCGATGACAAATCCATGGCTGCCTCCGCTGAAGCGTCCGTCCGTGATCAGAGCCACTTCTTTTCCAAGTCCACGGCCCATGATGGCGGAGGTGGGTGATAGCATTTCCCGCATTCCGGGTCCGCCTTTGGGTCCTTCATAACGAATGACCACTACGTGTCCGGCCTTGACGGTCCCCTTCAGGATGGCCTGGAGGGCAGCCTCTTCGCTGTTGAAGCAGATGGCTTTGCCGCGGAAAACCAGCCCCTCTTTCCCGCTGATCTTGGCGACCGCCCCCCCGGGTGCAAGGTTTCCATAGAGAACCACGAGATGGCTGTCCTTCTTGATCGGGTTGTCGAAGCCGCGGACAACATCCTGCCCCTTGGGATAGGATGGAGCTTTTTTGAAATTCTCCGCCATGGTCCGCCCGGTGACCGTCAGGCAATCCCCGTGGAGGAGTCCATGGTCCAGAAGCATCTTCATCAACGGAACAGTGCCGCCGATTCGGACCAATTCCGCCATGACGTATTTGCCGCTGGGTTTGAGGTCGGCGAGAACCGGCACCTTCCGCCCAATACGGGTGAAGTCGTCAATGGTCAGTTTCACGCCCGCCGCATGGGCCATGGCCAGCAGATGCAGCACGGCATTGGTGGAACCGCCAAGGGCAATGACCACAGTGATGGCGTTTTCAAATGCCTTCCGGGTCATGATGTCCCTCGGGCGGATTCCCTTTCGGATCAGTTCGACCACCGCCTGTCCAGCCGCCTCACAATCGACTGTTTTCTCCTTGGACACCGCAGCCTGGGCGGAAGAGTTTGGAAGGCTCATCCCAAGGGCCTCAATGGCGCTGGCCATCGTATTGGCGGTGTACATTCCGCCGCATGAGCCCGCACCGGGAATGGCCACAGCCTCCAGACCGGCCAATTGCTCATCGCTGATTTTACCTGCGGCATGCTGACCGACAGCCTCAAACACGCTGACGACGTCGACCGGTTTCCCCTGATAGTCGCCGGGAAGGATCGTCCCCCCGTAGACAAACACTGCCGGACGATTCAGCCGGGCCAATGCGATGAGACAGCCGGGCATGTTTTTATCACAACCGCCCACAGCCACAACCCCGTCCAGACCTTCGCAGCCCACAACGGTTTCAATGGAGTCGGCGATGACTTCCCGGCTGACGAGAGAGTATTTCATTCCCTCGCTGCCCATTGAAATCCCGTCACTGACGGTGATGGTGTTGAACACCAGCGGCTTGGCTCCGGCAGCGTGGACCCCCAAGGCGACACTCACTGCGAGCTGGTCGAGATGAATGTTGCAAGGAGTCACCTGACTCCAGGTGGACGCGATTCCCACTTGGGATTTGGCAAAATCCTCGCGGGCAAACCCAACCGCATGGAGCATGGCGCGGCTGGCGGCACGCTCCGGGCCATCCACAACGATGGATGACCAGGCGCGCTCAAGGGAGGTCGACGAAGAAACGGAACGACGAGGCATTTGATGAAAATGACCGTAAGTTCAAACCGGGTCCAATCCGAAATCCATGGAGCTGCCCCCGATAGGTTTGAAAGCCTGAAAAATGGCCGGTAGACAGACCCTGCAGTAACCTACAGATGACCTGTCCCTTTGTGTTAAAAATAAAGCGGTCCACCGAGTAACGAATCTGCAGATTAGTTCGAACCCAGGATATCCACCTTGGCAAGGCGCGCGATGTGCCTGCCTCCCTCGAATGGGGTTTCGATCCAGACTCGGAGGATATCGAGCGCCAGTTCTAAGGTGATCAAACGGGCACCAAGCGACAACACATTGCCGTCGTTATGCGCCCGATTTAACCGTGCCAACTCGGTGGTAAAGCAAAGGCCACATCGGATACCTCGGATCTTGTTGGCCGCCATAGCCTCGCCATTGCCCGAGCCACCGAAAACAACGCCTCTTTCGGCCATTCCGTGGGCAACCGCCCGCGCCGCCGGAACGACAAAATCGGGATAATCGCAAGGAGTCGCGTCATGCGTTCCAAAATCGACCACGTCGTGCCCATGAAGTGTCAGCCACTCCTTGATTTGTTCCTTGAGAGGCCAACCGGCATGGTCCGAGCCCAGCGCGAATTTCATGAATTGAAAATAGGAACGCCGGATAGCCGAGCTAACGGACACAGACGAACGGTTTGGACTGAATCGGTAATCCTACTCCTTAACGGAAACGCGCAACATCCAGGCAATTTTCTCGTGAGATTGCATGAGACCGATGAGGTAATCCTGGGTACCGGTATCGCCGAGATTTCCAACTCGTTCGGCATCTTCCCTGATTTGACGGATGACCGCTTCATGGTCCGCCGAAAGCTCCAAAACAAATTCCTGCGCCGAATACTCCCGACCGGGATGTTCCTTCAACCGGGTGGTCTTGGCGAATTCGGCCAGTGTAGCCGGTGCCAGCGCTCCAAGTTGCCGGATTCGTTCCGCCACGTTGTCAATGTGCTCGTCCAACTCCGAATATTGGTCCTCAAAGAATTTATGAAGATGACTGAAATGGGGTCCCGTTACGTTCCAGTGAGCGTTGCGCGTCTTGGTATAGAGGACGTACTCATCGGATAGCAATGGCACCAGTAGCTTCACTACGGCCGCCCTGTCCTTTTCCGAAATTCCCACGCTGGGTTTCATGACGTTTATAGGCCGATATTATCGGCGCTGCCGCCGGCAAATCAAGACGGCTTCGATCCGCTGGAGACCGATTGCGGAAGCATGAGGGGACTACGGTCTGCGCGAGGCAGCCAGACAGTGAAGGTAGTCCCCTTGCCTACAACACTTTGCACGTCTACTCGACCTCGATGAGCTCGCAGGATGCGGTCCACGATCATCAATCCCAAACCGGTTCCATCCGATTTGGTGCTGTAGAAGGGTTGGAAGATTTGCGAGAGCAGATCGGAAGGTATTCCCGAGCCCGTATCCGCCACGGACATCCAGACATCGTTTTGGGTGTTGCCCGTAGCCAAGGCCAAGGTTCCCCCCTTGGTTGTTGCCTGCATGGCATTTTTCAACAGATTCAACAGCAGTTGCTTAATTTGCGACGGATCAAATAGACCGGGAGGTACGACCGCAGCCAGCTTTAGCTTCACATGGAGGCCTCGATTTTCGATTTCCGGTTTAAGAACCAGCAGCGTCTCCTGAATAACTTCGTTTAAGGAGGCGGATTCGAGCCGCGGTGGCGTTTGGCGCATCTTCTGAAGAAATCCGGTAATGACATAATCGAGCCGCGAAATTTCACCCAACGACACGGACAGGTACTCCCCCAATCGACCAACATGCGCCAAAATGGACTTCTTTCCGCTTCCCACCTCCCTCAGGCGAACCAACTCGCGTTCCATCAATTGAAGGTGGATGTGCAGTGCATTCAGAGGGTTTCCCACTTCATGAGCGACGCTGGCCGCCAGAAGAGAAATCGCCTTCAATCTTTCGCTTTCAACCACTTCGGATGTTTGGCGACGAGCCTCAGTCGCGTCGTGAAGAATCAACGCAACGCCCGAACTGCCTGTCGAATCGCCATCGAGCGGTGCCGCGTAAAGACGAAAAAAGCCTGACCGCGGATAGTCCATCTCGAATTCCTGCCGGATGCCACCGCGCCCCCCGGCCCTGTCCATTTCTGCAATTCGGTCCCATTTGACCTGCGGAAGCAGCCGAGTGACATCAACTCCCTCGGCCTCCGTCTCGGACACCCCCAGGAAACGTGCCGCCGCGTGGTTGAGGTACGCAATTCTCGCGTGATTATCGACCACAATGACTCCGTCCTCGATGGTATTGAATAGGGTTTCAAGGATCGAGCGATCCCGCGCCAACCGCTGAAAAGCCGTCTGCAAACCATCGGGATCCAATCGGTGAAGGCGTCC
Source organism: uncultured Verrucomicrobiota bacterium (assembly GCA_903896505.1). Lineage (GTDB taxonomy): Bacteria > Verrucomicrobiota > Verrucomicrobiia > Limisphaerales > UBA9464 > CAILNN01. The sequence continues at coordinate 540 of CAITXU010000092.1, read as the reverse complement.
GAGGACCTTGTCGACGAAGGAGCCTTTCGTGTTTGGCGTCTTGGGTTGTGAACGTCCGGCGGGCATAAACCAGTCCCATTTCTAACTTGTCGATCGCGGAAATGCGAGTCGGGACTTAATTGCAAAAAGACAAACCGAAAACCTACTGCATCGTCTCTAAACCACCCGCCACCGCCACCGGCTCCACCCTGAGGTCCCGCAACGCAAAGATATCTGCCTCATTCAGGAACCTGAACCGCCTCGCCCCATCCTTGCGCTTGGGTCCGAACCGCTGGCGATGGTCCTCAAACACCTGATTCACCCAGCCCCGACTCCCGATCACCGCGCCATCGGTAACGTACCTTACCCGACACCGCTCATACTCCCCCCAACCCAGCTTCCCCTTCTGGGCAAACCCTTGCCGAACCTTTTCCGGTGAAAGTCCCGCCCGAATGGCTGGTCCATCGGGTCCCTGCACCCCCTCGGTCATCCCTTCTCCAAACACAAACAACCGATACCGGGCCATCGACTCGGTGAGATTGCCTTCTTCCCGGTCACTCG
>CAITXU010000091.1 GCA_903896505.1 uncultured Verrucomicrobiota bacterium | reverse complement strand
TGGCAAAACGTTCTTCACCGGCAGCTTCACGTTCGCGATTGAGCCGCTGAAAACCGGCGCGGGGGAGATACACTTCGCCCCGGACTTCGACCAAATCCGGAACGGGTTGACCCGATGGAGGAGTCAGTGTGAGGGGTAGCCCACGGATGGTTCGCAGATTGGAAGTGATATCGTCACCCATCACGCCGTCGCCCCGGGTGGCACCGCGGACGAATCGTCCGTGTTCATAACGAAGTGAAACGGCGACACCGTCCACCTTGGGTTCAATAATCCATTCGAGGACTTCGTCTGGCGCCAGCTTTTGGACTCGGGCAACAAAACTTCGAACCTCCTCGGAGGAATACGTGTTTTCGAGACTCAACATCGGCACCTGATGTCGGGCCGAACGGAACTCATCGACCGGACCGCCACCGACTCGTTGGGTGGGAGATTCCGGTGTAACGAGTCCAGGATTGGACGTTTCAAGATCGGTCAGTTCGCGATAGAGGCGATCATACTCGAAATCAGTGACCTCGGGTTTGCCGAGAACGTAGTAGGCGTGGTCAAGTCGCCGTATTTCCGCGACGAGTTCCGCGTGACGTGTTGTGGCGCGGGTCGACATGGGCCAGGAACCAAACCAACGTAGGCGATTGAACGTTTGGCTGAGCCGATCCGTTGCGGTTTATCCGGTAAAGCGGCGACCAATCACTATCGCGTTGTGCCCACCAAAGCCAAACGAGTTATTGGCAAAGGTATCCATCTTCATCGGGCGGGCAACATTGGCGACATAGTCCAGATCACATTCTGGATCCGGGTTCTCCAGATTGATCGTGGGCGGGGCGATTTGATGTTCGAGGGCCTTGCAACAAATGATCGTTTCAATTGCCCCGGCTGCACCCAGCATGTGGCCCACGGCCCCTTTGGTAGAACTGGCCGCAAGCTTGTAGGCGTGCGCGCCAAAAACCCGCTTCAGCATTTTGGTCTCGCAGACGTCGCCCACCGGAGTGCTGGTGGCATGGCAATTGACGTAGTCAATTTGGTCGGTTGCGAGGCCCGCATGGCGGAGTGCCATCTGCATGGCGCGGGCTGCACCTTCCCCTTCCGGATCCGGAGCCGTCATGTGACAGGCGTCCGAGGTGTTGCCATAGCCGACCAGTTCGCAGTAAATCCGCGCACCGCGCTTTCGCGCATGTTCCAATTCTTCGAGAATTAGGACGGCCGCCCCTTCACCCATGACAAAACCATCGCGGTCTCGGTCAAACGGACGGGACGCATGGCGTGGATCATCATTCCGGGTGCTCATGGCCTTCATGGCGGCAAATCCAGCCAGACCGAAGGGAACCACAGTGGCCTCGGTGCCGCCGGCAGCCATGAGTTTGGCATCGCCGCGTTTGATGACCGCCCAAGCTTCACCCAGAGCGTGAGTGGCGGTGGCGCATGCGGAGCAGGTGGCGAGGTTGGGACCTTTGAGCCGGTAGTAGAGAGAAAAGAGCCCCGAAGCCATGTTGAGAATCAACATGGGGATCATGAAGGGCGAAACTCGACCAGGTCCCTTGTTCAGTAGAACCTTGTGTTGGTCTTCGGTTGTCCGCAGTCCGCCGATTCCAGAGCCGATGAAGACCCCAAATTCATTCAGATCGACCACGTTGAGGTCGACTCCGGAATCCTTGAGTGCCTCGGCTCCGGCAAACACGGCAAATTGGGTAAATCGATCGGTTCGTCGCAGTTCCTTGGGCGAAGGAAAGGCAGCGGTTGGATCAAAATTGGGGACTTCAGCCGCAATTTGGCAGTCAAATCCAGTGGGATCGAAGCCTTTGATGCGGTCGATGCCACACTCACCATTGACCAGGCGTTGCCACAGGGTTGAAGGGTCCGAACCCAAGCTCGAAACCACTCCAAGTCCCGTGATGACCACACGACGGTCGGACCATGAACTCATATAGGGGCAGAGTGATTAGTCGGCGAAATGGCTGAGGCAAAGAAAAATTCTGCCCCGCCAAACGAAAAGGCAGCCGAAAGAGTCCGGCTGCCTGAGCGCCGTCAGTTTGGACGACTACTTGGACTGGATGTCCTCGATGTACTTGATGACGTCGCCGACGGTCTGAAGCTTTTCGGCTTCTTCGTCAGGAATCTCAGCGTCAAATTCTTCTTCCAATGCCATGACAAGTTCAACCGTGTCGAGCGAGTCAGCCCCCAAGTCTTCAATGAACTTCGCTTCCGGTGTGACTTGGTCAGGCTTGGCGCTCAGTTGCTCGACAATGATGTCCTTGACCCGTTGCTCGATGGTTTTTTCGACAGCCATAAGGTTGTTTCGGTTTTGAGTGGCCTGTCTAGGGGGCGCGTCGGTATGCGTCAAGCCGCGTTTGCCATAAAAATTTCGAGTCGACCCTACCTTTTATCTCGACTCATCAATTTGGGCGCAAATTCACGTTTTTTCGCATTCCGAAAAAATCACATGGCCATGCCGCCGTCGACGGTCAGCACGAGACCTGTCACGTACCTTCCGGCCGGGCTTGCCAGGTAGAGAGCCGCTCCGGCGATGTCTTCCGGCTTGCCCAGGCTTCCAAGGGGAATCTGTCCCAGAAGAGCTTCGCGGGCTTTGGCATCCATGGCTGCCGTCATATCGGTCTCGATGAATCCCGGGGCGATGGCATTGCAAGTGATCCCGCGCGACCCCAGTTCCCTGGCGACCGACTTGGTGAAGCCAATCAGACCCGCTTTGCTGGCCGCGTAGTTGCATTGGCCCGCGTTGCCCATGAGTCCAATGACCGAGCTGACGTTGATGATTCGTCCCGAGCGTTGCTTGAGAAAGGTCCGGGTGAACGCCTTGGTCATGAGGAATGCACCGCGAAGATTCGTGTTGATGACTGTCTCCCAGTCGGCCTCGCTCATGCGCATCAATAAACCGTCGCGGGTCACCCCGGCGTTGTTGACGAGGATGTCCACTCGTCCAGACGCCGCGAGAATGGCTTCTCCCGCCTGCGCAACTTGCTCGGGCTGGGCGACGTCCACGGCAAAGGCCCATGCCTTGCGGCCTAGCGCACGAACCTCGGTTGCAACAAGTTCTGCATTTTCGGCGGTGCGCGAAACGCAAACCACATGGGCACCGGCAGTGGCAAAGCTCAGTGCAATCGCACGCCCGATGCCGCGACCGGCACCGGTGACCACCGCCACCTGATCGAGAAGTTCGCTCATGAATTTGAAGGGGCTATCTGCAGGGCTGCAAGGGTTGTTTCGAGGCTTTCCAAATCGCTGACTCGAAGCATTTCGACGGATTTGTCGATACGCTTCTGGAACCCTGAGAGGGCATTGCCCGGCCCCAGCTCAATGAAAGAATTGAAACCCTGGCGGATAAATTCGCGGATGGAGTCCTCCCATCGAACGGGCGAAACAACCTGCTCCACCAGTCTCCGGGCGATGTCGGAGGGAGCCTGATGGGGAAGGGCGTCGACATTGGCCAGGACGGTCACCCGCGGCGGGGACCAATCGATTTGCGCAATCTCCCGGGCGAGCTTGGGTTGGGCGCTCGTCATCAGGGGGGAGTGATAGGCTCCCGCCACGACCAATGGCACCGCCTTGCGGGCTCCACGTTCCAAGGCCAGGGCCACCGCGTCCGGGATTCGGTCCGCAGCACCCGAGATGACGATTTGTCCCGGGCAATTGAGGTTGGCGAGGGTGACCCCGGTCGCTTCACAAACGGATCGTGTCGCGGCTTCATCCAACCCCAGGATGGCGGCCATTCCACCGTGGGTGACCTCGCAGGCCTCCTGCATGAGTTGGCCGCGAGCCCGAACCAATCGAAGGCCCTGCTCGAAGTTCATGGCACCGGCTACGGAAAGCGCAGTGAATTCGCCCAGGGAAAGTCCCGCCGTGCCGTGAAACTCCAGTTGTGGATGTTTCTCGCACAGGGCAGCCCAAGCCATCCAACTGGCAAGATAGATTCCCGGTTGGGCAAATTCCGTCCGGGTGAGTTCTTCGATGGGACCCTCGAAACAGATTCGAGAAAGGCTGAAGCCGAGGATATCGTCAGCAATTTGGGCCAGTTGGCGGGCTGAACGATACTGTTCGGCCATATCCTTTCCCATGCCGACGACCTGGGCTCCCTGGCCGACGAAAAGAAGTGCGGTTTTTCTCATGAAGTTGGTGCCTCGGGCCGGACTTGAACCGACAACAAACTGATTAAGAGTCAGCTGCTCTGCCATTGAGCTACCGAGGCGATCAACCGGGCGGGAAATTGGGGAATGGAGGCTTCTTTGTCAACCGTCATGCGAAACTTCCGCACTAACTTCTCTTGGAAGGTGGTTGAATCGGAATTCTGCCTGGCGCCCCTCTGGAGAGATTTCCGCTCCTTGCTTCACCCGTGTTCCAAGTCAGGGCGTAGCGGGCCCGCTGGCCTGGCTGAACGCCTTGTAGAGAAAAAAGATGATAACCAAAACCAAAACGACGCCTATACCGATGGAGATTTTGGCGATCTTGTTGTCCTTTTTCGCAAACGCCGAATTTTTGGAGATAACCATGGTTGGGCCCGACACAGCGGCATCTCCCAGCTTGATGGTGGTTCGGGGTTGTTCCGTTTGCTTTTTCCCCGTTTCGTACCGGAGTTCCACCTGACCGAGACGCAAAACCTGACCCGGACGCAATACCACTTCCTTGCCTGCTTCCAACTGCTTCTCGTTGATGAATGTACCGTTGGTGGAGTTGAGGTCCTTGACCACAATTTCATCTCCTTTGGCATACAATTCGCAATGCCGACTGGAAACGCTGGGCTCGGGCAGTGGAATCTGGTTGTCCGGTAACCGTCCGACGGAGGACTTTTCCGGCTTCACTTCATACGAGGCGTCGTTGAAGCCGACGGTAATGACAACCAGCTTGGGCATATTAATTGGTGGGCAAGTATTAGCGGGGTGAGCCGCCGAAAGGTCAAACGGTTTCCGGAAATCTTGACCAACTGTTTACGATTCTAAAACGATTTCGGCCAGCCAAATCCGATTCCTTCCCTAACCTCGACCCTCAATCAGTGTTCGAAACTCATCGAACAGAGGGGTCGAATCGTGGGGACCAGGAGCTGCTTCCGGGTGATATTGAACACAGAAAATGGGTTTCGTTCGATGGCGAAGCCCTTCCACGGTTTGATCATTCAGGTTTCGGCGGTTGACGCTCACCTCCGGCGGAAGTTGATCAGGATCAACGGCGAACCCGTGGTTTTGTGCCGTGATCTCGACCCGTCCCGTCTCGTAGTCCTTGACCGGCTGATTACCGCCCCGATGACCAAACTTGAGCTTGAATGTTTTTGCCCCGAAGGCTTGCCCAAGCAATTGATGACCCAGGCAGATGCCGAAAATAGGAATCCCGGTGTCCACAAGAGATCGAACTTCTCGAACAATTCCGGGCAGGGCACCGGGATCGCCTGGACCATTACTCAAAAAGATCCCTGCCGGCTTATACTTTAACGCTTCGGCGGCCGGAGTATGAGCGGGGACGACCTGGACCCTGAATCCCTTCTGTCGCAATCGCCTGAGGATGTTGTACTTCATCCCGAAGTCATAGGCCACAATGGGGATGTCGGCCGTGGGGAGCGGATGGCGGACATGCCGGGGATTGGGTGTCTGATGGTCGCGCGCCAAACCGAATTCTGCAGATTCGAGATCATGTTCATCCCAGACGAACGCGTTCTGGTGGGTCACTTCCGAGACGTAGTCCCTGCCGGCCATGCCTCCCCAGGCTTTGGCCTGTTCAACGGCTTGGGATGGGTCGATTGCCGCCGTGGAAATCACTCCAACCAGTGAACCCCGGACTCTCAACCGTCGGGTCAGCGCCCGGGTATCAATTCCCTGGATACCAGGAATGCCATACTCTTGGAGGTAGCTGGAAAGATTCTGCTCGGCCCGCCAGCTACTGACCACGGATGCCAGTTCGCGAATGACCAGACCCGAAACATGAGGGCGCCAGGATTCTGAATCCTGCCGATTAATTCCGTAATTCCCGATCAGCGGGTAGGTCATCGTCACGATCTGCCCCTTATAGGAAGGGTCAGTAAGTATCTCCTGATAACCGGTGATGGAGGTGTTGAAACAGACTTCGCCCGCAGCCGTCGCGGCTGCGCCAAAACCAGTTCCGTGAAATACTGTGCCGTCTTCGAGGGCGAGGATTGCTTTCATCCGTAAGGGGTCAGAGGCCTCCCTGAAACGCCGAGACTACCCGCTCACCAAAGGGGGTCAACGAGGAACCCCAACCAATTCAGCCTGAAGCCGACGGTCCAATTTCCGCCGATGGGAAAAATGGGATCGAATTGGTGAGGAAACCTGGCAGTTCAGGACGGATTCGTGGTCCCCGGTACTGAGGACGACCAACGAATGCGGTTTCCCTCTTTATCCGTGCCCATGTGCGTCATCTGCGGACAATTCATTTTGGGTAACCCGCCTGGAAGAGGATTTGTCCGCAGATGATGCAGATGACACAGATGAAGCAGGATGAAGTTCGTGCTCCGGAACCCGGTCAAAAGTTGGATCTAACGTCAATCCCGTCCCTCATCAAGGGATGTGATGAGCCCCAGATCGCTCGAAGCAACGGTCATGTAAGCCAAACCAGCCCCAACGGGACGCGAATAGCCAAACCCGGTCAAAGTGGAGCCAAGTAAGCAGAAAAGCCCCGACGGGGCGTGATGAGACAGCCCGGGGTAACACCCCGGGATGGCGATTCGCATGGGGTTTGGGGCCTGAAGGGGCGAAATCGGGTCCAAGAGGGCGTTGTTTTTGAGGTGCAAAGAAGCGCCCGAACAAAAAAGAACAAAAAAAAGACGCGAAAGAATAAATCATCGTAAGATGCTGTTCCACAGTTGGTTATGATTACAAAAGGGTGGGACAAAAAGAAATCCGACGACCCAAAAAGGCAAAAAGCCCTTGCGTGAAGTGGGAGCTCGGACTATTTCTTTTCTCGTTCTTTCGGTACATGCAGTTCAGCCACCGACTGGTGAGAATCAGTTGGGGTAATTTTGTCGTCTTAAACGTAAGCGACAGAAGTGTTACGAAACCAAGACACGGGTAAAAGTTGAGTCTAAAAGTTCAGTCTGATACCTGAGTTGAAAGCACAGTAACAAAGCTGGAGGAGAGTACCGGGAGGGTTCCTTGAAATTTTGGTTGTGCGACTAAGAGGTCGAAAAATCCGGAAGGATTTTTCACCAAACAAGTCCTTGGAATAAAAACTCAAAACGCGGGTTAGTCCCTGCGTGAGAGTCAAAAGACCAAGGCAAATGAAAGTTATAACGACGAGGAAAAAGCCTGAGTTCCGCGAGGTGTAAAAGCTTCAAGGGACAGGGTGGAAACCTCTGTCATTTCTTTGAACGGAGAGTTTGATTCTGGCTCAGAACGAACGCTGGCGGCGTGGATAAGACATGCAAGTCGAACGATCATGTTTGAGCAATCGAGCATGGGAGTGGCGCAAGGGTGCGTAACACGTGGGTTATTTGCCGTGAAGACTGGGATAACTCGTCGAAAGACGAGCTAATACCGGATGTGATTGAAAGATCAAAGCTGGGGACCGCAAGGCCTGGCGCTTCACGATAAGCCCGCGGCCTATCAGCTAGTTGGCGGGGTAAAAGCC
>CAITXU010000090.1 GCA_903896505.1 uncultured Verrucomicrobiota bacterium | reverse complement strand
TGGGGAGGCGGCAGTGATAGCGACTGCCTCGGCAAGGGGTTCCTTGCCGGTCTTGATGGATGAACGCAAAGGTCGCCGAGTGGCCTCCATCATTTACCGGCTACCAGTAATCGGCACTGGAGGCCTTTTGGTTGCAGCCAAACGGCTTGGTTTGGTTTCGACGATCCGGCCCTTGCTCGAAGGTATGAGATCGGGCGGTTATCATCTCGGTCCGACTCTGGTGGCTGAATGCCTCCGTCGGGCTGGCGAATAAGCAGGGCAGTTCTTCACGCTCACGACCTTTCTGGTCGCCACGCGTATCTGGGCGGAAGAAACTATATCTCGTATGCGTTGCGGGCATCCAAAATATTGAATGAGCCGACAATAAAGAGACAAATTAGGAGACATTGGGGCAAGATGAATGCCTATATCGTGCGTCAGGAAAAGATGGCCTCCAATTGATCTCCGTTGGTGACCTTGTTCACATTCCTGCTTCTACTTCGCAGCGGAAACGACGTCGGTTGCGCTGTCGAAAGTGGGTGGCGGGGAAGGCTTTCGCCTTGGCGTGCTTGCTCGTCAGCACCAGTCCCTTGGAGGCAATTGATCTAGCCGAGATACCGAGACGAAGAAGTCATTATGACTCCCCGCCAGAAGCACGCTCCCCGCCACAGTACCAAGAATTTTCTTTTTCACCATACGAAGATCTCCTTTCCATGTGGCTTGCGCCACGATTTGCGGACGACCTGCATCGGTGAACTCGGCCTTCACTTTTGCCTCACCAGAGATCGATGCACTGACGCTTATTGACAGCGCAACCGAACAAGAAAAAAGTAATACTTGTTGAATCCCTGTCAAATTTAGAAGCGGCAAGCTTGCAGCAAGGCGAGAGTTTGACGAAGAAGGCAATTGGCCTCGGTCAGCTCGCGGCTCGGGGTGCCCGGCGGAACCTTGTTTATCACGTCAGTGACGGCTTCGAGGGCGTCGGCAACCCGATATCGTTCGGCGGAGCCAAGGCGGACGGTGTCCCAACGATCCATTTCGCCTGAGGAGATCAAGGCGGTGCGGATGGAGTCTTCCGAAAGATGACCGTCCATCCAAGCCCGGAGGACTTCACCGACGGCGGCGTTGTGTTTACCGTCGAGGACGTCTTTCAGTCGCCAGAGGCACACCACGTGGTGTCCGTTGAAAATCGACCAGACAAACTGCCGAAGCAGGACGCCGCTGTGCGTGTCGGGATGCATCCGGATTGCATCTGCAATCGTGGCGAGTGCTGCTTCGCCAGTCCGGCGTCGGTCTTCCGCCTTATCGATGGTCGCTTGAGAGGCAAATGACGGTGCCTTCAGAACAATGTCCAGCATTGCTCGGAGGGCGTCGGGTTCGACATTGCCGATGTCTCCGATCCAGTCCTTGGTTCGGTCGCCGGGAACGGCGCGCAGTTTGGAACCCTCGACCCGGATGGTTGCCCGGCCATTGGTGAAATGACCCCGTTCAACGGGTTTAAATCCATGGTCTTCAAGGAGCTGACGCAACCATTTTTGGTCGGTGATAGGGGAAGCGGACAGATTGGCGGCCATTCTCCGGGTGTACCATAAATCTGGGGGTATCCGGTAGTGGCAAATCGGCGACTCCCGGTAACTCCGGAAACCACCGTCAGAACCCTAGAAAATTCCGCTTCTCCTAACACCGGGCTTTTGCCCAAACCAGAAGGGGATTACTTTTTTCGATGACATGTGTCATACTCCTGCCTGGAGGCGCGGTTGCAATGAGCTTCGAATATCGGGAATGGAACGGGGTGCGAATGACTTTTCTGTACGGAAAGAAGGAGCCTGTCTGGTTGGCTGCTGAATTGGCCCGCAAATTGGGCTTCATCCCGCGAGCGGCCCGACGCCTTCGTTGGGAACGTCAGCATGTTCGCATGGCCCTGTATCATGCAGAATGGAATGCACCAGAGATGGAACGCGAGCGAGCAGCTGCAATGGCCGCCGGTTTTCGGTCCGATATCCTTCAAAATTCACCCCACGGCCTGGTGTTCCCTGGTTCGGCACTGGCGGGAAAACCGATCCAAAAAAAGCGCTGGTGTCCAAACTCTGAAACTGGGCACTAGTCCTCGCGTATCTTCAGCACTGGAAATATCTGCACATATTGGGGAATATTGTACCCTAACGCCCCGTCAAACTACCATGAACGATATCGGATTTAGTAGCCGGCAAAGATTTCGAATATAGCGACGACCGTCTGTAGGACAGTGAAACCATCTGAACTCCTAAGCAATCCGTTTCGAAGAGTTGATGACAATTAAGCAGTAGTTGAAAACGTGAAGTTGAAGTTGTCTTGTAGATTTCGTGATGAATTGATTTCCGGTCGAATTGAGACATTTATTTAATATGCTGCATGTCATAATCAAGTACGGGAGATGGGAGAATCGTGAGCAAATCGCCATATAACCTTTCAACCTATTACCGCTCTATTATTTTCCCAGGTACATTGCTTCCGCTAAAATCATGGTTCGTCAGAATGCATACTATCATTGATCAAAACGAGCAGTAAATCGGCGATATCAATTAGGAGCCTGGTTATTAGCCAACATGCGATACCGCCTAACCCCAGTACTATCATCCGCATATCATCGTGTTCGATCCTACTCGCCTCCTCTTTATTGTTAGTGGCAAACTGAGCTATTATTCCAATAGGCAAGCCACACACTGTGACTAATACAGGAAAGAGGCATGCGAACCGAAAGAAAGTCCGGGTCCCTTCGAACGCTGAATGCTCCCGGATGTATTTAATCTGGGCATTGCGTCTCTTAGAGTCTTTCATGTTCTTTTTCTAGACTTACGACTTGTTTGTCTGGGTTCTTCCGGTTTCTTGGTGGGAAATTGGAGGGCTCAGGATGGGCAGTCAAGAGGTTTTGGGACGGCTGGATGGGGTCGAGCAGGCGGGTGGAGAACCACTGGGTCCGCAGGGCGCCGCGAGCTAGGGCTCAGCAG
>CAITXU010000089.1 GCA_903896505.1 uncultured Verrucomicrobiota bacterium | reverse complement strand
GGTGAGCCTTCCTCTCGGTATCGGACGATGGCCGCGGCGTTAATGGTTCAATGCGTGACTGCTTTGGTGAAGGTTGCGCTCGCCCATGGGCGCCCTTCCGCAGGAGGGGCTTGCGTCCGGGACGCGCTCCCGCAAGTCCCCAATCATTGGTTGGATCATTACATCTCCCGTCTAAAAGGTACTTCGGTAGGGCCACGCCACCGAAACCATGCCTACACCGGGAACGCGGACGTCTCGTCCGCAGGGTGGTTAGAACTGCGCGGACCCACCGAAGCAACCATGGAAAAACCGCGATCTCTACGATTGGGGTCTCAACTTTCGCCGGTTTTCAAGCCTGCCGACCATTGGGCCTTATCGGCCTTCCGTCATGGCGGAAGGCAAACCGTTTTCCCAGGTCTTGGGGGTGTTCCACGGGCGTGTGGTCACCTGGTCATCGGAGGCGCAGCCGCTCACGGCAATCGCCGCCGAAAGAACCAAAAGGAGAGTAGGAAGGGAACGTGGTAGAACTCGGGCCAGTCGCTTCATGAACGATTAGTAGAGCACGGTGTCACCTTCGGCAACCGAGTAATTGGCCTGCTGCCATTCGGGCAGAAGATTTGCAAAGCTACGTTGGGCTTCGACCCGAACGATGCGGGCTTTACCCACCAATTTGTCCTCGCGACGAATCAGCACCACTCCGTTTTCCTTGGCCACATCGCTGCCGGCGTCGATGACGATGAAATTCCATTTGGCGTCCACAGCAAGAACCTTGGCGCGCAGACCGGGCATTTCGACCGGAGGTTCGATGTCGGCCTCATACCGGTGCAGGCGGGACTCCAGGGTGTCGACTTTGCGGCTCAAAACCTTTTTCTCGCTCTCGACCACCGCGATCAACTCGTTTGCCTTTTTCACTTCGCCACGGAGCACACTGACCTGTTCAGGCTTGATACCGGTCAATTCCCAGCGGGAGAGCTCTTCCCGTGCTTCATTGCGCTCCTTGGTGGTCTTGGAAAGGTCGTTGCCCAAGCGTTCAGCAAGGGCGCTTTTCTTGGCTTCCTCGGTTTTGGCGGTCTCCAAATCCTGTTTGGTTTCGGAGAGGTCTTTAGCCGCCTTTTCTGCCACGAGACGGGAGGCTTTGGCTTCCGCCTCCGATTTTAATCGGGCGCTTTCCGAGGCGGTCAGGTCGCTTTTGGTCTTGCCCAACTCGCCTGCGAGTTCGGTGACCTTGGGCTTGGTGACCACAAGGCTGACAACTAGTCCGGCAATGGATGCCAACAAACCGAAAATCAGGGCAAGACGAAGCATGATGTAAATCGTGGTTAGACCGAGAAAACCTTACGGACGCGAAACACGGGTGTCAACGTTCGCCTGCGTGAACAGCAACAGGAATTAAAAGGTGAGGCCCAGCGTCGACTGGATTTCCAAATCGTTATTGTGAACCGATATTGCGGGGCGGCTTTCGTACTGGTCGATGATGTTCAGGCTGATCGTGACTTTTTTGAATAGCGGGTAGGCCGCTGTCAGGTCGAACCGGATGCGATAGTCCTCTGGATTGCTGACACTGGGCAGATAGGACAGTCTTTGCGTGAAGGTCAGCTTTTCCCAGACGTTCCAAACCAGACTTTCCCCCAGGCGCCCGGAAAAGAAGGATTTTCCAGGCTCGTTATCGTAGTCGATCTTCTGGTATTGCCCGCCGATTTCGCCGCTCAGTTTGAGCCGGGGGCGGTCGAGGAATTTGTAACCCACCCCGGGTCCTGCATCGAGGGAAAGGTCGATGTGACGAATATGGTCGTAGCCCGCGCCAAAATGCATGTAGACGTACAGTCGCCGCTTTACTCCCAAATCCACGTCGGTCTTGATCGAACCATCCATTTTATTGGCCGATTCGAGCTTGTTCACAATCCCGTAGGCCACGTGGTATTCCAACAGGTCCCGAACCCGGTCCCACGTGTGATTCGCTGTTCCGTTGGCGTAGAAGGTTCGCCGTTGCGAGGTTCCAAAGCCTAAATCCATACCCAATTGGATGTTTCCATGCCAATTGGTCAAAAGCGGCTGAATCCACGTTTGGGACAAAATGTGCCACCCGTTGGTCGGGTGGGAAATAATCGGAACGGGAACCGACGAGATCGTTCCGAGATTGGTCTGTGCCGGGCCCATGGAGTTGGTGGCCCCCGACGATGGAGGGAGCGGGTGACCCAGGGAAGACACCGGGGCATTTGTACCCGCCGGGGTGGGTGCAACCGATGGTGAGTTGGTGGCTCCGGGAGGAGTTGTCCCGTTCGACTCCCTCCGGACAATCATTGCCGAAGGAATCTTCAACGGACCCAAAAGCGAATCAATGGTGACGCTCTCAAGCGATTCGGACTGAACGTTGCCCGAAATCCGGTCGCCGTTTTTCAGGACCAATGTGACCTGGTCGGCATGCATTGAAATGAGGCCGACCAGCAGAAATGCCCAAAACCCAAGGAAAACGCGGTCACTTCGACTTCTTGGATTTGGAAGGGGCATTGGTGGCGGACGCTTCGGCTGCCCGCGCTACAGCCATGGCTGCAGCGATCTCGGCGTCTCGGGCCGCTTTCCAGTCGGCCTCCGTCGGGGGCGGTATGTCGCTCTTGTCCAGACGACGTACACCCCCAATGACGGCGACCAAACCCTCATCATTCACGCGAAGTTGGGGACGTCTGTCCGAGCTCTGACGGACCTCGCGGCTGACGACCACGCCATCAGGGGCAATCACGTGGTAATGATACTCCGTTGCACTAAATTGATGAAGAATGTGGAATTGGCTTTTCCGGTCGATGAGAAATTCCGGGCGTTTGAAGGAAACCACCCCACCAAGTCCCACGACCTTGTAGGTCCGCGATTCTGTGGTGTCAGTCACCCTCAGGTAGAGTTGGACCTGTTTGAGGTAATTGGCCTGTTGAAGGATATATTTTCGCTGCTCTATCGTGCCATCCTCCAAGGTAAATCCAAAAGTGCGGTCCTCGATGCGGGTGCCGTTGATGACTTCAAACGACCACTGCGCGCTGGTGAAACTCTCGCCCCCTTCCACCGGTGTT
>CAITXU010000088.1 GCA_903896505.1 uncultured Verrucomicrobiota bacterium | reverse complement strand
CGCATAGGCGAAGAGAAAAGCGGAAAGAAGTAGGCCGCTTTGAACGACCGAAAACCCAAGGTCGTGACGGATCAACGGTAGACCGATAGCCAGCGTGGCCCGGTCCACATAATTGATCACGCCGCTCAACACGAGCAACGTCAGCGCTGTACGCTGGATTCGTTTGATCCGATTCATTTGCTGAACTAGCTCTAAGGGACCGTCTCCGTTCCAAGGTTAAAACCGGGAAATGGCGCTGGCATTTCCCGGCGTTGAATGGTGCGCCAAGTTACCGAACCGGGCCAAGCGCCATGCGGGTTTTGACAAACCAGTTCGTTACCGTTTATACTGGAATGATAGAAAGATCCTTCGCAATTCCGCATTATTGTTCGTCGAGACGATCTGCGGGTTGTCCGTTAAGTTATTTCCAAAGAGGTTAACCTGGTATCTCCTGTTATTCCAATAGTAGCCGATGCCCGCGTTTACCCCCATTTGGTTATACATGTACTTGACGGCAGAGTTACTGCGAATCGTCCAGTTGCCGATGTAGTCCTGACCGCCCAGCGTCAGCGATAGCCCCCGCCCGTTCCCCAGCGGCCAGTCATATTTCGCGAAAACTTTCGCGGTTCGAATCAACGACGCTCCGGGAGAGAGCACCCCGTTAAACAGGGTTCGCCCCTCCGGGATGTTATATAGTGCAGTAAACGTTAGCCGCTTGCCGATGTTGCCGGAAAGCGACAACTCATATCCGTAGTAGACTACTCCTTGCGTCAGGTAGATCTCGTTCCAGACCAAGAGGGCTTGCGGATGAGCCGGAGTGGCCTGGCTCGGATCATTCATCGGTGTCGTCGCTAGCGCGCCGTTTTGGGTAATCCGATAGTAATCCACCGATGCGGTAAGTTTACCCCCGAAGAAATTCCCCTTCACCCCCACTTCGTTCAACTCCGCCTTTGTCTGGCCGGTGATGTAGGTGCTGTAGCGCGGATCGCCTGGCGGCGGCAACACCGCTCCGCCGGAGGCACTAAAACTCGTGTACTTCAGTTGCGTCGCAGGAGGGTCCTGCTGGAAACTCCTCAGCAAGTAAACCGATAGCGACGGAATCGGCTTGTAGGTGATGGAGTATCGCGGGGCATGGGTCACTTGGTTTGCGTTAAGGGCGTAGCTTTTTGTGATCACGTTGTACACACGTGTGTCAGTGTTGTCCTGCCGGACGCCGCCCATCAGCAGGATTTTATCATCCCAAGCCGAACCCAAATACTGCACGTAGTAACCTATACCTTTCTGATGGGTTATGCTTTTCGCCTGAATCGGAACCGAATTGTAGAGGCTAAAGCCCGGCGGGGCGATGTGCTGAGGGTGATAGAATGAGTCGGTGAGCAACACTCCGTTGAATGATGTGATGCTGCCCGTTTTCGCGTCGGACCGGAGCGCAAATGCATCGTAACCTACGTCAATCTTGTTATCAAGCCGCGCGATTTGTTTATGGTACAGCAGATCTCCTTGCTGCCGCAATTGCATCGAGTTGTAGAAATTGTTCAGGTAAATCAACGGTTGTATGAAATCCTTCGGATCCGCCGGATTCACGTAGGTGTTTTGCGCTTTTTGGTTAAAGCGGAAGAGGTCTTGGGCTCCGTCGCCAAACATGCCCAGTCGCAGTTCCAAGTTCTCGGACAATTTGCTGGTCAAAATCGCCGAGAACTCGCCCACGTCGTTATCATTGCTGACACCCGGAAGACCCCACCCCTGCCGGTCTTTCTGTGGCATGGGGTATTGGAACGGGTTCCAGGCAGAGCCCACATACTGACCGAGGGTTTGTCGCAGACGAAAGATCGTTCCGGTCTCGTCCAAGTAGTCTACTTCGGAGCTAAGCCCAGGGCCCTCATTTCTCCAACCGGTGAGATTGAGGACCAAACGGCTCGACGGCGAAATATTCCACAAGAGGCTCGGCCCCATACCGAATTTCAGTGTGCGATTGAGCGAGCCACCGTAGGTGCCGTCGCTATTTTCATAAAAGACCGGAATCCGGAAAGCGAACTTGGACACCACTTGATTGTAATCAGCTTCCGCCCTCCGATAGTTCACCGTACCTAGCGTCACGGTGTAAGAGGAGAGATTTTTTTCGACGGGCTTTTTAGCAATATAGTTAATCAAGCCACCCGCTTGACCACGACCAATGGCGGCGGAGGCCGGGCCGCTCACAACTTCGATGCGGTCGTAGAGTGCCGGGTCGCGCTCGTCTCTCGTCGAGACCAAAAATCCATCGCGATACGCCTGAGTAATATTTAGACCACGAATATTGTAGCTTCCCAAGGCACTGCCATTGTTCAGCGCGACGACGCTTTGCGCGTTTCGAATTGCATCGCGACTCACGGTGACATGAAGGTCCGCCAAGAGTTCGTTTGTCAGCACGTTGATCGTCTGAGGGATGTCGATATACGGCAGGTTCATGCGCGACGAAGAACTCGCGTCTTGGACACCATAGCCAGTGGCCTCGTCGCCCGTGATCCTAAATGGCTCCATTTTCACGGTCTGGTCGGATTCGGCGCTGGCGGGCTGCTGAGCAAAGGAAATGCTGCCGAAGAAGCCGAATACCATAGCGGCAATAATGCCCAGCAAGCAGTTGCGGGCCCGGTTGAGGTCCTCGGTTGCGCGAATTGTGGTCGTGATCAAGTTCATGGTTTTGGAGATTATGACTGACGAGGGTCGTTGTGATTG
>CAITXU010000087.1 GCA_903896505.1 uncultured Verrucomicrobiota bacterium | reverse complement strand
GACCATCCCAGCAGGACAACGGTCGGCATCGTTCCAACTGACTGCAATACCTCTTGATCATCTTGCCGTTGCTACGTCAGCACAAGTCACCGCCGCCGCCTCGGGTGCGGTTTCCTCTAGCAGCAATTTCACCATAGCGGGAAATCTGCCTGGCTTGGCTCTCACCGTTTCACCTTCACGTGTGCTGGAAGACGCCGGGGCACACGCCGCACAAGGTACCATCCAGTTGTCTCAATCGGTCTCGTACCCCGTAACAGTAGCCATATCTAGTTCTGACCCCACCGTTGCAACCGTTCCCGCCACGGTAACCATTCCGGCATTCGCTACTTCGGCTTCTTTTGACATTCAACCGATCGACGATGGTCTCGTGACAGGCGATCGAAGCGCCACCTTCACCCCTGGATGGGTCATCAATGGAACGACTGCCGCCCAAGGTTCCTCGGCGACGCTCACGGTCGGCAATGTAGATGTGCCCCAGCTCCGCCTTGTGATCAGTCCGACCTCCATTCCTGAAGGACGGGCAAATGGCGGGACCGGTTGGATCATTCGCAATTCCACCCTGCAGGAAGACCTTTCCGTGCAGTTGCAAGCCGATGTTTCAAACAAGGTGGTGCTTCCCAGTGGGTTCGTGATTCCTAACGGAGCGTTCTCCAATCAGTTTACCTTCAGCACCATTGACAATGGAATCGCCGATGGCGATGTGCCGGTCAACGTCACGGCATCCGCCATCGGATATTCGACAGTCACCAATCTTGTGACCGTGACTGACGTGGATCAACCCTCTCTGGTTGTGGGTGATATCCAGCTTCCTTCGTTTGTTCTCACCGGCACACCACTGACCCCGACCATTCGCATCACCAATCAAGGAGCAACGGCGACTCGATCACCCTTCTTAACCCGGGTTTATTTGTCCCCAGACAACACTGCAGCCCATGGAGTGCTGGTGGATCAGTTCACCTTTAATGGAACGTTGGCACCTGGACAGTATTTCGAGAACGCGGATTCGTTTTTCGCTCCAATCTTACCGGGCTCCTATTACGTAGTCGTGGTGACGGATGCGGGAGGAGTCATTCCAGAGCTGGATCGCTCGGTGAGTACTCGGGCCTCGTCGGTTCCAGTCACTGTACAGGCGGCCTACTCAGCTACAGTGCGCGCCGGACTTCACGAGGCCGTGGCTGGAACGCCGATCCCTCTCCTAGGCTCAGCCTCCCAGCAAGGAAGCGGGCAGCCAGCGGTAGGTGTTCCTGTAGATATTACCATCACCCTTCGAGGCATCACCCGGGTGTTAACGGCTATCACCGATCAGCGAGGCCTGTTCCAGACCACCTTCACTCCGCTTCCATCGGAAGCAGGCGATTACGCCATTGGAGCTTCTTTGTCCGGTGTTAAGAATCCACCTACTCAGGATACTTTCGTCCTCTACGGCTTCACCGTCGATACGGTGGGAACGGTTTCTATTACCGAGGGTGAATCCATTGCGACGTCGACGATCGTTCGGAATCTGAGCGAGGTGCCTCTGTCTGGCTTCCGTGTCGCCGGTGTATCCGTACCCACTGGAGTTCAGCTCTCTGCCACCACGTCCGCTTCCATGTTGACGGGGAATGGTACGAACGTCCTGAACATTGCTGTGACTGTTCCACGTGGGGTAACCCAAGGCGGCAACGCGGTGATTCGGCTGACGACCGACCAAGGAGCCTCTTTTGATCTCAATCTCCAGGTCAATGTCAATGCCCTACGCCCCCTATTGGTGGTCAACCCTTCATCTCTGATAGCTGGGATGTTGGTCGGTGGGCAGCGCACGGTTCAATTTGACGTGATCAACGTGGGCGGCTTGGAGAGTGGGCCCCTGACCGTTCAACTGCCGGCTGTACCCTGGCTGACGGTGTCTTCGACAGGAACCCTTGCTTCGATACAACCAGGGGCGAGCAATCGCGTCTCCCTTCTGTTGACTCCCGCAGCGGACCTCCCGCTCGGACCGTATACGGGCAGCCTGCTCGTATCGGGAAATTCGGCGTCGGTCTCAGTTCCATTCGATTTCCGAGCCATATCAGACCAAATCGGTGCCTTGTCAGTCACCGCTGTGGACGAATACACCTTCTATGCCGCAGGGGCACCAACGGTTACCAATGCAACTTTACGGCTATTGGATTCCGTGACGCATGATTCGATTTTAAGTACCAACCTGGGAGCCAGCGGCCATGTCGTGTTGATTGGTTTGACTGAAGCGGACTACCAACTGGAGGTCACCGCTGACGCACACAGCACGTACAGTTCTGCAATTCATATCCATGCAGGCGTGACCAATCAGGTGAACGCGTTCCTGTCGCGACAGACCGTACAATACACCTGGACCGTGGTACCCACCCAGATCACGAATCAAGGCACGGTTCGAATCGATACCACCTTCGAAACATTTGTTCCGGTTCCTGTCGTAACGGTCTCTCCGGCTTCCTTTGATTTGGCAAGCATCGCTGGGAACTGCACCCAAGTAAATCTGACGATTGCCAATCACGGTTTGATAGCGGCGAATCACGTAAAACTGAACCTACCAACTCATCCGGGTTGGAATTTCACCTCGATCATCTCCGATATTGGTGTCTTACCGGCCAATAGCACGTTGACGATTCCGGTTCAGATTTGTCGGAATTCCAGCAGCAGCGGGGATACTGGTACCGGTAGCGGCAACGGTGGTAACGGAAATGGTGGTTCAGGTTCTGTTGTCATTGATCCCAACGATAACGGCAAGCCTCCAGTCCAGCCGCCTGGTGGGAATGGTGGCAATGGAGGAAGCTCGAACACAGTTGGTGATTGCACGGTGACGGGTGTTCTGACCTGGGACCTGGTCTGTGGAGATTTTGTCATCGCTCACACGGTGAGCTTTGTCTACCTCAATGCAGCCACCGATTGTGGTGCGGCGGGAATCCCCTCTGCATTCGGCGGTGGCGGTGGTGGTGGTGGCGGGATCATTTACATTAACATCCCAGTACATATCACATCGGGCGTGAACTGCGATCCGTGTGTTCAAAGGCGAATCATTTCGCTCGCCAAGTGCACCCGGGACTTCGCCATTGGATTATTGCCTGACCCTGCTCCCTGCATGTGGGATGTCTATCAATTATTTGAAGGTTTCCGCGAAGATGTTGCGGCGGGACGAACTCCCGCAACGGTGGCAAATGCACTCGGTTTTGCCGGGACCGTATTGGACTGTGGAAAGTTCGGATTAAAGGTCGCAGGTTCGGAAGCAGAACTAAATCCATTTATCGGGCCTGCTATCTGGGCTATCAGCTGCACTTGGGACCTATGTCACGCGTGCGACGGACTCCCCAACCACACTATTGAAAATGACTGTGTCAAGCTGGCTAAGTCCTATTTGCCATTCAGGAGCCAACGTCGATCCAATTTTGACCGTCCTTTGGACACGTCGTCGTCTTTGCTGGATGACAGTGAGGCTATCCTCGCACCGCTATATGATCAGGCCGCTCGAATTCAGGACTTGGTGGCACCCGCCCGCTATGTCTATGGCGATGACGCCTGGTGGTTGGTCTCCGACGTCGCCACGGAACGTCAATTGATAGACCAACTCCGGGCCGCCGCAGACATCTCATCCGATGGTGGTGCGATAATTACCGATGCTGAACTGCAGAATGTTTTGGCTGGAACAATCCCAAGCCCATTAACCCCCGAAATCGTTTCAAGTTTGGTACATCGGCTCAATCGGACCACGGACTACTACTCACGCGGAATTTTCGCCGCGTCCGATGTCCCCTTTGGTCAAAGTGTCGACTTTATTGACCTGGATGTGCTTAACGGCCTGGTGGTAGCCTCCAAGTTGGCATGGGCGGAAATTGTTGGGGCTGGCTACAGCAATCCCATTCAGGAGTGGTTGGACATCCGAGCGAAGGTTACCTCGCAACTGAATGGGGATGGGAGCGGGGTCTGCGCCAAGGTGCGGTTGGAGATTGATCAATCAACGGTTTTGACCCGCGACGCTTTTGCCGCAACGCTGACCATTGATGATCATTCATCGGTTCCCTTGAATCAGGTAAGGGTAACTCTGGATGTCCGAACTGTATCTGGGTCTGAAGCAACGAATCTCTTCGTCATTCGTCCACCGGTGTTGAGCAACGTGGGTGCCTTGGATGGAACCGGTGTTATCGGCGCTGGTGCGACGGCTTCGGCCAAATGGACCATCATTCCCACTCGTGACGCGGCCCCAACCAATGCGGTGGATTATTTCGTCAGTGGCTTGGCCACCTATGTCCAAAATGGAGTGCAAATCTCCATCCCACTGGCACCCACACAGATTCATGTCCTGCCTCAGCCGAGTCTGACCCTGCAGTACTTCCTGGAAAGGAACGTCTACGCCGACGATCCATTCACCGCTCAGATTGAACCCAGCATTCCGTTCTCCCTGGCCCTCCTGGCATGCAATAAGGGTGCGGGCACCGCCCACAATTTCCAGATCACATCGGCTCAACCAAAAATCATTGAGAATGAGAAGGGCCTGCTCATTCATTTCAATATGATCGCCTCAGATGTCGACGGCCAAAACCTGAATCCATCGTTGACTGCGAATCTGGGCGATCTCGCACCCGGAATATGCAAGGAAGCTCGATGGTTGATGACGTCGTCACTCCAAGGGCTGTTCACCGAATACTCGGCCACCTACCAGGACGTCGACGATCTTGGCAATCCCCGCGCTTCGCTGGTCGATGCTCTCTCAATTCATGAAATGGTCCACTTGGTTGAGGCAGGCACTCCCTATGGCGCAGGCTTCCCGTACTTCCTAGCCAATGATCATCTCGACCCAGATCACCTTCCAGACACGCTTTATTTCCATGACGGATCAACCAATTCGGTGACTCCTATTGTGAGTGCCACGGTGGATTCCGATGCCTCAGAACTGAGGCCTTCAGTTCACTTGAGCGTCAATGCCGGACCGGGTTGGAACTATTTCCGGGTGGCTGATCCAAGTCAGGGTAACATGATACTTACCCGCGTCGTGCGCTCAGATGGGCTCGAACTTCCCGTCACCAAGCAAGTGTGGACTACCGACCGCACCTTTGTTGGGCTTGGCAAGCGTCCCATCAACGAAAACCTGGTCCACATTCTAGACCTAGGTGGTACGGGCGAGTATACGCTTTATTATCAGCCGCTGGCACCAGCTGTGACACAGCCTCCATTGAGCCGTGTGGCGGACTTGCCCAACCGAGTGCCAGCGAGCTTCGGTGTCCAGTGGTCCGGTTCTGCCGCCCAGGGGACTGGCATTGGTTATTTCGATCTCTTTGTATCCGATAACGGTGGACCGTTCGTTCCATGGCTCATCCAGACACAACTTCGCGGTGGGGTCTATACCGGGGCAGTCGGACACACCTATGCCTTCTATAGCGTGGCAACTGACTTGGCGGGAAATCGGGAATCAGCTCCGTTATCGGGCCAAGCGACAACAGTCGTTGGTTATGAGTCGGCTGGACCAACGTTATCCCGAATCGCCGACCGTTCCACACCCGTCAATACCGCTATCGACGGAATCGTTTTGGGCATCACCGACTCAACCGTGCCTGAAGATCAGTGGCTATTGGGTGTCGATTCATCGAACCCAACGCTTATACCGGTTTCATCCATTACAGTAACCGGTTCCGGAGTAACGCGCACTTTGAGAGTAGTTCCTTCAACTGATCGGGTTGGTCGATCCCTCCTGACTGTGACGTTGCGTGACGGCCACAACCAGGCATCGATCCAATTCGCCGTCGATGTCGTTCGCCCACCATTGCCTCCCGTGGCATCGACCGCCGAATTCACCTACCAGCCTGGAAGTCCCCAGAAAATCTCTGTTTTCGATATCCTGACCAACGATGTCGATCCCAATGGATTACCTCTCACCATTACCGACGTTAGCTCGCCAAGCATTCACGGTGCCGCAGTTAGTCTGCTCGGGCGATGGATTATCTATACACCGGTGGATTCGACTCCCCAATTCGACTCCTTTAACTACACCGTGAGCAATGGAGGTGCCTCATCGGTAGGAACGGTCAATATGACGCCTCTGACTTCGGGTGGCAATGGTTTCGGAGCCAATCAGTTAAGCGCGTCCTTGGGCACGAATGGATCCGTTCATTTGGAATTCCAGGGAATTCCAGGTCGCACTTACGATATCCAATATTCAACCCGACTGGTTGACCCAGTCTGGACCTCCCTTGGTCATCAAACGGCTGATATTAACGGCTTACTCCAATTCGACGATGGCACCGCCCCCGGTGTTGGTTCGCGCTTCTATCGTACCACTGAACATGCACCCTGATATGACCTCATCCAGACGATTCTGCCAACTTGTCGGACTTTCGGCGATGTTGATCCCAACAACCATTGGGCAGGTTTACTCAGTCAGCTTTAACAACCTGAATCAGGTGATCCCGGATAATGATTCCTCGGGAATCACCAGCAGCCAGACTGTGAATCTGCCGTCTGTTGCGCTTCGATCCGTCTCGGTATCGCTGCAACTATCGGGCGTCGGTTCGGGTGGCTACAATGGGGACCTCTACGTGTTGCTCTCACATGCCGGAGCCAGCAGTGTTCTTTTGAACCGCGTGGGCAAAAAAGCCTCGAACCCATTTGGCTACGGAGACAACGGACTGTCGGTGACTTTCAGTGATTCGGCCTCGAATGGCGATATTCACCTGTATCAGACCGTGAGCAATCCAGGCGGTGGGCTGCTCACAGGAACATGGCAACCGGACGGACGGCGGACCGACCCTGGCTCAGTGACGGAAAGTTCACCAAGAACAGCCTTTCTCTCAAACTTTGCCGGACTGACGGATAATGG
>CAITXU010000086.1 GCA_903896505.1 uncultured Verrucomicrobiota bacterium | reverse complement strand
CCCTTCGATTCGACAGATATTCTTTTTTGAAAAATGCCTCTAACTTTCAATTTCATGGCGTACCAATCAATTAGCAGGATACAGAATGCCCCTAAAACCATCCGGAAATTCTCTGGATCGTTTTCAACTTCATAGTGTTGCGACTCAACATACTCCCTGATCGTCTTGAGTGAGTAATCTCGATTGCCAGTCACTTGTTCAAATTTACTCGAATAATCAACCAGCTTTCCAAGATAAAGACCGGGGTCCCCAAGAATCTCTTTCCTCCTTTTGCTCATTTTGAAAGGTGGGTTATAAATGACATCAGATATGAAACGTCGCGTTTGATTACACCGATTCTGCTTTCAACAATACTGCCCCCAACCGAATTTTCAACACGGCTGCAATCCGTAGGAGGGTGTCGAGGGTAGGTTTTCGCAGGCCTCGGTCGGTCAGACTGATGGTGGATTGATTCAGACCGCAGCGCTTGGCCAGTTCCTTGCCGGAAATTCCCTGCCGATCACGCTCTTCCCGGAGAAGGCGTATCACGGTGGCGGACAGTTCATCCAAGTGATCGAAATTTGGCACTATAGATGACTACTGTCATTTTTCTTGACTGGCTAGATGACTGTTGTCATTTAAGCCTCATGTTCATTCGTCGCCTTGGTCAAAATCCCGCCTCCACCCCCCTGACATGCTCCGGGGGACGTTCCTGTCCCGATGTCCTCGAACTCACCGACGGCGACTTTGCCGTCATCGGGGCCGATATCACGCAACACGCTGACCTGCTGGATGCCGTCGGCTCTGGTTGCGGTCCAGGTGAGAAAATGGTCCGCATCCCTCGGGCCTTACTGGTCCGCGTTCGGTCCGACATTCCCGAGGCAGCCTGACATCTGCGGGGGGTTCCGAATCGACCGCCATTCGTGATAGGATGGCGGCATGAGTTCCTTGACCGCATGGCTTTCCGACAATTGGGTTTCGTTGTTTCAGACGCTCGGTATCTGCGGCAGCCTGCTGTTCACCGCCGAATCCCTTCGGCTCGACGTCGAGGCAAAGCGGGTCAGTGAATATCTAACCCTAAATACCCAGCATCGTCGGCTGTGGGGACAACTGCATCATCGGTCCCGGTTGGCGAATCTGCTGAACGCGGATCGCAACCTCGATTTGCAACCTGTTACCACTGAAGAACGCCTTTTCTTGGAATTGGCCTTTGTCCATTTCCACACCGGATGGTTGGTCGCGCGAAAGGGAAGTCTGGTTCCCGTCAGTGTGCTGGCCGCCGATGCCGGTCATTTCTTCCACTTGCCCGTTCCTTGTGCGGTTTGGACGCAGGTCCGGGCCACGCATCAGCCCGAGTTTGTGTCGTTTGTTGAAGAGGCCGTGCGCCAGATGAGTGAGTTAAGCCGCAAGGGATAATCCGGGGCTCCGTAGGTCTCGGTCCACCTTTTCTCGGGCTTGAACCGTACCGTTTTCGAGTGCCAAGTCGGTGGCGTTCCATTTGGCCTGAGATCGTTCCATGGCGCGGATGGCATCGCGGAGGTCCACTTCGCCCGCTTGCTCGCGGGTGAGGTACAGCTTGGTGAATTCCCGTGCGCGACTCACCTGCACATAGGTCGATTCACGGGACTGCATGGCATCGGAAAAAAGAACAAAAGCCCGGTGGACGGTGGCTCCCTGGGACTTGTGGGTCGTCACGGCATATCCCAAGCGGACATGCTCGTGGTTCAGCGGCACGTAAACCCGCTTGGCATCAAAATCGAGTTGGACGACTGCCGAACCCCGACGTTCCTCAATCAGGGTGCCGAAGGTGCCGTTCTTCACCCCCAGTTTTCGGTCGTTGCGCCCAAAAATAACTCGGTCACCGGGAAAGAATTTACGGTCGCCAATCGTGATAGGATTCGCTCCAAGGGACCCGGCGTACTTTCGGACGGACTGCGCTTCGCGATTGAGCCAGGTCACCTCCTCATGAGTCCCGGCCAAAATCAACGTCTTGGCAGGATCAGGCTCCTTGGCCCAGTCGCCCATCAGGGTATGAATCGCTGATGCCGTGTCATTGGCGACATGGAGCAGGCCCCGGTGCTGAAGGATTTCGACCCCTATGCCGACATCACCACCGGCAAAATGGCGCACCAGGTCGCGCCCCCATTGGGCGAACTGTCGACGGATGTCGGTCAATTCCGACATGCCGAGGAATCGCCCCAGGCTTCGGAACGGTGCTCCAGCCTCGATGGCCGGGAGTTGGCGGGAATCACCTACCAGAATGACTCGCGATTTTGCGGCTTCCGCGTGAGCCAGCAGCTTGGCCAGTCCTCGGGTGCCAATCATGGCGGCCTCGTCGATCACCAGGATCGTTTTGGGATTTAGCCGTGGAATGTCGGACAACTCCTTGCCCCACTGATGGATAAGTCGGGCCAAGGTATGACTCGGAATTCCCGACGCCTGTTGCAGTCCTTCCGCCGCCTTTCCACTCAGGGAACAACCGAGCAACTGGTATCCTTCGAGTTCAAAGGCCTCGCGAGCCGCCGCCAGCAAGGTCGATTTCCCGGTTCCGGCCAACCCCTGGACGACTTGAATGGTGCCCAAGTTCTGGGCGATTTGCCGAAGGGCGGTCGCTTGCTCCTCCGATAATGAATGGCCGGCCAGAACCGCTGACACGGTGGTGTCGGCGAGGATTTGGCCCCCGTCGTCCTTCCCGGCAATCGCTTTGGCGATCATCTCCCGTTCCAGGTCGAGTGTGGCTTGGTTGGTAAATTGGCGTTCCTCGACGTGTTCACCCAATGGGATGAGACGGTCCAATGCTTCGCGGGTGCTTTTCAGGATGGCGTCAACCGGAACACCCAGGGCCTGGGTCTTTTCCGCCACCGCCCGAACCAACTCACGCTCGGAAAGGAAGCTTTGCTTTTCGAGCAGTTGATCGACGGCCTGATTCAACCGGTCCAACGGAACCTGGGTCGGCACTACCGTTCGCTCGGGCTGAATCAAGCTTCGGACCTGTTCCGGTCCGAATCCATGCTCGATGGCGGTCTGGGTCCAGCGGATAAAAAGTTCCTCGCGGGAAACCGTCTGTTTGGACTCACGGGTGTCGCGAGCCACGATCTTGGCTGCCTTGGCCGACGAAAACCCCGATTCCGCGAGACCCGCCAAGATTTCTTGTCTGCGGGAACTATGGGCTTCGATCAGGCTGGTCGGCACTCCCGCGACTTCGAACCAGGTCGACTTGGCTTCGAGGTCAAAGCCGAATCGTTGCCGCAGTTGGTTGGCGACCTCCGCCCGATAGAGCGCACCAGCGGCCATTTTATGCCGGTAAATCGCCTTGCTGACCACCGTCCGTGCGGCCCCATCGAGGGTGATCCCGGTATTGACCAGCACAACGTGGATGTGGAGCTGGGGGTCCAGGTTTCGGCTGGTCCCATGTTCGAAGCCCGCCGCCACCAGCCTCAGGGGGACTCGCTCATGACCGCCAAGACCTTCCCGACCAAAGGCGGCGCGTTCCTCCAAATACCGCACTACCCTTTGGACGGCGACCCATTGCGCTTCGCGAATGCCGAGCTCCAACTCAGGAATCCCGTGGGATGCCGCCCACACTTCGCTCACGCTTTTGGGTGCGGAGAATGTCATGTCCCAACCCGGTCGGCGAATTTCCGTACCTGCATTACCGACCAAGGCCGTCTGGCCATCCGGGCTGAACCCGCCCAGCATCCGGCGATAGGTTAATTCATCCACCGTGCCGTGAAGGCCAAGGATTTCGGCTCCTTCACCCAGCCAAATGCCCTTGGGCTCCCCGGCCTTGAGATAATAATCATCCCGCCCCAGCGAGGTGTAGTAGGTGCCGTCGCCTCGAATCGGACTGATGGAAAGCATGGCATCACCCTTTGAGGGTGCGATTGACCCACTCCTTGGCCCGTTCGGGTTCCAATCGGCCAAAGGCGATCAGTGCTGCACGCAGTGTGACACGAAGATCGGTCCGCAGTTCCAGGACCTGCTCCTGTTGGCGGTCGAGCCGAGTCTGGATGCCATCCACGACCCGTTCCGCATGGAGGGCCTGAAGCATGAGTTCCCGGGCGAAAGCACCCGGCGACCCGCCTTTGGCGGAACGGGCGACCAGTTGGGCGTAATGCTCGTCGGCGACGCGGAACGAAACGATTTTACCTCGGCTCATGGCGGTGAACTCCTTTGGTTGGGTTGACCTTGGTTATGGTGGAGTCCCGCCAAGTTGTGCGGTTTACCGCACCAGTCCGTCCACACTCCGTGTATCCGGTGTGGGGTTGCAGAAGGGGCCACGGATGGTGGCATGCTTCCGGGATCAAATGGAGCTGAACTGGGCCACCGGGATGTCAGGTGGAGGTGGTTGCAGGCGATGCCGGGGCAGGGGGTGCCGCGGTAGAAGGAGATCGTTGAGGCCAGCGGGAAAGCTATGTGGCTGAGGGGTATGCGTTGGGCCAGGTAGAGAAAGCGTGAGTCGGGGGGAGGTGCTTCGGATGGAGGCGGAGAAAGCTGTTCTGAGTGGCTCGGCGGAAAGCGAACGGACGGTCTGAATCCGCCGATTCAAACACCTCTCTGGCTGCGCTGTGGTGCGGGTGGCTGGTAAATGCCAAGGCGACCCAGATCCCGGTATCAAGCAGGCGAGCGTAGTCGCTCAAGGTCGTCGCGGGTTAGGGATTCGAGCTCAGCAGCGACTAGCTCTTCCAAGGTCATCCGAGATGCGGGTGCATTCAACGAGCTCGGGAACAGGGGGATTCCGATGATCCCACGGCGAGGTGGTGCCGATGTGGGCCGCTGGCACGAATGGCCCAGGCCTCGCCTCAGGACTCCCGCAACCACGTCCTTCAGCTTCCTGCCTTCGTTGTCCGCCCGGAGCTTTACCTCCCGGACGAGTTCCTTTGGCAAATCCAGGGTTATCTTCACCTCTCGATTTTGCTGGTTCTCCAGCTTTCTGGCAAAAGTCGGTTTGCGGCGGTCATCCAACGGCTTTCTCTAAAAGCTCTGGGTCGGTCCCTGGCGATTGTTCCTTCGCTTGGCTTCTTCCTCGGCCTGTTCCTGGGCGTTCGCCTGGACCTTGGCTTCGTTGACCGCCTGGTCCACCGGACTGGCTGCCTGCTTTTGGCTGAACGCCTTCTCGATCATCGCCCGGTGTTTCTCGGGCATGGGGTGTGCCTTGGCCCATCCCTTTTGGAACAAGGGCGAAACCACCTTCGTCAGCCGGGCGATTTCGGCTAGATTCGCCTCTTCGTTGGGATCGTTGGCCATAGGTTAGGCGTGCTTTTTGGCGAGTTTCTGGGCAAGGGCAAAGCAACGCTCGATGCGCCGCCTCATGGTGTCGACCTCGATGCCGTAGTTTGCCGCCATGATGTTGGCTTCAACCCCGATCAGCATGTGTTCTATCAATATTTCTACGCACGGCGGCTTTGCCGCGTGAAGCAGATCGAGCACGAAACGGAGATCGTCACTCACACATGGTGAGAAACCGGGTTCTTCCGAGGCGCTATCCGCGAAATTCACCAGGTCTTCCGGGTCCATCGGCTGAAGCCGGTCGCGGTATTGACACCGCCATGCATCATTGACCTTATTGCGGGCGATACCGAGGCACCAGGATTCAAATCCAGCTTGGGTCCGGGCAGTAACCCTTCCGATATTCCTCAGCACTGCTTCCAGGACCTCTTCGACGACACTTTCGCCCTCCTGTTCTCCAAGACGGCTGAAGACAAAAGCCTGAATCTTGGGATACGTCGCAAAAACGGCCTCTTCGCCCCAAGGGGGGGTGAGTCCCGTCTCCGACGGCGACGGGGATTTCGATTCGGGCTCGGGCTGCGTCCGCCGTTCGGTCATAGCGATTGGGATCAAACTAGGACTATCCGCACGTCCTTCAATCAGATTCCACGGCGGTTATTGAAAATTCCCGCAGTTTGGCCGTTCAAAATAGCCCGTGGGAACGACTTAGCTCGATGATGATCACCATCAGGCCCATCACGGTTGCCCAAATCTCAGACCGTTTCGCCAGCAGTCGCGGCGGCGGCACGATTCCCAACAGTTCGTGGAGCGGCGATGCGCGCTACCTGCTCCCCGTGAGCGCACCGGTGCCGCTGCGCGAACTGCTGTGCACGTTCAACGGGTACACGCCCGATGCCAAGGTCAGCCTTTTGTCGCCGCAGTTGCAAAACACCGAACCGCAGGGCTGGAGCATCCACGCTCCCGCGCCGACCACCCTTCGGAACCTTTGGGCGGTATCCGGGGAACGCTCCCGTCACAAGATTGAGCAGGGACACCAGCATGCGACCTCTTGGTGCCTGTACCACCTGGAACGGTCATTCTTGGACCTGAACGCCAGCCTTCCAACGAGTGAAACGCGTGGGGTTCTGATTGCCAAAGTGCGGGAAAACCCCGAAATGCAGACCGTCCCGCAGTTGGAGACTGAGGCCTACATGCCGAACCTCCACCTTTGTCTGAAGGGAGCAGCGCAACGGTGCCCCATGTCCAACCACGAACTCGACGCAAAGGCCAAAGCCCTCACGGTGGTCTACCGGACGACGCTGAGCGACTGGCTCAGCGATTCGATGGGACTCGATGTCGTCCAGGCCGTGGGTTGCGATCCGGTCATCGTCGGCGTGCCCGACACCCTTGAGTTCAAAGAAACAACGGCCGACAAGCGCCCCCGAACCCTGGCAACCCTCCTGCGGAGCATCGAGTCCCTGAAATTCGAGGACTGGCAGGGACAGGCGGCAGGGCAGGGATGGGGAAAAGCCGAAGCCGAGGCGCTGGTGAGTCGGGCAGCCCAACGCGTCTCCGTGTTCGCTGCGGTCAAAAGCTCGGATTGGTCGATACAACAATCGCCAGGGATGAAAATGCTGGACGCACTCGAAAAAGGGGCCGAAAAGCACGAAGAGAAGCACACAATGGGCATGTCGATGTGAGTCCCGGGTAGGTCACAGTCACGGTTCCTGTTCCCTCACTACCGCCGGGATGGTCGCGCACGTCCGGTACAAATGGCGCACGCGGGAAAGCAGATATCGCAGATTTCATGAAATTACGACCCGGAAAGCCAATGGCAACCCGCCGCGGCACAACCAGCCACGCCTCTCTGGAAGATCTCTTGGAAAGCAGTTCGATGTCCCACGCAAGCTCCATCCGCCACTTTGAGCACGGTCGCTCTGCTTTAGACTGGTCTGTCTGCGGAAAATTAGTACTGTTTCCGCCGCAGTAGGTTCGCATAGTCCCTGCATGGTCACTTACCTCGATTCACAATCAATGGCCGAGTGAGCCATAAAGCCTGTCGAAATATGGCATATTGTATGAACAACAGCTTCAATTGCTGGTGGGTGATTGCTCTGGGGAAGTTCCTGGGTGGCCAACCGATTTTCTCCGGCAGCGCGTTCTTTTATTTATAAGCTGAACTGGATAATGCCAAAGAGAACACAACAAGGCGGTCGGGATACTCACCAACAAGTTGACGCAATGTCCATTCGAGAAGATTCGCAGCCCTATCGTGTCGACGGAACGGTCGGCGAAAATAAGCTACGCTTTATCGATCTTTTTTGCGGCATTGGCGGTTTCCGATTTGCCTTCGAGCGGGCGGGCGGGAAATGTGTCTTCTCCAGCGACTGGGACAAGTTCAGCCGGCAGACCTATGCCGCCAACTTCGGCGAGACGCCGCACGGTGACATCCATTCCGTTGCGGTCGCCGACATCCCCAAGTTCGACATTTTGTGCGGCGGCTTTCCGTGCCAGCCGTTCAGCCTCGCGGGCGTATCCAAGAAGAACAGCCTCGGCCGCCTGCACGGCTTTCAGGATGTGAAACAGGGCAACCTCTTCTTCACTATCGCCGACATTTTAGATCACCACCAGCCGTCCGCCTTCGTCCTGGAAAATGTGAAGCACCTGATCCGGCACGACCAGGGCCGGACCTTCAAAATCATCCATGACACGCTAACTGACGCGCTCGGCTATCGAGTTTATTGGAAAATCATCAACGCGGAAAGCGTGGTTCCCCAGCACCGCCAGCGTATCTTCCTCGTCGGAT
Organism: uncultured Verrucomicrobiota bacterium; assembly: GCA_903896505.1. Taxonomy (GTDB): domain Bacteria; phylum Verrucomicrobiota; class Verrucomicrobiia; order Limisphaerales; family UBA9464; genus CAILNN01. Next base: position 170 of record CAITXU010000086.1, on the reverse strand, counting down.
TCAAGCCGGGAAGGGTTTTCGAGTTCCCGGAGTTTCCCGCCGAAGGGCCGAAACTCGCGAGCATCTTGGACCCCGTTGTAGAAGACAAATACACGCTTTCCGATCACCTGTGGGAGTACCTTCAAAACTACGCGAAGAAACATCAGGCGGCGGGCAATGGGTTTGGTTTT
>CAITXU010000085.1 GCA_903896505.1 uncultured Verrucomicrobiota bacterium | reverse complement strand
TCCAAACCTGCCGTTTCGCAGACTTCCAGGTCTGCCGGGCCCCCGGGTGAACCGGGTGACTCCCCCCTCTCTTCGTCCGCCAGCCGGGGGGAAGGGACCTGGGACAAAAATCACCCGCCGACGGGCAGGGTCGGATAAAATAGCGGTGCCCGCCGGGCCCCGACCGCCAGCTCAAACGCATGGGCCAGCCGCAGCAGCCGCGCCTCGCTCCAGGCCGTCCCAAAGAAACTCAGCCCCAGCGGCAGCCCCCTCCAAAGGGTGGCCGGAACCGTCACCGACGGGTAACCCGCCACCGCTGCCGGCGTGGTACTGCCCCCCACCCCAGAATCCCCGGTCAGCGTGTCCGTCATCCAGGCTGGACCACCGGTGGGAGCAATCAGCGCGTCCAGCCGGTGCTTTGCCATGACCGCATCAATTCCCTCCACCCGCGACACCCTTCGACAGGTGGCCACGGCATCCCGGTAGGCCGCCTCGGTCAGGGGCCCCCTGGCCTCCGCCTTGATCATCGTTTCCTGACCAAACCAGGCCAGCTCCCGGTCCCGATGCGCCTCATTAAAGGCAATCACATCGGCCAAGGTCCGAACCGGTCCCGACTCCGGCAGTCCACCCAGGTACGCGTTGAGCCCGGCCTTGAACTCGTACAACAGGACCTCGAACTCAGCGCGGTCGCGTGCGCCCGCCTCGGGCAGTTCCACCGGGTCGATCAACTCGGCCCCCAGTTCCTTGAGGTGGTCAAGCACGCCGTTCATCAGCCGCTCCACCGCAGGGTGAAACGAAAAATACTCCCGGACAACCCCCAACCGCGCCCCTCGCAGGCTCTGGGAATCCAACCCGGCGGTGAAGTCGAGGCTCAGGTCGGAGGGGATGGCGGACGTGGCCGGATCGCGGGGATCGCGACCCGCAATCACCCCCAGGACAATGGCAGCGTCCCGGACACTCCGGCACATCGGGCCGGCAGTGTCCTGGCTGGACGAGATGGGAACAATCCCCGCCCGACTGACCAACCCAACCGTCGGCTTGATACCGACCAGCCCGTTGACATTCGAAGGGGAGGTAATCGAGCCATCGGTTTCGGTCCCGATCCCGACGGCGCACAGGTTGGCCGACACCGCCGCACCGGTTCCCGAACTTGAACCGGACGGGTTTCGGTCCAGGACATAAGGATTGCGGGTCAATCCTCCCCGACCCGACCAGCCGCTGATCGAATTTGAACCCCGGAAGTTGGCCCACTCACTCAGATTCGTCTTCCCGAGAAGCACGGCACCTGCTTCGCGCAGGCGGGCCACGACAAAGGAATCCCGAGCCGGATGGGACTGTTCCAGGGCGAGGGAACCGGCGCTGGTGACCATCCGGTCGTGGGTGTCGAGGTTGTCCTTCACGAGGACCGGGATGCCGTGAAGCGGTCCCCGGACACGACCGGCCTTCCGTTCGGAGTCCAGCTGGCGGGCGATGGCTTCGGCGTCGGGATTCAGCTCAATGACCGACCGCAGGGTGGGCCCCTGACGGTCCAGCTCCTCGATCCGGCGCAGGTAGGCGCGGGTGAGGGAGAGGGAGGAGTGCGCCCCGGCGGCCAGGCCTTGTTGAAGTTGGGTGAGGGTTGCCTCCTCAAGGGAAAAGGACCGGGTGCGAAACGGACGCGGGGGAGGGGAGGTAGCGTCCCGAGGTTGGCCGGTCGAGATCTGGGCTGTGGAGGTGGAGGCAGAGGCAGCGGAAGTGACGGCGGTGGAGCTGGCACCAGCGACAACAGCCAGTGCTGAGGTGCCAAGGAACTGTCTGCGATTCATGGGTTTGGTCGGATGGGTTGGTTGGGGGGAGGCTGCCATTCAAGAGCTCCCGTGTCCATGGCCTCAGGGCTGAAAGGGCGATGACGGGTCGTCGTCCGGGTGCCCATGTCACGGCTGGGTAGTCCCAGTCCAGAGAGGGCGGCATTCGCATCGGCAAACCCATGGTTTTCCCGATAAATGTGACAAATGCAATTCCATGCAAAAAAATCTTTTCAAATTTGAACAAACTCGTAGAACTCTACGAGTCACTCGTAGAGTTCTGCGTGTCCGTTGTCGATATTGGCCGGGATTTGCAACGATTTGTCCCATGACCGCAATGTTTCCAAGCGATGTGCTCGACGGGTCTGATATTCCCGTCAGGGAAACTTCGTTTTTTGCCTCATCCGGCCCATTCGTTTGGATGTGCCAAATTTCGCGGAACCTGATTTTCACGGGAACTGGTCTTCGTTCCAGTTCCCGTTCCAGTTCCCGTTCCAGTTTTCGCCCACCCCCCGCATGGCTTTTCCCCATCGGTTTTGACTGAAAGATAAATCGACCGCCCCCTGACCATCGCCTCGCTGCTTGCAGCCTTCCTCCTATGAAAACTCCGTTCGCCTTCGAGACAGGGTCCATCCTGGAGTCCCGTATCCGGCACAGAACCGGGTGTTATGAAAAAAAGCATTCGACCGTGGGGCGGCCGAAGCGTTTCCAATCAAGGTTCTTCCAGGGATGGGGATGGCCGGTCTTCCTTGCGCTCTTGGTTGTGAACCTTTGGATGGCTCCGGTGGCGCGCGCTGTTGTCATCCTACCGTGTTGCTTCGCCACCAATCTGTTGGGAGGCTACTGTTGGCTATGTCCCGCCACCGGGAATGACTTTCCCTGTTCTTCAAACGAGAACGATGACTGCCAGGATTGTCCGCCAGGCCAACGGAACAACGGCGGAGCGAACAACGGTAGAAACGGCGGCGGTAGCGCGCCCGGGGGAAGATTTGGAGGTGGTTGCGCCGCCTGTTCGGGCGACGGGCCGGTCGCGGGAGGTATGCCCGTCTGGAGTGTGACCGAGCCCGTCCTGAATCTTTGGCTTGTGGATAAGCCCATCTTTTATCCTCCCAGCCGTGGTCGGGAAATTGCCTTTGAACTCTACTACAAGAACCAATTGGATCAGGATGAGTTGTCCGAAGCTGAGAACCCTCAGTCCAGCGTCTATTCCCTGGGACGACATTGGACGACTCCCTGGCGCGCCTACCTCAAGGCCACCGATGATCCAAACGCCTACGAATACTTCAATGGTCGCGGAGGACATCAAGTCATCAGCATCGCGGGCAGCGGAGCCTATCAGGACCGCGCCTCACTGGTGACTCTCACCAATGGCATCCTGGCCATTGATCACCCCGGCGGAGCAGAGGACCGGTTTTCATTGGGGTTTGTTGGGGACGATGGCATTGCCCGTTACTATTTGACCCTCCGGCAGGACCCGTATGGAAATCAGACAAAGCTTTTCTACAAGACGAACTCATTAGCTGGAACCAACACTATTTATCTCGATCGTATCACGGATGTTGACGGACGGATCACCCAATTGGCGTACACCAACATCAACGGGGTCCAGTTGGTCAGCCGGGTGACAGACCCCTACGCCCATGTTCTTCAACTCGCCTACGATACAAACGCCCTGCCCAATTTGACGACCATGACGGACTCGGTGGGTATAGTGAGCACGGTAGCCTATAACCCGATCACCGGAAATCTGGCTTCTCTTCTGACACCCTACAGCCTGACCCGGTTCCAACCGCTGAATGACCAGACGGGAGCTGCCAACAGCGGATTGAAGGTGGAGGAGAATGGCATTCATCAGGGGGTGCGAAACTACTTCTACCTGTACTCCGATTCCGGAGATCCCGCGCGGATGCCGGTCTCGCTGGCCGCTTACCGTCCCAACACCACCAATTTGGTTGCAGGATACTCCATTCCCAATACCTTCGATCCGGAACAAAGCCATCAGCATAATACCTTTTTTTGGGGGCCGCTGCAATATTCCCAATTGCCGACCACCTTTCGTTCACAATTGTCGTCCAATATCCTCAATGCCAGCCTTTTGCAAAGCTCCAACTATCTGGGAGCCAGGATGCGGCATTGGCTTCTTTCGACCAATCCGATTACCACTGAATCATCGGTGAGTACGACACTGTCCCTGGAGCGAGCTCCGAGTCCAGATGGAACCACTCAGGGTCAAATCACGTGGTACGACTACTCCAACAAACTCAATGGGAATCCAATGTTGGAAGGGGATGGAGCCCTCCCGGTTTTGGTGGCGGGTGTACTACCCTCGGGCGACACCCGATTCGTTCGGTATCTTCGGAATCGATGGGGAGCCATCACCAATGTATCCGAAACTTACGGCGATGTGGGCGGTAGCACCCGGCTCCGGACCACCTCCCATCGCTATTCCGCTGATGATTTGGATTTAATCGCAACCATCAATCCGCTCGGAATTCAGGTGGTCAGCAATCAATACAACGGAAATCATCGCCTCGTCGCCACCTTCAACGCTCTGAATGAAAAGACCAGTTTCACCTACGACAGCTCCCAACGCCGGTCCAGCATTCTCCTGCCCTCGGGTTTGTTGGTCACCAATACATATGACACCAATGGATTCCTCTCCCGAAACGCGGTCGTGGGGTACAGCACCAATTCCTTTACCTGGAATGCCGGTCGGGTATCCAGTGTCACTGATTTCCGGGGATTGACCGTCACCAGTCGTTGGGACGCCCTGGGACGCCTCACAAGCGTGGCCTATCCAGATGGCACCTACATCACCAACACTTATCTGAATCTCGACCGCGTCACAACCACCGATCGAATGGGTTATGTCACGCGAACGGTGTATGATGATTTTCAAAATCCAGTTCAATTCATCGACGCCGCCGGACGGACAAATTTCCTGACCTATTGTGACTGCGGATTGTTGTTCTCGAAAATAGATCCACTTGGAGGAGTCACCTCCTACACCTACGACTTCTCCGGTCGACTTCTATCGACGCTCTTCCCGGATGGCACTTATACGAGCAATCGATGGGATGCCATGGGACGCATCATTGGAGAGCAGAAGCTGGACGGGCATTGGGTGACCAATGTCTACAATAACCAAGGGCGACGAATCCTAAGCTCTGATTCCCGGGGAACATTGGCTTCCTTGAGCTATGATATTTTAAACCGGGTGACCAACCAGGTGGATGGAAACGGGGTGGTCGTCGGATTGGCCTATGACGGTTTGAACCGACTCCTCTCTCGTAAATACCCCGGCGGCGGAGTGTCATGGCTGGGGTACTCCCCCGGTGTTGTCTTTCCTACCACAGTGACAAACACAGGGGGCAAGGTACGACTCTATTCCTATAATTCCCGAGGCAACCTGACCAATGTCATCGTTCAGGGAGTCTCAACCAATACATTCGTCTACGACGGATTGGGAAATATGCTCGCGCGGACGGATGATCGTGGCGGCACGACTTCTTGGTTGTACGACATCTACGGTCGGCTGACGAATCGTACCGATGGCCTTGGAACCAATATCCTGGCCTTTGCGTACGATGCCGACGGACGTGCGACCAATCGTTGGACCGCCGCCGGTGGAAGCATATCGATGGCATTTGATCCTGTGGGAAATGTGACCAACATGGTCACTGCCAATGGAACAACGTTAGCTTATGCCTATGACGCGGACAATCGGCTGACGTCCATGCTTGATCCAACAGGAGTAACTTCATGGAACTATGATGCGGCCGGACATCCCCTCCTCGAAGATGGACCGTGGGCCTCGGACTCCGTCTCACATTCTTACTCGGGTGGATTGAACACTGGACTTGGTATTGCCAATCCGAACCTTCCGGGTTGGATTCAAAGCTACAACTATGACGATGTCGGCCGGTTGGCCGGGTCGGTTTCTCCTGCCGGTTCTTTCTCATATGCCTATCATCCGGTGGCGCGCCGCGAAATCTCCCAAATCGGGCTTCCGGGTGGGAACAGCGTGACCAACACCTTCGACGCCAATGGAAGAGAAGGGAGTACCACACTCAAGAATTCTTCGGGGACTGTTCTGAATGGACATTCCTATATCTACAACACAGCCGGACAACGGACCCGACAGATATTTTCCGAGGGAAACTACCTGGATTATCTCTACGACGGCTCCGGAGCGTTGATTTCGGCAAAAGGGTACGAATCGGGCGGTGCCATTTCCCGCCTTCAGGAACAGTGGGGCTTTGGGTATGATGCCGGGGGCAATTTACTCCAACGAACCAATAATGCACTTCGGGAATCACTTTCGGTCAACGGTGTGGACCAATGGGTGGCCTCCTCCATTGCTGGAAGTTTTACGGTATCCGGCGCGGTCACTTCGGTGGCCACCAATATCACGGTCAATGGTATCACCGTCTCACCTTATGGAGACCTCACTTTTGCGCTGCCCGGCGTGCCGGTCCCTACGGGATCAACCAACTTGGTGGCCATCGGGCGGGACGCACGCGGACGGGCGGACACCAATACGGTCACCGTTACCGCTCGCCCCGTTTCCTCGGTGACTTACACGGCCGGTGGAAGTCCGCTTTCGGATGGCATGCGCCTTTTCGATTACGACGCATTCAATCAATTGATTCGGATTACCTCCGGTGCCTCCAATAAGGTGGAATTCTTCTATGATGGATTGTTTCGCAGGCGAAAAAGCATCGAATCCGCCTGGTCGTCGGGTGCCAGCAATGTATCACTCGTATCCGTGACCAACACGGGTGGCCGTCCCCGAAACGATTTCTCGGGTTGGGTTGGCTTTCAGTTAAAGGCGGGTGCCACCCCTTTGATCATTTCGCAGTTGAGTCGCTACGTTCTCACGGGCAATAGTGGCAGTCATGCCCTGAAATTGGTCCGATCCGATGGCACGGATATTCCAGGAGCCTCCACCACGATCAATCTTTCCGGTCTGGCCGTAGGTCAGTTCGGTTACGCTCCGCTGACCAATCCGGTCATCTTGGAGGCCAATTCTGTGGTCTATTTGGTTTCTCAGGAGCTTTCGGGTGGGGATACCTGGTTTGACTCCAATGCCATGGTTTCCACTGCCGGAGCAGCAACAGTATTGGGAGCTGTCTCAGCATCCGTTGGTTCCCGGAGTTTCACGCTGATCGGTGGAACCAATCAAACGTATGGTCCAGTCGATGTGAAGTTCGGTGCGGGCGCTTGGAATGTGACCCGCGAGACCCGGTACCTTTACGATGGTCGGCTTGTGGTTCAGGAGCGGAATGGTCAAAACCTTCCCAGCGTCACCTACACACGAGGGGCGGACCTCCAGGGGAAGTTGAGTCGATTGTCCGGAATCGGTGGTCTCCTGGCTCGAACCACGCATGATGGCTCCGTCCCGACTCACGCATACTATCATGCGGATGCCGGCGGCAATATCACAGCTCTGGTCAGTTCTCAGGGCAATTTATTGGCAAAATATCGATATGATCCCTTTGGCAACCTGACAGCCAGGATGGGCCCGCTCGCCGACGCCAATGTCTACCGCTTCTCCTCACAGGAAATCCATCCGGCGACTGGATTCTACTACTATGGTTTTCGGTTTTATGATCCTGCGTTCCAGCGTTGGTTGACACGGGACCCCGTTTATGAAGCCGGCGGATGGAATCTCTATCAAGGCCTCTTCCGACATTTTGGTGGGATTTGTCAGGCCGTGGGATAAAGATTAAGACCCCCGATATGAAAGAGGATATCGGTCTTGAAGCGTTCTCGATTGCGGTAGCCATAGGCTTTCTTGACCAGGCCAGCGATTCGAT
>CAITXU010000084.1 GCA_903896505.1 uncultured Verrucomicrobiota bacterium | reverse complement strand
TCCAAACCTGCCGTTTCGCAGACTTCCAGGTCTGCCGGGCCCCCGGGTGAACCGGGTGACTCCCCCCTCTCTTCGTCCGCCAGCCGGGGGGAAGGGACCTGGGACAAAAATCACCCGCCGACGGGCAGGGTCGGATAAAATCGCGGTGGCCGCCGGGCCCCGACCGCCAGCTCGTCGGCACGCGATCCGAAAAACCGTCGCGGCAAACGGTTAGCTATTTCGGAGACACGACACTAGGAACCCGGCTCAACGATGTCGACTCCGTCAAGACACCGGTTCTTCCTGACGGCCTGCATGGGGTTGGACCGATTCCGGGAGAAACGGTTGGAGAAGCTGCCCTGAAACCGATTCCGGCATGGTTCCCTCGATTCCATAATCCTCCGGCCATTGGTTCGCCGGCAGATGGAATGTTCCGAACAGGGCATCCACCCATGGAAACTGGGAGGAATAATTCCGGTTGATGGGGCCACTCCGGGTGTGATGCCAGTGATGAAACGCCGGAGTCGCGACCAGCCATTCCAGCGGGCCGAACCGCCAGCGAAGATTGGCATGAATGAAAAACCCCCAAATTTTTCCGATCAGCGTGACCACGACGGGGACGATCGAGCCGGCGGCACCCACAGGACCCGCCAGGCCGGTTAGATACAACGGGATGTAGGCGCAATACCGGCTGAAGAGGAAGTCCACGGGATGTGCCCGGGGTGCCACCAGAAAGTCCATTTCCGGGGCGCTGTGATGGATGGCGTGAAATCGCCACAGGAATGGAATCTGATGACTCAACCGATGGCTCCAGTAATAGCCCAAATCCGTGACGATCAGGGCACCGAGAATCCGCCCCCAGAGCGGTAATTTCCCGGTCAACGCCAGAAGGGAGTCCGGTACCACATGGCGCGCGGCCCACGCCAGCAGGCTCAACGGCAGGCCCAACGCGATGGCCGGAAGAAGGCTGTTGAGGAAGTAGTAGGAAAGGTCGACGGCGAACCCCTTGCGCAGGACTTGTTTCGGATGGAGGGCGAATACCAACTCCAGCGGCACAAAAATCAATCCGAGCAACGCGAGCCAGACCGTGAGCCGCAGCAGCTCAACTGAAAAAGTGTGGAGAGTCACGGAAGTTGGGAGGGTCGGTCAGCCACAGGAGACGATCAACACAGTAAGAAAGGCCCGGTCAGATTTCCTCCAACCGGGCCTTGCGCGTCAATGATTCAAGGATGAAACCCAACTAGCGGTTGGAACCCCGGAAGCGGCGAACCCCGCCCACAACCAACAACAAACCACCAACAGCCACCGCATAGGAGCCGGGCTCGGGAACGGAGGTTTGCTTCTCCTTCAGGGACACGCCATCCAAAAGGGCGATGGGAGGGAGACCTGATCCGTCCGGACCCTGCGCCAGGAACGACAGGAGTTGGCTGCTGGAGGTGGCGGTGAAATCGAACGACACCTGCTTCCAACCGCTGAAGCCCTTGCTCGTGATGGAATACTGAGGTGAGGTTTTCTCCTCGCCGCCAAAGGTCACTTTGAAATCGGTCCAGATATCCCCATAGAAACCACTCTGCTGGGCTGTGGCGGTTCCAAACTTCAACGTGTACTCGGTGCCTGGGGTGAGACCATCGACCGTTTGGGTCAACAGACCCGTATTCCAGTTCGCATCCGTACCGTAGAAGTTTCCACCATTCGAGCTGCCCGTCAGTCCGTTGTTTTCTCCGGTGTTCGGACCCCAGAGCTGCAGCGTGCCGGGGGATTCGGTCTTGGTTTGAACCGTGGAATTGGGGCCGCTGAAGATGAAGCTATAGGCCCCCATTCCAACGCTAGCGAAATAGGACGACGAAGGCTGCTGAGTCGAGGTCCAACCCGTGGCCTGCGTGTACAGGTCGGTCTGCTTGTCGGCACCATTCGAGGTCGTCTCGAAATCACCGTTGGTGATCAACTCCGGGGGATTACCGGCCAAAGTGATAGCGGTGGCGGCGGAAACCGCAGTGAGGCGGACGAAATGAAGCACTACGTTGGAATGAGTCATGACAATGTACTGTTACCGATACTAATTTGTTAAACCTAAGCCCGTATCCGGTAAAAACGAGCCCGGACGCCTCCAGAGTGGAGACACGGGTCGATGGAAAACATTCCACCCCTTTGCAATATCATCCGGTTGAGCGACGCTCATCAACCGGAAATCAATGAACGCCGTCAAATTCTCTGCCAGCGCCAGTTTTTAGGGCGGCACGACACTGGAGTTCATCCGTGAGCGACCGAAAACCGTCCGTCCGGAGCCCCGAAGGGGACGCAAAATGACAGCCCATGGCAATGCCATCGGTTCCGCAGAGGCGAAGCCCATGGGCAGTCCGCAGGACCGAGGCTCCTGCCGAGCCTTCGGTGGTTCAAGAACAGGCCTCTCCCGCCCCGACAAACCCAATGGGTTTGTCTTTCCAGGACTGCCTCCGTTTAAATGGGCAACGTCGGGTAAAACCGGGGAGGCCGCCGGGCCCCGGTGGCCGTCCGATGTAGCGCAGGTTTCCAAACCTGCCGTTTCGCAGACTTCCAGGTCTGCCGGGCCCCCGGGTGAACCGGGTGACTCCCCCCTCTCTTCGTCCGCCAGCCGGGGGGAAGG
>CAITXU010000083.1 GCA_903896505.1 uncultured Verrucomicrobiota bacterium | reverse complement strand
GTATTTGGAGAAGGGATGACCGAGGGAGTGCAGGGACCTGATGGACCAGCCATTCGGGCGGGAATTTCACCGGAAAAGGTTCGGCAAGTCTTTGCCCAGAAGGGGAAGTTGGGATGGGGGGATTATGTCCGGTGTCGGGTGCGGTATTTTACCGATGGAGCGGTGATTGGGAGTCGGGGCTGGGTGAATCAGGTCTTTGAAGACCATCGTCAGCGGTTTGGTCCCCAGCGCAAGGATGGGGCGAGGCGGTTCAAGTTCCTCGCAGAGACAGAAATCTTTGGGTTAAGGGATCTTAGGTTGGAGCCGGTGGCGGTCGCTGGTGGCTCAGAAACCCCTGTCCCTTAATCATTTTAAAAAAGCCGTGAAACGGGCCGAAGAATCAGGTTGTCCGGCGATACACCTTGTGAATGGCGGCCTGATCGGTGGGTTTGATGATGATTTCGTCGATGCAGACGTGGACCGGACGGGAAACCATCCAAACCATCGTCTCAGCGATGTCGTCCGAGGTCAGGGGAGTCATGCCCGCATAGACATTGGAGGCGCGGGTGGCGTCCCCCTTGAAGCGGACGAGAGCAAATTCGGTTTCAGCCAGACCGGGGTCCAGGGAGCCCACCCGGATGCCGGTCCCGTTCAGTTCCAAGCGCAGCGACTGGGTGATGGATCGCTCCGCCGCTTTGACACCACAATAAACGGCGGCTCCTTCGTACGCTGTGTGGCCGGCAACCGAACCGAGATTGAGGATGTAGGCTCCCGCTTCGCGCGGGATCAGAGGAAGGAGTGCCCGTGTCACCCGGAGCAACCCTAGAAAATTGCTTTGGACCATGGCTTCCCAGTCGGCGTCCTTTCCAGTTGCCACGGGGTCGAGGCCGTGGGCGCCACCGGCATTATTAATCAGCACGTTGACGGTGGACGACACCCCGCGAGCCCAGGCGGCAAAGGCTTCGACGCTCGGAGTGGAGGCCACGTCCAGAGCATGAAATTGAGCCGAGGCGGCACCGGCGGCAATGGCTTCGGCGGCGACGTCTTCGAGTCGGTCCACGCGGCGGGCCCCCAGGAGGAGGTGACAACCGTGGGCAGCGAACGCTTTGGCGGCGGCGGCCCCAAACCCGGAGGAGGCACCCGTGATGACAACCCATTTGTTGCGAAGTTCCATTCGATGAGTGAATCCGAAATAAACCGGAAAGTCAGGGAAAACCAGAGTCGAGTGACATAAAGCATATTTTGAATTTAACTAAAACTTGCAAAAATGGAGACAGGCTCCATTTTTGCAAAAATGTTGATTAGACACCTGAATTTACGGCTATTGGACCTCGTGGACGCTTCGCCCGCAGTGGTCCTGCTTGGGCCTCGCCAGGTCGGAAAAACGACCCTAGCGCTTGCCATTGCGGAGCAGCGGCCTTCTATCTATCTCGACCTTGAAGACGGCGGGGATCGGGCAAAATTGACCGACCCTGCCCGGTACTTTGAGGATCATGCCGACGAGTTGATCATTTTGGATGAGGTTCATCGGGTACCTGAACTATTCCAAACGCTGCGCGGCGTGGTTGATCGGGGGCGACGTCGGGGACGGGCTACTGGCCAGTTCTTGCTACTGGGCTCTGCCGCTCTCGACCTCTTGCGACAATCGGGTGAAAGCCTGGCTGGGCGGATCGCCTACTTGGAGATGGGGCCTTTCGACGTGTCGGAGGTCAAGCCCGATGAGCGGGATGTACTCTGGATTCGAGGCGGGTTTCCTCGAAGCTTTCTGGCAAAAAATGACAGTGAAAGCCTCCAATGGCGGCGGGACTTTATTCGTACCTATCTGGAACGGGACATTCCTCAATTTGGATCAAGAATTCCGGCTGAAACCCTTCGTCGATTTTGGACCATGCTGGCCCATCACCAAGGTCAGGTCCTCAACGCCGCAAATCTTGCCCGGAGTCTGGGCGTGGACGGGAAAACGGTGGCGGGCTATCTCGACTTGATGGTGGACCTGCTGTTGGTGCGTCGTTTGCCATCCTGGCACCGAAATGAAGGGAAACGCTTGGTCAAAGCTCCCAAAGTCTATGTCCGTGACAGCGGGTTGGCTCACGCCTTATTAGGCATTCAGAACAAGGAGTTCTTGCTGGCCCATCCCGTGGTTGGTTCCAGTTGGGAAAATCTGGTCATCGAAACGCTTATTTCGGTGGCTCCTCCGGGAACGGAGTGGCACTACTACCGAACCGCGACGGGCAACGAAATTGACCTTGTTCTCCAATTGCCGCCCTACCGCCTGTGGGCCATCGAAATCAAGTTGAGTTCCGTTCCCAAGTTGGCCAAAGGTTTTCACCCGGCCTGCGCCGACTTGAAACCGGAGAGACGATTTCTGGTGTATTCCGGGGCCGAACGATTTCCCTTGGACGGCGAGGTTGAAGCGATTGGACTCCGGGAACTTGCGACTCTGGTCGCCCAAGCCGACTAGGAACGATTAGCGATGCCCACCGTGGCCACCACCACCGTGTCCTCCTCCGCCTCCTCCATGGTATCCACCTCCACCATGATATCCCCCTCCGTGATAGCCGCCATGGTAACCACCGTAATAGCCCCCGTGATAGCCCCCGTGATAGCCCCCGTAATTACCAAACCCAAACGAAAGTGAGACGGAGGGATAGCGCCATCCGTAGGACGGATAGTACGGATAATAGCTGTATCCGGAATAATAGGGTGCCGAATAGACATAGGTGGGACTCGATTGAACCACCACCGGGGGAGATTGCTGATAAATCACCGTCGGGGTCTGCGGAACGCCGGGGGCCGTCAATAGACTTGAACCGCCCCCTTGAACCGTGGCCGATGGAGCTGGAGCAGTCGGTGCGGCTGGAACCGGGGTTGAAACGGGACGCTGACTCAGCATCGCATTCAAGACACGGTCACTGACTCCCTGTTCCTTAAGGTAAACCACGTCGTCCGCCGTCAAATCAAAGGACGTGGTCGCCCTTCCGATAAAAGTGACCACCGTCTCATCGCCGACCTTGGCGCGACACAATTTGAGGACTTCCTGGGTGGCCGACGCCAACGTCGGATGGGCTCTCTTGACGGATGCTGCACCAGTCACTGCCGGTACCTCCGATGTTGGAGGTGCGGGTGGAATATCTTCCCCCAACACGACCGCCGTCAGGCCCAGCGAGGTCAAGCCCGCCAATACCCATACCGCCCGATTCCATTGAGGAAAATAGTTCATAGAAAACCTCCCTTACCCCGGCCAACCTCGTGCCACTGACCCGGTCGTCAAGGGTATCCGGTCAGTGGACGTCCGCATGGTCGGGCCAATTCAACCCACCGGGATCACCGTGCCGTAGGCAGCCTGTCGAATCGGGAGCATCCTGAGTTCGAGAAAAAGGATTTGTCAAACGGAGGCGTTATGTCCACGACCCTGACCCGCGACGACGCGACGCTGCACCGGTTGGTGCAGCAGTTGGGTGATCATCTGCTGAAAAACCTGTTCGGCAGTCTGGCCGAGCCGGAGTCACTGAATCTGATGGTTCGTGCCTACACCCAGCTCTACGCCACCGAATTGCGGGCCGAAAGCCTCAAACTCGACCTCGCCCGGGAGGAACGGGAATCGGGTCGACAGTTCCTGAAATACTATCAGAACCAGAAGGCTCGGGACCTGGCGGAAGCCAATTTCGATAATTCCGAGAAAATCGATGAGTTGGGACAGTTGATTTTCGGGGAGTTGTGGAGCGGAATTGAGGAAACCTCAGGTGACCGGCGTCTCCCGTAGCCGCCGGTCGTGAACCGGCCCTGATTTTAGGCGAGGATGGCTTGGATCGGGCCAAAACCCTCCTCCACCAACCGCATGGGGCGTCCCGCGGATGTAATTTCCATCCGACGGTGGTCCAAACCGAGTTGGTGAAGGATGGTGGCATGGAGGTCGCTGTAATAGTGGGGACTTTCGACGGCCTTGTATCCGACGTCGTCGGTGGCTCCATGGACGATACCCCCTTGTATTCCTCCTCCCGCCATCCATGCGGTGTAACCCTTGGGGTTATGATCCCGTCCGGTCGTGTTTTGCGACCAGGGCGTCCGTCCGAATTCGCTGCTCCAGACCACGAGCGTCTCGTCCAGCATCCCCCGTTGTTTCAGGTCCCGGATGAGTCCGGCTATTGGCTTGTCCGTGGCCCGACAGAGGGGCGCGTGGCTTTCAATATTGCCGTGCGCGTCCCAGCCTCCATTACCGCCTCCGGCATGGCACACCTGAATGAACCGGGTTCCCTCCTCGGCCAGCCGACGGGCCAGCAACAATTGACGTCCAAAGTCATCGGTTTCCCGGGTTCCGATTCCGTATTGATCGAGAATATGCTGCGGCTCGTTGGAGAAATCGATCAATCGAGGCGCTTCGAGTTGGAGTCCCGCCGCCAGTTCATAGGCCTTCGTCCGGGCGGCAATGTCCGTATTCATCTGATACCGCAGGCGAAAGTCTTCGTTCAGGCGATGCAAAACCTTCATCTGGCGAGCCCGATCAGCGGAAGAGGTGCCCTTGGGCGGATGCAGATTCGGAATGGGCGTCTCGCCCAGTTGAAAGGGAGTCGCCGATACGGATGCCCCGAGATAGCCACCCGTCAGTTGCACCGGTGACGATGGCCGCCCCAAGTTCACGAACGCGGGCAAATTTCGATTGGGAGTGCCCAATGCGTAAGACACCCAGCTGCCCAAGGCGGGATGATCGAACTGCCGTCCCTGGTGGCCCGTGCAGGTTTCGATCACCGCCGGGAAATGATTGGACTCGTGACACCACATGGAACGGATGACCGCGATCTCATCGACCACGCTCCCCACATGGGGAAACCAGTCGGAGACAGGAATGCCGGATTCGCCGTACCGGGTGAAGGTCCTCCGACACGGGATGACCGGTCGCTTCATTTCCGCCTGATTGTCTCCAAAGCCGACCGCGTCCATCAGGGTCCCAGCCCACTTATTGTCCTTCGGATCAAAGGTGTCGATGTGGCTCACTCCACCGCACATGAACAGGTAGATGACCGATTTGGCCCGGGGGCGAAAATGTGGCCCGATGATGGCGTTGGGAATCTCGCCTGCTTCGGCCCAGAGTGCACCCAGCGCCGCCCCCAGAAAGCCACCACCTGCTCGATGCAAAAAGTCACGTCGGGACACGGTGTCGCGAAAGCACGAACCAGGCTGGGGGAGCGCGTCAGCGGACATAAAGAAACTCGTCGAGATTGAAGAGCATCCAGGCAAAGCTGGGGAGACGGGAGGGATTCGCGTCGAGCCACTGGACCGACAGGTCGCGCTCAGGAGCAGTGGGGGGGCGTCCGATGACAGTGCGGAAGGCAAGGTCCACCGATGCGTCCGCATGGTCGGGCAATTCCAGTTGAATCCGTGCCGCCAGGGCGTCGGCTGCCCGCTGGATTTCCGGGCTGTTCATCAGGAAGAGAGCCTGGGGTGCGGTGACCGTCTGAGTGCGGAGCGGGCAAGGGGTGCGTCCGTCGTCCACGTCGAATGCCTGAAGAAACGCCGGCAGAACGTCCCGGCTGGCGGAGTAGCCTCGGACAATGTAGGCCCCGCGACGAACGGGTTTCGTCTCACCGGGGCTGAAGGACGGTCCCCCCACCCCCAGACTCAAGAGGCCGGCGGCCTGGTGAATGGAATCCCAAAGCGCCTCGGCATCGAGTCGGCGAAGTCGGAAACGCCAGAGAAAATTGGCGTCGGAATCCACCAACTGGTTCCGGCGTTCTCCATCCAATTCCATTTCGGACGCCAAT
The DNA here is from genome assembly GCA_903896505.1 of uncultured Verrucomicrobiota bacterium. Lineage (GTDB taxonomy): Bacteria > Verrucomicrobiota > Verrucomicrobiia > Limisphaerales > UBA9464 > CAILNN01. The sequence goes on along the minus strand of CAITXU010000083.1, from coordinate 39,052 downwards.
TGATACGTCTCCGAAAGAACCATCTGCCGGTGCAGGGCTTTGAGACTGAAACCGGTCCGGACAAATTCCGACGCGAGCCAGTCCAGCAGCTCCGGATGAGAGGGGGTTCCGCCCAGTTCCCCAAAATCGCTGGGCACCTTTTGCAATCCCACTCCGAAATGCCATTGCCAGAGGCGGTTGACTGCCACCCGGGCAAACAAGGGGTTGTCGGGCGAAGTCAACCAGTCGGAAAAAGCCTCGACCCGACCCTCCCGGAATTCGGCTGGTTCGGGCGCAAATGGCCATCCGGGACTCACCTCATGGTTCTTTTCCGGTCGGTCCGGTTCACCGCTGGTGAGGATGTAGGACTTCTCCTGCTCCCGCGCCCGGTCTCGCTCGACGGTCCAAAATGTCGCCAGGGAGGGTCCCTTCTTTCCGTTTTCCTCATCCCGTTTGCGTTGCAACTGACGGTACAGGTCGCGTTTGTCTTCCGGTAGGGCGTCCATGACTTTATCGGAATCGATCCGCAGGATCGGGTAGTAGCCATCGGCGATTTTTTGCTCCTCCAGGGTTCGAAGTCGTTCCGGTTTTCGGATTACCGTCTGAATTTCGGGAGGCAGCATGGCGACTCGTTCGTCATACAGACGCTGCCGTGTCGGCCCCACCAATTCCTCGATTTCAGCATCATATCTCCTTCGGCCACGGGCAGCCGTTTCCTCGGCCTTTCCCCGGGTGATCAACTGTTCGGCGGTGGCCAACACCATCTTTCGGGGAACGAGGGGATCAAACAGGGCCTTCATGGCGTAAAAGTCCCGCTTCGAAATGGGGTCATACATGTGGTCGTGGCATTTGGCACAACCCACCGTCATACCCATAAAGGCCGTCGAAACGGTCTCGACCGCCGCGATGGCCAGGTTCTGCGATTCGGGGCCGTTTCCCAACACGGCACCGCGGGCGAGAAATCCGAGCGCAAAGAGATCGTCCGGTCGCGGTTCAATTCGATGGCGCTGTCCGGTGGCCACCATTTCCGTCCGAACAGTGGACCGGTAGCCCGTCAACTGTGCCCGAACGAACTGGTCGTAAGGCATATCGTCGTGCAACGCCTGGATGACCCAATCGCGCCAGTGATGGAGTCCCCGCGAGGCGTCCAAATGTTCATCCTCATCGGCATAACGCAGGACATCGAGCCAATGCCGGGCCTGAGAAACCGCGTGTTGTTCACTGGCCAACAGGCGGTCCACGACCCGTGCGTAGGCCTCGGGACTATTGTCCTGAGTAAACGCTGTCTGTTCCTCGACCGTCGGTGGCAGGCCGGTGAGGTCGAGGGTCACGCGACGAAGGAGGGTCGGACGATCCGCCTTGGGAGCAGGCTGGAGACCTTTTGCCTTCCAACCCGCTGCGATGAAGGCATCGATGGGATTGGTAGATGTCGTCATCCCTGCCGGAACAACGGGTTGGACCACCGGTTTCAGCGACCAAAGTTGGTTGGTGGATCGGTGGACTGCGGCGGAAGACGAAAATCCGAGGAAGGAAAGCCCGACCCAAACCGAGATCCGGATAGTCGACCGGAGGCAAGCCATGACTGCCCATCCAGCCTGGCGAAGCGACCGAAATGCCGGGGCGATAGGCATGGTACCGATGACAGGCTGGGGTTTCATGGCAATGGCCGAAGGAAACAAGTTACGCCTCCCGGACACCGGCTGCCAAGCTGCTCTTTCGTGGACTTTCCTGCATCGGCAGGCAATAAAGGCCCCATGGGAAGATACCTGGACGGATTCTGGGTGAAACACCCCATGATATTTTCCTGAAGAAGGTGAAAGGATATCGGTAATGACCTTTCACAGCATCAATCCCATGAACGGAAAGGTATTGGGAACCTTCGAACAGTTGACGGATCGACAATTGGAAGACGCCCTCACTGCGGCCTCCGCCTACTTTGAGATTTGGAGAGACACCTCCTTTGCCGAACGCGCCATCATCGGGATGCGCGCCGCAGCGATACTGCGAAATCGCACCGATGAATTTGCCCGTCTGGCCACTCTCGAAATGGGGAAGTTGTATGCACAGGCCAGGGCTGAGGTCCTTTTGAGCGCCAATATCATCGAATATTACGCGCGAAATGTCGCCGAATTCCTTGCCCCGCAAATTTTGGAGGCCGCAAATGGGGAAGCCGAAGTGGTCTCGGAGCCACTGGGCCTTCTGTTTGGGATTCAGCCGTGGAATTTTCCCTACTATCAACTCGCCCGCTTTGCCGGACCGAACCTGATGGCAGGTAATGTTGTTCTGGTCAAACATGCTGCCTGTGTTCCCCAGTGCGCCGTGGCCTTCGAGCACCTCTGGCGCGAAGCAGGTGCGCCCGTGGGTGCCTACACCAACCTCCTGATTTCCCATGAACAGGCGGAGCGCGTCATCGATGACCCCCGGGTTAGAGGCGTGGCTCTCACCGGCGGAATTGAGGCAGCCAAGGATGTGGCAGCCCGGGCCGGGAAAAACATCAAGAAAACAACTCTCGAGCTCGGGGGAGACGATCCGTTCATCGTGCTCGAAGACGCCGACCTGGATAAAACAGTGAAATGGGCTGTCTGGGCCAAGATGAACAACACAGGGCAATGCTGCGTGGCGGCCAAGCGATTTATTGTCGTCGAAAGCCTGGCCGGGCCTTTCCTGACCAAATTCCAGGCCGCCTTGGAAGCACTGAAGCCGGGCAGTCCGATGGACAAGCGGACAACCCTGGGTCCCATGTCCTCTGAAAACGGTCTGCGGCAATTGCTATCGCAGGTGGACAGCGCCCTGGTAAACGGGGGGCGATTGGTGATGGGCGGCAAGCGGATCGACCGGGAGGGGGCCTTCATGGAACCGACCATCCTGACCGATATTGCGGTGAGCAATCCCGCCTACTGGGAGGAGTTCTTTGGTCCCGTTGCCTTGTTCTTTTCCGTTGCCAACGAAGAGGAGGCCGTTCGACTGGCCAATAACTCGGACTACGGCCTGGGCGGGGCCGTCTTTACCCGCGACGTGGCCAGGGGAAAACGGGTCGCCCATCGTCTCCATTCCGGAATGGTCTTTGTCAACCATCCCACGTGGACCTCACCCGAGCTGCCCTTTGGAGGAATCAATAACTCCGGTTACGGTCGCGAACTCTCACGCCTGGGAATCCAGGAATTCATCAACAAGAAGCTGATCCGGGTGCAATCGATTGATGCGGCAATTTAATGTTGACAAAACAGTTCGTTTGGATCAAAAAGCGTTGATTAAGCTCCCGGTCTCCTTTTGACCCGTTGACCCAGTATTTGAGTCAGACTGTTGGTCACTGGGTCGGCTGTGAGCCGAAAAAGAGTGGATGTTTTTCATTGATGGAGATGGAATTCCAGCGGGTCCATCCGAAACTTGAAAGCATTCACTCAAAAGGAATGCTTATGTTTAAGGTGACGAGGTATGACCATCGGTTTGTGGCAGTCCTGTTGTTATGGACGGTGGGACTCGGTTTGACGGTACGAGCCGGCATCGTGAGCCGGGTCAATAACCAATCGGGCACCCCCTTCAGCGATGCTCAAAAGGCTTCCTTGACCAATGCCATCGATCTCTTTGGTGGCCTGACGATCACGAATCGGGACAAACGGCTTCCGCTACGCGAATGTGCCGATTGCCTCAAGAAGATGCTGGCTAAAAACCGACTTTGCCATGAGTCAGGGAGCATCAATGCAGGTGCCACCACCTCGGGCGATGACCAGCCGAATTGCAACCCGGACTCGGACCTCATCAATGTAAGTGAAGACAAATTTCCGAACCCGGAGATGCTGGCCGCCGCGCTGGCGCATGAATGGTGTCATGCCGCCCAGGCAAATCCGGTCGGCACAGCTCCGTATGAAATTCCTTGCTACGAGGTTGAAATCGCCGTGCTCAAAGGCTTGTTGGGCAGTGCCGCAGCAGGTAACCGTCAGGCGATTTCGAACCGAATCGACCAGATGTTGACTTGCATCACCAACCTGCGGGCTTCGCTGGGTACGAATGCCTTGATTTTTCCGAGAACACCGGCCTTTGGAGGGCGTATCATCAATCTGGGCGACAAGACATTCTCTGTTTTTTGCGATAAGTCAGCGCTCCAATGGGGCGATTCCATGACTCCCTTGCAATCTTTTCCGCTGGAGACGGACCGGCCATTCGAATTGAAGATCATTCCTCAAGGAAACGAATTTGTGGCGCTGGTTTCGGGTTTGTTGCGTGACAACCTCACCGGGACCATTGAGGCGCTCCTGTTGCGAGGAAGCGAGGTGGTCCATCTTTCCACCACAATTCTCGAACGCTCCCATCCCTTTTCGTTTGACTACAATCCGGCCACCAGCCGCCTATATGTTTTGGATACGCTCAATGACCAGGTGTTGGTTTACTCTCTGGAGGCCCCGTTTACGACTCCCGGACGTAATCTCGGAGTTTTCGCTTCGAAGAAGTTCGCTCCCGGATTGGAGTTTGCCCTCAGCCTTTCCATTGTCGGCGGCGGAAACGGGCGCGACCTCCTGCTGCGGAGTGGTGATACCCGGTTTGTGGATGCAGTGCCCGACATGGCCGAGATGACCTGGCAGTTGCTCGATCCTCTTGCACAAGATCGAGCCAGCATGGTGCAACCGGGCCGGTTGGGAGGCCTTTATCAACTTGAACCGGGAGTTGTGGGACCCATTCCCGGTGGGGTGACAGCCGTTTCGGTCTTTGGATCGCCTGGAACGTCCATTCAGATCGCCAATGCGGATTTGGGGCGCCTTAACCCTCCGTTGGGGATCGGAACAATACCGGGCGACAGCACAACCACAGAAATTGAACTCAATCGGCCTCTGGTCGCAGGGGAAGCCCTTGCGGTTGTTGACCTTTCCAACCTGGCCTTGATGCCCTATTCCTTCTTCGTTGGCCTTGGACCGGATTTAAAGATTGAGTGGTTGGATGGGGAGGCGGTTCTCTCTTGGGACCGAGTCCTTACCGGCTATTCCGTCGAAATGATACCCGACCTTCGTTCACCGAACAGGTCCATTCCCCTCCCTGCATTTCCTGTCGTGGTGGGTGACAGGAATCAGGTCCGATTTCGTCCCAAGAATTCCCCGATTTATTTTCGTATTTCCCATGCCTTCGGTCGAGATGGAACGGCGAATTAACCGAAGGGGGGTTCTCCAACGAACCGATCACAGGTAACGATTCGGCGGCAAATGGATTCCCTTCTCGCACCCATAAAGTGGCTTGAGGCAGGATGATCCCGTCTTTCGATACCGATTGTCCTCATGAATCCTGTCTGTCGTATTTCCGCGGTTCTATTGTCCGTCATTGCCGGATTCACCGTCCAGGCCGCTCCCAAGTCCCCCTATTTGCACCCGCCTGCGGTGGACGAGTACGCTCGCCACGACCCTTCCGGCACCACCATTCTTTCCAACGGGCGCTACCTGACCCCCGCCGGTCACCCCTATCCAATCCATTCCTGGCCCCACGGCCTCGCCATGACCCGTGATGGTGCCACCCTCTTCATCGCCAGCGCCGGGGCAGGGCAATTGGTCACCGGTTGGCAGGGGCCATCACCCCAAATTCGCGATGTTGTTCCTCCACAAAAGGGTAAAAAGCGGGGAGAGAACAGCGGTGGTGCGGACTTTTCGCCCGACGGCAAGACTCTCTATTGGAGCGGGGGTGACAGTGGCACGGTGTACGTCTTCGATGTCACCACGGGTCAATCCACCGGGGAAATCGCCCTCAACGCTCCGGTCAATGGAATCTCCGAGTCCGACAGCTTCGCCAACGACGTCAAGGCGAGTGCCGACGGAAAATTCCTCTACTGCGCGGACGTCGCCAATTTCCGAATTGCCGTTATCGACACGACGTTGCGAAAGACGGTGGGGTCGACCCGGGCCGGACGTTACCCCTACGCTCTGGCGGTCGCGGACAACACGGTCTATGCGGCCAACATCGGGCTCTTCGAATACCAACCCATCCCCAATTCAAGAGATCCCCGCTTTGATAATCGCGGACTCACTCGGCCACCCTACGGTTATCCCAGCAAAGAGGCCGTCGAGGGAGTCGAAATGGAGGGACGGCATGTCCCGGGTCTCGGCGCGGACAATCTTCCGGAGTCCTTTTCCGTTTGGGGATTTGATGTCACGCATCCCGAAGGCATCCGGGTCTCCAGCCGGCTCAAGACTGGACTCCTGATTGGAGCCCCGACGGACAATGGAAAGGCCGTCGGCGGAAGCGCCCCCAATTTCGTCGCCCTGTCGGGCAACAATCTGTTCGTCTCGAATGGAAACAACGACCTCATCGAGCGGATTGACCGGGCACGGAACCAGTTGGTGAAGAGCCAGCGACTCACCCCCTCGCCCTTGACCGCCTCCCTTCGTGGCGTCAGTCCGGCAGGAATGGCCGTGTCACCGGACGGCAAGCGACTCTATGTGGCGGAAATGGGCATCAATGCCATTGCGGTTCTGGATGCAGAGTCCCTGTCGGTTTTGGGACATATCCCCACCGCCTGGTATCCCTATCGGGTGGCCGTTTCGCCGGATGGTGGAAAGCTCGCGTGCATCTGCTTCCGGGGATTTGGCAATGGACCCAATGCCGGAAGCCAGATTCCGAAGAGCGAATTCCTTCATCTTCGCGGTGTCCTGAGCGTCCTGGATGTACCCACCCCTGCCACCCTTGCCACTTTGACTGCTCAGGTGTTGACCAACAATGGACTGGTGGACCATGAAGCCGATCGGGTCGCGATGACTTCGCCCGTCATTCCCTCCGTACCGGGCAAGCCATCCGCAGAGATCAAATACGTGGTCTTCATCACCAAGGAAAACCACACCTATGACACGATCTTCGACCATGTTCCGGGAGCCAATGATGATCCGAGTCTCCTTCGCTGGGGGTATCACCAAACGATCTCCGGAAAAGGGGTCCCGACACTGACTAATGTGGCGGTCATGAAAAACCACAACTCGCTGGCCCGCCAATTCACGGTGAGTGACAACTTTTACATGGAGCCGGAGGCTTCCGGGGTCGGTCACCGGTGGTTGGTCGGGGTGCAACCCAACAACCTGATGCAGCTCAACTACACCGTGGGCTGGCACTTTCAAAAGGACGGACACTCGCCGGGGCGCCGCTATTCCATGGGTTCCAATGGGTCGCTCATTCCCGAGGATTATCCTGAGGCCGGTTCCATGTGGGACCATCTCGCCCGGCATCACGTTTCCTTCCGAAATTATGGAGAGGGATTTGAGTTTCCCGGGGTGGACGAGGACCCCGACGAAAGCCCGACGGGTGCCCGTGAGGTGGTGAATGTCCCCATGCCGAAGGTCCTCTTCGACAACACCTGCTTCGAGTTCCCGATTTTCAATATGAACATCCCCGACCAATACCGGGCTCACTGGTTCCGAAAGGACGTGGAAGCCCGTTTTGGGTCCGGCAAAAAACGGTTGCCATCCTTCATCAACATAGCCATCTGCAACGACCACGGCACCGAGCCGAATCCCGACCGGGGCTATCCCTACCTGGCCTCGTGGATGATGGACAACGATGTCGCTCTCGGGCGAATCGTTGACTACCTCTCGCATACACCCTGGTGGAAAAACATGGCTATCTTCGTGACTCAGGATGACTCCGGGGGCGAACCCGACCATGTGGATGCTCAACGCAGCGTCTTGCTGGTGATCAGTCCCTGGGCACGGCACGGATATGTGTCCCATCGCCACACCACCATCGTGAGCATGCATCGGACGATGTATGAAATCCTGGGATTGCCCCCGCTCAATCTTTTCGATGCGCTGGCCAACGATTTCGGCGATTGCTTCACAAATAAACCTGATTTCACACCCTACGTTTTTGAACCGGCTGATCCCCGGATATTTGATGCCGAAAAAGCCAGGGACCCCAAGGACCCGGACTATGGTTTGGCACGACGCAAGCGGTCAGTGCCGATGGATGACGATGATGAAATGGAGGCGGTCCTGAGGGCCGGTGCCAAGGAGAGCCGACCACGTTAGGCAATTTCATCGGAGGCCATTGGCCGACAGGGTTGGCGTGCGGCAGGAATACACCCCACGTCAAGTCTTGCCTTCCTTGGGAACGCGGACGTCTCGTCCGCGCGGCGGTCCGAACCGCGCCCGCTCCGCAAGTTATACCTCGCCTGACTCCGAGCGCCACGGGTGAGATGTTTCCAAATGACAGCATTTCTTCCCAACCCTACGATTCAATTGTAACCAATTGAACGAAAGCAACCTCGGTAGCGAGGCTCCTGCCGAGCCGCGGCGGTTCGTACCACGCCAATTCCGCAGAGGCGAAGCTGGTTCGCCGTCCGCAGGACCTTTTCGGAGGCATGGGGCCTAAGAATGGGGACGACACCCCATAGGAACGACATCGCCAAGAATCTAGCCTGAAATTTGGGAAGTTGGGGTCGATGAACTCCAGAAACTTGAGGATTCCTCCCATGACAACCTCAGCCCCCCACCGAACCAAAATCAAATCTATGCCCCAAGGAGATAAATCCAGCTACACAGACAAACAGAAACGGCAGGCGGAACACATCGAAGCGGGATATGAGAAAAAAGGGGTCAGCACGAAGGAGTCCGAAGCCCGGGCTTGGGCCACCGTGAACAAGCTGAGCGGCGGTGGTAAACTCAGTGGATCGGGCCGAAAAACAGCCAGGGCGGATTCCAAACCGTGATGAAGCGAAGACACTTTTTTGGCATCTCGGGTGGGACGTTGGCGGCAGCCGCCACGGCTGCCTATTGCTTCAGTGATAAAAGCAATCTACTGAGAGCGGACATACCGGCAGCAGAAACGGGTCATACAGCCCTCAGCCTGGAGGAGGAACAGATTCTATTTCTTGCCGGCCTCGCGCCCAGCGGCCACAACACCCAACCGTGGTTCATCCAATATCTCGCGCCCTATCACTGGATTATTGGTAATGATTCGGGCAGATGGCTACCCGCCGTCGATCCTGATCAGCGCGAAACGATGTTGTCCATCGGGGCATTCCTCCAGAATCTGGAATATGCAGCCCAGGCTTCCGGGTACGCTTGCCGTTGGAGTTTGCTTGCTGGTGCGAAATCTTTACGACAAGGCGAGCGTCCTCAAGACCGACTTCCGCGAACGAGGCGTCGCCAATGCGCGCTCGGAGGTATCAGCCTCGGCGGGATGGATACTCATTTCTAGCAAAGACGAATCAGTGGCCGGGTTGATCGAGACCGGGCGTCGCATGCAGCCGCTTTTGACTCGCAATGGCTTGGCTGGGCTTCATTCACAAGGCCTCAAGCCAAGAAGCGGCTGGAACCCAGCCCCACCGAGGTGACGTCCCACCCGATATTCGTTATCTGCGTAAATCGACGTCCACCTGCGGACCCATTCTCTTCTGGGTAGCCGACATTTTGCACTCGGCAGTCGGACCGGATGGAGACCAAACTCTTCCTCGTGTTACTCCGATTGATTCGCCCTCTTCGACGACTTTCGCTCACCCACTGGATTGCGATTGCAACTGTTGTCGGCATTGCATGGGGAGTCTGGCTGCCTGATTCGGCCAAGGAACTGAAGGTGGTTACCCAGATGTTCCTGAGTCTCATCAAGTGCATCCTGGTTCCCTTGATTTTCAGTACCCTGGTGGTGGGAGTGGCTGGTCACCGGGGTGACCTCGGGTCGGTGGGCCGTCTTGGAGTCAAATCGATCATCTACTTCGAGGTGGTCACCACCCTCGCTTTGGTCATCGGCCTGGTGACAGTGAATGTGATCCAGCCCGGCAATGGCATTCACCTCAAACCCTCTGCTACCCCGGTCCTGGAGTCGGTTCCGGAAAAGGTCACACTGACGTCAATTCTGGCCCATCTGGTACCGCAGAGCTTTTTCGAAGCGGCGGCCAAAAATGATGTCCTTCAGGTGGTGGTCTTCGCCCTGCTTTTTGGGGCGGCACTGACCCAGGTCAAGGGTCCTCCGCAGGACACCATGATTCATTTCTGCGAGTCGCTGGCAGAAGTCATGTTCAAATTCACGGGCATGGTGATGCATTGTGCTCCCTTCGGCATCGGGGCGGCGATGGCCTACACAGTGGGGAAGAGTGGGCTTTCAACCCTCGGCAATCTGGTGTTGTTGGTCGCTACTTTATACCTGGCCCTGACGGTCTTTTGCCTGCTGGTTCTTCTTCCCCTGGCGTATTGGGCTGGCGTGCCGGTCGCCCGGTTCTTGTCCCTCTTGCGGGAACCTCTGGTCCTGGCCTACACAACGGCTTCATCGGATGCCGCCATGCCGCTGGCCATGCAGCGGCTTCATCAACTGGGGGTTCCGCGACGCATCATCTCCTTCGTGATGCCCTTGGGCTATTCCTTTAATCTCGACGGCTCGACGCTCTATCTCGCAGTCGCCTCCATCTTTGTGGCTCAGGCCGCGCATAAAGACCTGTCCGTCGGTGAGCAAATTGCCATTATGCTGACCTTGATGTTGACCAGCAAGGGGATGGCAGGAATCCCACGAGCTTCCCAAGTGGTGCTTACTGGAACGCTGGTCACCTTCGGATTGCCTCTGGAAGGAGTTTTGCTGATTGTCGGAGTCGACGCGATCATGGACATGGGCCGATCGGCGGTGAATCTGCTGGGCAATTGTCTCGCCACCGTGGTGATGGCCCGCTGGGAGGGTGAATTTCCCGCCGTTGAAGCACCACGCGTCGCAGGGTCGTAACCTGGTGGCTCCTTTACTCAACCGGATTTCAGGGGTATCCCTTCCGCATGCGGTCACTCCAGCTTCCCCGATGGGTCATGGCCCTCCTCAGTCTCGTGCTGGCCCCCTCGCTTCGGAGCGCGCCTTCCACTCCAAATTTTCAGTATCGGGTTTCCTGGCTGGGAAACTCATTTTCCGGAGCCAGCAATCAATGGGTCCAGAATTTCTTCCTCCATATGAACACCAGCCCGGATGGTACCTGCCATACCTGGAGCCATTGGGATGAAGGCGGAAGAAAATTTGGGGTCTACCGGGATGGCAGGGTGGTGGGCAACGAGGATGTTCATGCCAACAGCCTGGAGGTCCTTGATACCCAGGGGCGGCGTTGGAAAATCCGCCCGCGGTGGGTTGATCCCGCCCACAACGAATACGATTTCGTTCCCGAGGGAATCACGGTGGACGGTGCGGCAATCACCCTGCCGGATCTGTTTCAACCGACGGCGTTAGCTTTGGCCACGGACGGGACCCTGATCGTCGCCGATTCGGGTACCGGTCCGCGCCAGCAGGTCCTTTTCTACGATGTGGCGGACCTCTTGCACCCCCGGTTGGTCCGGGCCTTTGGAGACTACGGCGGCATCCGTGCGGGAAAACCCGGGGTGGTGACTCCCACCAAGTTCTGGGGCATCCGTGGAGTCGGAATGGATTCCCAAACCAATTTGTACGTGGCCCAAAGCGAGATGGGGACGGTTCTCCGGAAATTTCTACCAGACGGGCGGATGGCTTGGGAGTTGTACGACCACTTTTTTGTGGATGTCGCCTGTGCCGACCCATCGACCGACGGGCGAGACATCTGGGGGGTGCAGGAGCATTACCGGTTGGATGAGCCAACATCCGATGGTTCGGCTGGACGTTGGGTCGGTTATTCATTGGACCGTCATCGCTATCCGAATGACCCCCGAGGTCTGACCTTCGTCAAACAGCAGGGCGAGCACGGCGTGACTTCGCCCCAAATCGTCTACCTGAACGGACGTCGCTTCCTCTTCACCGGTGGCATGTTTGCCAGCAATTTCATTAATGTCTTTCGTTTCGAGGATGAGATCGCCATCCCCTCCGGTTTGATCATGCAATGGGGCGGTGGTTTGTATAATACCGATTTAAAATGGCCGCCCTCCCGTCCCCCTGGGCCGTTCATTTGGAGGGACGAAAATGGGGACGGGGATTATCAGTCAGGCGAATACGCCCCCAACTCGGAAAAGGTTCGTCCGGGGCCATTCTGGGTGGATGAAAAGGGTAACATTTGGATGGCGTACGGCTTTTTCCGATACGACTTCCAGGGGCTGGATATTCGGGGAAACCCGATCTACCGGGCGGATAAGGTGACGCCCATGGAACCTCCGCCGGGAGTTAAAAAAGTGGCCCGCGTTTGGTACGATGTCGGGCGCGATTTGCTGGTTGTGGCCGATGAAGGGGAGGATATGCGTCATATTGGGACCGTCTCCATTTGCCGAGGCTATTTGGCTGGACGTCGCGAGGTGGTCACCTTCCGTTCGGGTGCCGGGCCTGAGGCTGCCTGTTTGGCTGTGGCGGGGGATTACGCCTTTACCGGCGGATGGAAAGAGCGGGGGCGAATCTGGGTCAATCGGTTGTCGGACGGGGTGGCCCTGGGCGTTTTTGAACCGGGTTCAACCGTGGGAGGGGTGGAGGCAACCGGTTGGATTGACCTGTTGTCGGGAATTACCGCCCATCGGCGTCAGGACGGCGAATACTTGGTGTTTGTCGAGGAAGATTACCGGGCCAAAGTGCTGCTCTATCGCTGGAAACCAGCGTTTTAGGGAAACGTCGGGTAAGTGGCAGCCGTCCGTCCTATTCGACTAGGTTAGAGAATTAACCTATGCGAAGTCAGAACCTTCTCAGGGATTTTCCTGTCACTCGCAATCGTTTGCGGGTAGGGAAACACCGTACCAATTGAGGCCGCAATGGTGATTGATACTCCTTTAATGAAGTTCTGCAGATATGTCGGGATGGTCGGGATAATCGTCGCCCTATGGCCACTTGCCTGGAATTTGGCGCGTGGAGACGCCGTGGACTCCCTTCCCGCCACCGAAATGCCGAAGATGGACCCGGCGCCCGAATGGAGCGTGGAGAGGTATGCCGAGTCTGCCGGCCTTGAGCATCGCAAGGTTTTCGGAGTCGCCTTTCAGACCAACGACATTGTCTGGGTGGCATCTTCTGATGGGCTCTACCGATATGATGGTTACTTCTGGCATCGATTCGGTCGGGAGGCGGGGCTGCCCAGTGAATTCGTACGGTCCGTGACCGTGACCCGGAGCGGGGAGGTCTGGGTGGGCACCGACCACGGTGCCGGAGTGTTTAACGGAACCCACTTCGATCCCCGGGGTTCCACTGCGGGCCTTGCGGGGCCGAGCGTCCGACGCATCACCGAGGGCCCGGACGGTGCACTCTGGTTTTCCTGTGATCCGTGGCCCAACCAATCCAGTCCAGCAGGCGTTACACGCCTTTTCAAGGGAATTTGGACACACTGGCGGCAGTCGCAGGGGCTGCCTTCCGACCATATTTTCACGATTTCCGCCCGCTCGAATTCGCCAGTCTATGCCTGCACCATCAATGGTTTGGCGGAATTCAAAGGGGACCGCTGGGAGACGTTATTTCGGCCCAGCGTCGAAGATAAAGGAGCCCCTCCATGGCAGGTGGCCGTGAGCCGTTCGGGCGTCGGGGTCGGGCTCATCACGCGAAGCCGCTACGTTCTTTTGGTGTCGGGCGGCCAGTCCCGGCGTATTCCCCTGCGCCTCAAGAACCTGGCAGGAGAAGAATTGAATCCGAGTGGGGGAAACCTCGGAAACTGCCTGGTGGCAGAGTCCAGCACCGGTGACGTCTATGCGTTGATTCAGGCACCGGAAGGGACGGTGATAGGGCGCTGGGAAGATGGGTACTTTCAACAGGTTTCCCCGGCGATCATGGGGGAGTGGGAATGGCCCGAGGATTTCAGAATGGCACCCGACGGATCGTTTTGGGTGGCCACGTACGGCGTCCTCAATCGATGGGTGCCGGGGGCTTTGGGTTGGCATCGGTACCCGATTTTTGCGAGTTGCCGCCTCATTGACCATCAACAACGGGTCTGGCTGTCGGCGGATAAAGGGGCTATCGTTATCGATAATGGAAAACTCCGTTCGCTCGAAGGATTCGGTCCCTATCTTCGATTGGACGGAACGGGAATTGTCTGGGGTTGGGGCGAAGGGCATCCGCTGCGAGCTTCGTTTGCCCCCGGGGCGCCGGTTCCAGTGGCATTGACCGGCTTAACGAATATCGATCAATTCCAAACCGACATCCGCGGAAGGGCATGGTTTGCCGGAACCACCTCAAACGGTGTTGCGGGCATTGCCATTTTTGACCAAGGCCGATGGGAGCGGCTGGATTTGACGGCGCTGGGGGAGTACCGCCTGGTTCAACTCAGGGCCGATCGCCGGGGAGGAGCCTGGGGTTTATTGACGCAACAGGACAAAATTGCGGTAGCTCATCTGGATGGGCACACCGTGTCCCTTTATCCGCTCATTGGTACCGGTTTTGGGGACGTTTTGGAGATGACGATCGCCCCTGACGATACCGTCTGGTTTCAAACCGTTTCGACACTTTTTCAGTGGCAACCAACCCGGCCGGTCCCCCGGGAGGATACGCGCATTCATGGGGGTGCCATCCTGGCACTGCCTCATCCATCCCATATTGGCTTTGTGTTCGATAGCATGGGGGGCGGAATCAATGGCTACGGCTTCCTCATCGACGGAAACTGGCGCATCGTTCCGGCCAACGTTGCTGAAGCCCCCTCTGATAATCTGGTGCTCGGCCAACGGCAAGCAGACGGAGCTCCCCTTCACCTCCTGTTTAACGATGCTATCGCCCGCATTGACCCCATGTGGGTTTATCTGCCGCATCTGGTCTCACTTCCCCCCGGAGTGAATGCCTCCTCCGTCGTTGCCGGGACCAACAATGATCTGTGGGTGGGAACACCCCGCGGACTGATTCACCGGAATCCCAGCCACCGCCCTCCGCAGACTTGGATTCAATCGGTCGAGCAGGAAGGAGAGGTTGGGCATCGACTGCCGATTCGCGCACGGGCTGTGCAATGCCAATTGCCAGGGTTGACCCCGAACCATTCCCTTTTTTCATGGCGATGGGACGACGGACCCCGGGTGGAGGAACAGCTATTGCCGGACAATGGAATTGCCATTTCAGGCGTGGGCTCAGGCCGTCACCGACTTCAGCTCGTTTCCATTGACGCAGACGGAAATCGGGAGACGGTGCCCCAGGAGATTTCGGTTCGTGTCATCGGTCTTCCCATTCAGGAGCAGTCGTGGTTCGCACCGACCGTAGCCCTTGGTTTTATCGGAGTTGCGCTCCTGGCGGTGACCACCGCCCGCGCGAGTATGACCCTGTCCCAACAAAAAGAACGACTGGAACAACTGGTTGCAGACCGGACCCGGCAGCTTTCGGCACAGATGGACGCGGCGCGGCGTCTCGCGGTCGAGGCATCGGAATCCAATCGGCTGAAGAGCGAATTTCTGGCCACAGTCAGCCATGAGTTACGAACACCCATGAACGGATTCGCCGGATTTGCTCATCTCTTGGGGGAGACGCGACTGGACCGGGAGCAGCGTGGGTATCTGGAATTACTTCAAAAGTCTGCAAAAGATGCAATGGACCTGATTGAGCGCATCCTTGGCTTTGAACGAATCCGAAGAGGTGACACGAACCCGGCGCGTGCCCCTATGGACATCGTGGGATTATGCCGCCACGTGATGAATGAATTGAAGCCCTCAGCCGATCGAAAGCATCTGGCTCTCGCGCTGGACCATTCCATTCCGCCACCCCCGGACCTGCGGGGAGATTCAGAGATGAGCAAACAGGTGCTTCAGGAGCTGATCGGTAACGCCATTAAATTCTCCAATAAGGGACAGGTGACAGTAGTCATTGGTGCGGACCATTCGAAAGAATTGCGGGTATCCGTTCATGACACCGGGGATGGAATCCCCGAGCATCAACTGCGAGCCCTGTTCACTCCGTTTTCGCAGGGCGACGGAGCCCAGGATCGTTCGGCCACAGGGCTCGGGCTTGGCCTTGCCATGTGCCGGGAATTGGTCAACTCGATGGGCGGACGGATCGGCTGTGAGAGCAAACCCGGCCATGGGTCCACCTTCTGGTTCACCATTCCACGCCAATGATTCGGTCCACCCATCGAAAGAATCGAGCCACCTCATGATGGGGTATTTCTCGACGATAGGTGACATGATTTTGCGCGATGGTTCTCCATTGCCTCCGCCAATAAGAGCGGCGATGGGACGGTTTGTCGGGTCGTGTCGTCAGGGCAGTTGCCTGTGGTCATCCGTTCTTCGGATGATGATTTTGGTTGTGGTATCGTCGCGATTGGTGGCGGCGGATTCCTTCCGCATCCTCCCTTCGGAGCCGCTTCCTCCGCCCGATTCTGGCCCAAGCTGGAGCATTCAATCTTACGGGGAATCGGTCGGGATGGACCAGAGGTATGTCTATTCAATGGCCTTTGGACCGGGTGGAGATTTATGGGTGGGTACCTCCGACGGTCTCTTCCAATACGACGGATACGAGTGGAATGCGTTTACGGTCGAGGACGGCCTTCCCAGCGACTTTATCCGGTGTGTCACTTGGACCAAGGCCGGCGTTTTATGGGTGGGAACCGACAAGGGGGTGGCGATACTTGATGGAAACCGCTTTTCCCTGCGGGGCGAGCCCCCAAGCCTGCCAGGCCGCAGTGTGCGACGAATCGTTGAAGGCGCCAATGGAGAGCTCTGGTTCGGATGCGATCCGTGGCCGGATACGACCCAATCGTCAGGCATGGCCCGATTGACGGGGGATACATGGGAAAAGTGGGGCAAAGACTCCGGGCTTCCTTCCGACCATATCCTTTCCGTATTTGTCGGGCCCTCCAACCAAGTCATCGCCTGCACCTTTGGAGGTTTGGCGGAATTCAAAAACAATCGATGGGAAGCCCTCTACATCCCCAAAGTGCTGGAAAATCCCCCGACCCCATGGAAGCTGGTTGAAAGTGGCGATGGAACCTGGCTTGGGTTGATGGGGAACCATCCGACGATGTGGGTTCAGGGGGGAGGAGTCGGGAAAATGACTCCAATCCGGTTTGTGCCAGTGCGCGACCAGCAAGAGTATCCGGCGGTTACGGTGGCCGGGAACGTTCTGACATGTCGATCCGCTCAAGGAGAGGTCTATGGCCTGTTTCAAACGGGCGACACTACCGTCATCGGTCAATGGACCAATGGCGTCTTTCGACAGGCTTCACCCGCCGTGTTTCCCGCCTGGGTTTGGGCGGAGGATTTTCAAATCTCACCAGATGGTTCCCTCTGGGTGGCGGGAGGTCGTTTCCTGACCAGGTGGGTTCCCGGTGGAGGGGCCTGGACATTGAACCGCTCCGTCGGACTTCCACGATTGGTCGATGGGCGGAATCGCTTTTGGTGCGCCGTCACCAACGGAATCCAAATCATCGGCTCCAATACCCTTCAACGGTGGGAAGGTTTTGGCCCCTCCCTTCGGCGGGATGAAGATGGGGGTGTTTGGGGATGGAATGAATCGGGACAACTGCGCCACTCGAGTCGACCAGAGGTCGTGGTCGGCCCGTCGACGACCGGCATCGCCCGCATCTCGGCCTTTCAAATCGATACTCAGGGGCGTTCCTGGTTCGGGGGGCAGGATGCCGCAGGTCGTTTCGCCGTCGCCATCCACCATCAGGGCCAATGGAGGAAGGTCGATCTTTCCTTTCTCGGAACCGATCAGCTCACGGATATTACCGCTGACGCTTGGGGTGGCGTTTTGGGGCTCGCGCGGAGGGTCGGCGGAAAAGACTTTGAAATTGTCCAGACCGACGGAGAGAGTCATTATGTTTTCCCATTACAGTCCCGCATCTGGGCCGACCCACCCTGGGTGGCAGCGGACCGTGAAGGACACGTCTGGTTAACGGGCAATTCTGCTGTCTATCAGTGGATTCCAGGAGATTCAGTGCCGAGGTTGAACCCGCGTTTCCACGGTACGGTCAGTTTGAAGTTGCCCCATCCAAGCATGGTCGGTTTTGCCTTCGACGGACGTGGCGGTGGCAAGAGCGGCTACGGTTTTCTTTCCCCGGCTGCCTGGCAATCCTACACTGCGGACCTGTACGAATGGATGGAAGACACACCCGTACCCTATCAGCGTCAACCCAAGGGTGCGCCGCTCCATCTGGTTTTCCGCGAGGGAATCGCCCGTATTCGCGCCGACCAGGTGCTGGACCCGGACTTTATCACGCCGCCATCCGGTGTCCGGGCTCACGGGGTCGTGGCTGGGACAAATGGAGAACTCTGGCTGGCATCCACCTTGGGTGCCATTCATTACCAACCGGACCGCCATCCGCCAGTGACCGTTCTTCGGGACTTTGAACACGTGATTCGGAAGGATGGTGCCTTGCGAATCAATGTCGGCATTTCCCAATGGAAAGTGCCATCCTACGTTCAGCATCGGGAGCGCTTCTCATGGCAATTGGACTTTGGCGAATGGAGCAAGCCGGCTCCGCTCCCTGCGAAAGGTCTTGCCGTCGGACGGTTGGAAACGGGTTTGCATCACCTGAGAATTCGCGGTCATGACGAGGCGGGAAATTCAGAAATCACGCCCAAAGACATTTCTTTCACCGTCACGGGAATTCCCATTCAGGAGCAGAAATGGTTCGCCCCGATTGTTTCGGTGGTGATCTTGTCGCTCGCAGTCTTTGGTGTTTTGGCCTTTCAAGCCCGTCGACAACTCACGGAACAGAAAAGGGATCTCGAACGATTGGTCTCCGATCAAACCCGACAATTGAGACGAAAGGCCGCTGAGGCCGAGCGGCTGGCATTGGATGCCGAACGATTGGCGGTCCAGGCATCGGCGGCCAGTCGCGCTAAAAGTGAATTCATGGCGACTGTAAGTCACGAGCTGAGGACACCGATGAACGGATTTCTCGGCTTCACCGATCTGTTGAAGAGCACACGCCTGGACGGCGAACAGCGTGATTACGTGAACTTCATCGACCAAAGCGGTCAAGCCATGATGGAGGTCGTCAATCGTATATTGAATTTTAACCAGACGGTGCGTGACCCCATTTCCCTGAAGTTCGTTCCATTCGATCTGCGGCTCCTTTGTGAGGAAACAATTGCCGGTCAACTGCCCTTGGCCCGTAAAAAGCAGCTGAAGCTTCAGCTCGATTATGATCCGCTCACGCCGAGGGATTGGACAAGTGATCCCTCCCGGGTCCGGCAGGTCCTTGAACATCTCCTGGAGAATGCCCTCAAGTTCACCTCCTGGGGTGCGGTCCAATTGACGGTCCGGATGGCGGGTCCCACCCTTCTACGGCTGTCGGTCGAGGATACCGGAGTGGGTATAGCCGACGATCGAAAGGAGCTCATCTTCAAGGAATTCAGCCAGGCCGACAGCTCGAATACCCGGGAGTTTCAGGGCCTTGGCCTGGGCCTGGCCCTCTGTCAGCAACTGGTCTTTCTACTCGGCGGAAAGATCGGTTTTGAAAGCCAGGTGAAAGTCGGCTCGACCTTCTGGTTTACCCTGCCACTTCGATGAAAGTCCCGGTGTTCCTGGCTTGACATGTCGCGCTTTTACGAAGCCCTCAATACCTGTTAGGTTGAATCATCATGAGTCCACGGTCTTTCAAAGGTCTTCTCCTCACGATACAGCTTGCAGCTCTGACCGGGGCTGCGGCGGAACTTTGGATGGTTCCCGGGTTGGTGACCACAACTCCGGTCACTCAGAACCGGGACAAGGCCATCTATGATTGGGAAACCCGCCATGGCGAAATTCTCAAGAGAAACGCGGCTTTCAAACCCGACGTGGTCGTCTTTGGTGACTCCATCATCCACTACTGGGCCGGCGAACCCCGCGCACCTCTGGTTTGGGGAGCCGACGCCTGGGCCCGTTGCTTTGAAGGTATCCAAGTGACCAACCTCGGCTTTGGCTGGGACCGCACCGAAAATGTCTTGTGGCGGATCGAGCACGGTGAATTGGATGGCATCGAGCCCAAAGCCGTGGTCATTCATATTGGAACCAATAATACCGCCGTCGACCACTCTCCCGAAGACATTGCATCCGGCATCGAGGCGGTGTGTGTGCGGGTCCATGAGCGCCTTCCGAAAGCCCGCGTTCTTCTGCTCGGAATACTGACCCGAAAGGATGAAAAGCCGCAGCGTCCTTCCATCACGGAAAAGGTAAATCAATTGCTTTCCCAGCACGTCGCTGGAATCGAGCGGATTACCTATCGCGATTTCGGTGCCCATTTTCGAAATGCAGACACCACCCCCAATGCGAAACTCTTTTCGGACGGTGTCCACGTCAATGCCGACGGTTATGCCGTCCTCGGGGAAAATATTCGGCGCGAGCTCCTCCCGTTGATTCGATAAAGTGGCAGCGGCGCCCCGCCGTTTTCCTCTTTTGGCAGTCTGGGGGGCATCGACTAAACCCCAGAAAGCGGCTGGAAGCCACTTCCACTCTCGATGTATCCGCGACCGCTGGAGCAATAGAGTGGCAGCGGCGTCCCGCCGCTCTCTTGGCTCCGTCCGATGGGTGCCCCGAATAGTCAGCCACTACAGGATGGTCCGCAGACCGGGAATGCGGCGGAACGCCCATTCGCTCAGTCCATAGGTGGCAATCACCGCCAAGGTGGATGCAACCACAAATTTGACGGACGGAAGGGCATGGAAGGACCTCAGCGCCAGAGTGATTCCAATCAATACGGGCGTGTGAAACACGTAGACCGAAAAAGCATTGCGAATGAGGAAATCACTCCATGCATACCGGCGATGTAGACGGTCCCGAAAAAGGACGAGAAGCCCCAGGCAGGCAGCAGTTCCAAACAAGACATCCCAAAGTGCAAACCCGAAGCTCAGCCAGGTCCAACCGCCCTTGAGCAGGTCCAGGTTGTCCTTGGACCCAAATAGCACTGCCAACCAGAGAGGAGTACCGGCCACGAATCCGACGCCCAGCCATTGAAGGCCGAAGCGGGTGGACAACCGGGCGATCCAATCCTTTCGACGAGCCTGAATCCCAACCCAGAACAGGGCGATGTATTGGGAAAAGAAGCACAGCTGCATGTTCAAGATGTCCGTGCCCACCGGTTGAACGACCCGAACCAAGGCAGTGATGAGTCCCAGAACAAGGATATAGAGGACGACGATACCGTGTCCGGGAAGTGGTGCCTTGTTCGATGGTAGGGACCGCTGGCCTCTGGTGACGCGGATTCCAGCGTAGGCGGCAGAAAAGAGAAAGAGGGCGATGGCGAACCACAGCGGCCCGGAACAGGATAAAAACCTCCACTGATCCAAGAAATGTCCATAGTGCTCCCCAAAGGATGGTCGTTGTCCGTCGCCCCGGTAAATCGGCTGCAGCAGAAATGTGACCAGCGGGTGGATGACGAACACATAGAAAAGGCTTGGCCAGCCGAGGCGAAACCAACGGTCGCGAAGAAAGCGGGAGGCTCCTTTCCGATCGAAAGCCTCGGGGGCGAAGAATCCTGCGATGAGGAATAGCAACCCCATGAAGAAGGCCTGGAGATGCGATTCGAGCCAGGCAAAACCAAGGAACTCAGGGAAGAGCAGTTCGGCGGGCTCCTTATAATACCAGCCACCCAAACCGCTATAGGTGACGGCGGCGTGCAACACCACCACGAGGATCACCAGCGCAGCACGCAGATGGTCCAGGTACAACCATCGGGCGGGAACTGGGGAAGGCGGCGTGGTGGGGTTGGACATGGCGGATTCGGGGTTGCAGCTGGGACACGTGATCCTGAGGCTGGTGGGCTATGTAATAAGGTGGTTCTATAGTTGCCGATTCATCATGGGGATGGGGAATCCATTCAATAGGACATCATAGGTAGTGAACCATCTCGAACCACTTCACCTCCCATATTCCATTGCGCTGCTCCAGCAATGCGTAAAGCCAGGAGTAATGGGGCCAGGGTCCGCACCTGGCCTCCACAAAAGCCTTGGTGCCATCGTTCGAATACCCGGGTAGGCACGTTTCAACCCAGCCTCGCGCACGGGGGTACGCAGCGTGCCATTTTAAAATGTACCGACCCTTGAAGTCGGCAACATTCGTCACAATAATTCCCGGGGAAAAGGTAAGCCCGAGAAAGGAGGCGTTCAATGAATTAGACCCGCCCGCCTTTGGGTCGTGGTATTGGTTGCGTTGTTCAAAGTTTCGCGTGGCATCCAAGGGCACTGTGCGTTCTCCCAGGTAGGGGAGACCCCCTTCCGGATTTAAACTAATCGGTAAAGAGGTTGCCTCGCGATGAAGGACGATGGTCGGCGGATTGGTAGAAACCCGGGACACGTCAAACTTTGGGTCGACCGCCAACCGAAGCAAAAGAGCATCGAGGACCTGTCGGTCCCGCTCGGTCGGGACCTTTTCGGGGGCCATCACCGCACCGGCCGCCACCGCGACCCAAAATCCCAGGACCAGGAACCGGACGAGGGATCGAATGGGATGCATTAGGGATTCACTACCACCAACCCAATTGGGAGTCCAATGGGAAGGTCCGGGATTCCCTTTGCCTTCGGTGGCTCAACATCTCCGACCGGTCATCCATGAAAATCAAACGGTCACTGTTTCTTTTTCATGGATCGATGTTCCCCGCCGAACCCGACTTGGTTATCGATGGGAGTCATGATCTCGCTACCTCCCGCCCCGTGTCTTCCTCAATTCTTTCGGAAATGGATTCCTCCTTGGCTTTCAGCACGATCAGATGAAGCTGACACGAACTGTTCCGCGCATGATCCGATTCTATTCCCGGTCCCTTAAACTTTGCCTCGGGCAGGCACTTGCAGGTGCCTTCCTTCCCTTCGTCATCATGGCCGATGCGCCGGATCAGGCGCGATGGCCCCAATTTCGGGGCGAGGGTGCGGCGGCCATTGGGACCGGCCATCCGCCGATTGTCTTTGGTGCGACGACCAACCTTCAATGGCAGATTGAAACACCATCGGGAAATTCGTCTCCAGTCATCTGGGGCGACCGACTTTTTCTGACCGGCCGCAGTGGCGAAACCCTGGAAACACTCTGTTATGACCGCCGAAAGGGAACGCTGCTCTGGCGACGTCCTGCTCCGGCGAGTCGATTGGAACCGACTCATCGGCTGGCGAATCCGGCCACACCCACCCCGGCCACCGATGGTACGAGGGTCTATGTTTACTTTGGCTCCTTCGGAGCCCTGGCCTATGACGTCGATGGAAACGAGGTCTGGAACCATCCCCTCCCCGCACCGGTGGTGGAGTTTGGTACTTCCGCTTCGCCCATTCTGGCCGGTGAATCGGTGATTCTGGCCCGCGACCAGGATACGGGCTCGCATCTGCTGGCGCTCCGGCGGGACACCGGTGCCGTGGCCTGGCGGGTGGAACGTCCCGAATTCCGTCGCAGCTTTGCCACTCCCTTCCTGTGGCATCACGACGGCGTGGACGAATTGATCGTTCCCGGATCAATCTGGCTGAAGTCCTACAATCCAGCGACGGGCGCTGAGAACTGGACGGTCAGTGGCACCTCCCGGGTGGCCACGAGCTCACCGTCCGCCGGGGATGGAATGTTGTTCAGCGCCAGTTGGAATGTGGGTGGTGATGCCGAGGATCGGGTGACAATGGAACCGTTTGCCGAAGCCGCCGCCAAATACGATGCCAACCAGGATGGGCGACTGGTTGCGGGCGAATTACCAGACGGGCCGGTCAAGCAACGCTTCACCCAGATGGACCTGAATAAGGACGGCGTGGTGACCCCGGAAGAATGGGAGGCCATGCGCCAGATGTTTGCCAAGGCCGGGAATTCAGTCTTTGCCGTTCGTCCCGGAGGGCATGGGGACATCAGCCAATCGCACGTGGCGTGGCGGGTGACTCGGAGCCTGCCCTATGTCTCGTCCCCGTTGTTCTATGATGGTCGCCTGTTCACCATGAAGAATGGCGGCTTGGCGTCGTCGTATGAGGCCGCGACGGGCAAACCACTCTATCAGGATGTCCGGGTAGGGGTTCCGGGAGATTATTACTCATCGGCGGTTGGTGCCGACGGACGAATCTATATTGCGGCTCAGAGCGGCACCGTGGTGGTGCTGCGCAATGGGGATGCTCCGGAAGTCCTGGCGCGCAATTCCCTGGGTGAGGAAATCTTTGCCACCCCGGCAATCGTGGATGGGACCCTCTACATTCGCAGCGCCAGCAAGCTCAGCGCCTTCCGACAGTCCGAACTGCGTTGATGGCTTTTTGCCGGCCCTGACATCTCCAGCAAACGCCATTGAAATAAAGTGATTCTCTGATTTTCGCTTCTTCGTGGTTTCGTGAGATATCCATGGCATTGGACTCACAAGAAACCACGAAGACGCGAAGAAGCATGGGAAGAGCGGAGGCGGTCCGGACCGCGCCTTCCCCGGGAACGCGGACGTCTCGTCCGCAGGCGGTTCGCGCCACGCTCATTCCGCAAAAGCGAAGCTGCTTCGCCGTCCGAACGCAAGTTCCTCCGAAGGAGGGACATCCAACGGAGGGACGCGCTCCTGCAAGTCCCCAATCATTGCGGGGATCATCACTTCCCTCGTTTTCAAGGCACCTCGACAAGGTTCCCGCCGCCCCTCTGACGGTCCGAATCGCACCCACCCTGGGAACGCGGACGTCTCGTCCGCAGGCGGTCCAAACCACGCCTGTTTCGCAGAGGCGAAGCCAAATCGCCGTCCGCAGGACCGCAGGACCCTTCCCACATTGCCCCCTCATGATTTTCCCTTTAGCCTCTGCAGGTGAATTTCCAGCGTCGGACCTTGATCACGGCAGGGATCTCGCTGTTGGTTGCCTGGGGACTGGCTTTTGGCGGGTTCGAGATGGTTCGACGTTCCCGGGTGACTCCTGAAAAAGTCCGGGCGTTTCTTCACGATACCGATTTGGCTCATTTGACGGGGCCTGCCCGCACACGGGCACTCCGGCGATTGGCGGAGATGTTGAACGCCCTGACCATCGAGCAGCGCCAACAAGCCCGGTTCCAAGGGGAAATCGATCGCTGGCTGGCACAGATGACTGAGGCTGAAAAAGGCCAGTTCATCGAGGCCACCTTGCCGATGGGATTCCGGCAAATGATCACCGCCTTCGAGCAAATGCCCGAAGCCAAACGGCGTGAAGCCATCGCCAACTCCCTGAAAAACATCCGGGAAGCCAGGGAGCGGTGGACCACCAACCAGCCGCCGGACCTGGCATCCACCGACACCAATCAGCCTCCGACCTGGTCGCCCGAGCTCCAGGAGAAGGCAGTCAAGGCCGGCCTTCAGACCTTTTACGACACCAGTTCGCCGCAGATGAAGGCGGAATTGGCCCCCGTCTTGGAAGCGTTACAGGAGTCCATGAATAGCGGGCGCCTGTTTCGGCAACCGCGGTTTTCAAGAGACCCGGGACCATGAGACGACGTCAGGCCTTTACTCTGGTCGAGCTTTTGGTGGTCCTGGCCATCATTGGATTGCTGGCAGCCCTCCTTCTCCCCGGAATCTCCAGTGCCACCGAGCGAGCTCGGTCCATCGCCTGCCTATCAAACCTTAAGCAGGTTGGAATTGCCCTGCGGTTGTACCTCGACGAAAGCCAGGAACGGTTTCCAGTAATGCAAAACGGCGGGCGAAATCTTCCCCCGACCTTGGGGACCGGCATTCAGGAGGTCTTGGGCGGCAAGCTGGGGAATGCTCAGGTCTTGAAGTGCCCCAGTGACAGGGAGAAATGGTATGAAGAAACCGGCTCCAGTTATTTCTGGAACTTTCTGCTGAATGGTCAACCGGCAGCTGCCCTGAAGGTCATGGGCCTCTCCGTGAAAGAAAACGGGATCGCGGTCTTCAGTGATCAATCCGGATTTCATGCCGCCCTCGGTGCCGGTAAGGGAAAAAACCATCTGTACGCCGACGGTGCCGTCAAGACCACCTTCACCGTGGATATCGATCCCAACCGCCCATGATCGAGCTGCGTCAGTTGCACAAGGAGTTTAGGGGCCGCACGGCCGTGGAGGCGCTCAGCCTTGCGGTTCCTCACGGTTGCATCTTTGGACTGCTGGGGCACAACGGCGCCGGAAAGAGCACCACCATTGGTATGCTGCTGGGGCAGGTGTGGCCCACCTCTGGCTCGGCGATGATCGGGGGGTATGACGTCACTCGAAATCGTTCCCAGGCCTTATCGCGGGTGGGGGCCATCTTCGAGGCCCCGGTCTTTTACGACTACCTCAGCGGTTGGCGGAATCTGGAGATATTGACCAACTACACCGCTTCGGTTTCCCGGGCCCGAATGACGGAGGTGCTGACGTGGGTTGGTCTCGAGGGACGAGCACGGTCCGCCGTCCGGACCTATTCTCATGGAATGAAGGCTCGCCTTGCCCTGGCTCAGGCACTCCTTCCCCACCCGGAACTCCTCATCCTCGACGAACCCGCCAACGGCCTCGATCCGGAAGGCATCCATGAACTCCGACGCACCATCCGCCGACTCCACGCCGAGCTCGGCTTGACCATTCTCCTCTCGTCGCACCAATTGTCCGAGGTCCAGCAGATCTGCTCCCACGTCGCCATCCTCGATCGGGGACGTAAGATGTTCGACGGACCGTTGAGCTCCGCTCTTGCCGCACCGGAATGGGTGCGGTTGGTGACAGATGATTTCCCACGCGCCGTCGCGATGCTCATCGAGGCCGGTTTGGTTCGGGAATCTGCAGCCGAACATCGATTTGCCCTCGCCCCCGGAGTCGGTACGGCTTCGGTGGCCCGGTTTCTAGTGACCCATGGCTTTCCCTTGCATGAGATGACGCCCCTTCAAGCCACCCTGGAAGAGTTCTACCTCGGACTGATCCAATCCCGTCGCGAGCCCGCAGTTCCCCAATGATTCCACGTCCCGAGCCTTCCCGAGCCCCGTCCCGGTGGGCATCCGGCTACCTTTTCTGGCACCAGTTCCGCAACGAACTGATCAAATTGTTTGGCAAACGGCGCACCTACATCGGCTTTGGTGCCTTCCTGCTGGCGCAAAACGCCGTGATCCTGATGTTTCGGTTCGGCCATGCCACCCGGGGGTTGAAGCGTCAGTTGGAAAGTGGGGGCTACCCGGTCGAGCAATACCTGACCTCTCTGACCATTGCCACCCAGGTGGTTCTGCCCATCGCCTTCCTTCTGCTGCCGCTCTATGCCGCCCTCGTCGGGGGCGATTTAGTGGCCAAGGAAGCGGAGGAGGGGACGCTCCGAATGGTCCTCGCCCGCCCGATATCCCGGGTCCGACTGCTCGGAGTCAAATGGCTGGCTGGGGCCTTTTTTTCAGTTTGTCTCTCCCTGTCGCTGGGTGTCTTTGGTCTGGCTCTGGCCTTACCGTGGTTCCCCTTCGGCGGACTGTTTGCCCTGCGTCTGGAATCCGGCGGCGGATTTAGCGTCTTTTCGACAGGGGATGGCCTCTGGCGGTTCGCCTTTGCCCATCTGCTGCTGGCCACCAAGACCGTGACCGTCATGGGGCTGGGGTTCGTCTTCTCTTGCTTCAACATGAAGCCGGCCGCCGCGACCATCCTGGCCCTCACCGTCCTATTCGCCAATGCCGTGCTGATGAACATCCCCTGGTTCTCAGAATATCAGGGCTGGTTCCTCACCCACCATCTTGATACATGGAAACTCATTCTTGAACAACAGGTTCCATGGTCCGAAATGGGCGAATCGCTTTCCCTGCTGGTGGGGTACAATCTGACGTTCTTCGTCATCGGTGCCACCATGTTTCAACTTCGCGACATCAAGTCTTGACCCTCAGATTGGACTTGAGCGGTCGAATTTTTCCCGCCAAGTTTCGTCGTGTTCTGCGTATTGAGGTGACCGGCTCCTTCACGGCATGCCTTTGGTTTGTCGGCTGCTTTCGTCCCTTGTCTAAATCATTGGTCAATTCAGGTCGTTCCCCATCCAATTAAACCCTTGGTCCATTGAATATGAAATATCCCCGTTTTTTGCCCACTGAATGGAATCGTTCCATGACCGGACTTCTGGTCTTGAGTGCCACCGTTGCCAATCTTTCTGCTCAGACCACCCTGACGGTCCCGGTCATCGTGCCCAATGGTTCGTTTGAGTCGCAGTCCGCTCTGAATCCTAACGGCGTCACCTTGAACGTCGACAGTTGGACCAAGCTCCCCAACCCGGGTGATTCCACGTCGTTTCAATTCTTCGGCAACTTCTACAATGCCCCCGAAAGTGTTGGAAACACCATCGACAACGTCGACGGAGTTCAGGCGGCTTACGCCTTGAACATTCCCGGCACCGGTGTCCAACAGCTGTTGTCGTCCCCTGATGGCGTTTTTCAGGTTGGTGTCTCTTACGCGCTCACCGTTGGATTGACCGCGAATGCATTGGTAACATCCTCGGACACTTTCTCGCTCAGCCTCTTTTACCTCAACGGGACAACCCAGACCACTGTTGGCGAAACCATCGTTCCTGGCGGCTATCCCAACAAGACCCACTTGATTGACTCCAGCGTCGTTATCCCGGCAGTCCAAGCGGGCGACGCCTGGGCCGGCAAAGCCATTGGAATCCAGCTGTTGGTGAGCTCCGGCTCGGGTTCCGCCTATTGGGACCTTGATAACGTCCGCCTGACGGCCACCACGACCGTTGTTCCCGAGCCCTCCACCTGGGCGCTCGCCGCACTTGGGTTGAGTGGACTTTTCCTCGCCCCCCGCTTCCTGAAAGCCCGCCGTTAATCGGGTTTCCTGCGGCGCGTCCAACAAATGTCATTTCGGCTCCCAGGACGATGGCGATTGGTCTTCGGGGCGGCCATTATATTGGCCGCCCTGACCGAAATGATCCGGGCCGAAACGATTATCGAAACGCCGGTGATCGTGCCCAATGGATCCTTCGAGTCTCCAACGACTCCTTACGCTGCGCCATCGGTGGATGCGTGGCAGAAGACCCCTAAGCCCGCCGACTTCGACGAGTCCCTTGGTTTTCCCTGGGTGGCCGAGACCGGCCTTTTCTTGAACCCGCCGACGGGCGCTGCGGACCACATCGTTAACTGCGATCTGCGCCAGGCGCTCTACCTCTTTTCCTACCCCGGTGTCGGCCTGTTTCAGGATTACGATTCCATCGGCAGTACCGGCACCACTCCCGACCATCGGTTGGATGTCCGATTCGAGCCGAATCATAGCTACCGATTGACGGTGGGGGTCATTGGTGGTCCCGGAAGCCAGTTGAGGGACGGAACCACCTTGCAGCTGGAACTCTACTATCGCGAAAGCGGAACCAACCTGGTCACCGTGGTCTCCAATGTTATTTCTCATTCGATGGATGTTTTCCCAGACCATGTCCATTTTCAGGACTTCACGGTCGAGTCCCCGGTGGTCACGGTCGACGACCCATGGGCGGGCAAGCATCTCGGGATTCGATTGTTGTCCACCACGACCCACGATCTGTTGGGAGGATATTGGGACTTGGATAACGTGCGGCTGACGATACGGCAGCATCTGGGACCCACCATCGCCCTTTCACCGACGGCGAACGGTTATCAATTATCCTGGTCGGCAACTTCGGGATGCGTCTACCAGCCTCAGACCTCCAAGGATTTGACGTTGTGGTCGAACCTCGGGCCGACGCTTTCTCCGCAGGGTGGTATCGCCGAGGTGTTGATTTCGGAGCCAGACCCCCAGCGTGCCTTCTATCGGGTATTGGTTTTGCCAAAAAATTGAGGTAATCTGCTCAAGGTTGGCGATATCCGGAGCATGGTTTTCGTGGCTCCAGTGGCCGCCGTTTGTGAACCCGGTTTACCTGCCATCTGCCTTCCGCCAGTGCTGGATTCCCTCTTCGGGCCGTCCGAAAAGTGTGGGCATCGCGCGCAATGTCGCCCGGGTGTTTCCCTCGAGGAAAATGGTTTCACTGTCGTCCCGGGGATTGCCCGGCTTTACTCTAGTCGAGCTCCTGGTGGTCATCGCGATCATTGCCATTCTCGCCGCGCTCCTCTTGCCGGGGCTGGCCGCGGCCAAGGCTCGAGCCAACCGGACAGTCTGCCTGTCGAACCTGCGGCAAATCGGGGTCGCCATCCACACCTACTCCGACGATAACCTTGGACTGATTCCCTATGGCCCCAAGGCCCCTCCCTTTATCAGTCCCGCCGACCTCTATCCTTCCACGGGTGCCCCCACCAGCGTGCTTTCTCTGGCCTCAGGTCCGGTGGCCGCCCTTGGTCTGCTGCTCACCAACGATCTCGCCCGCCGACCCAAAGTCTTGTTCTGTCCGGGGGCGGACCAACCGTTGGACGCGGACGCCGAACTGGCGCGAGTGGGGCGTGGTCAGGCTCAGGGCAGCTACTACTATCGGCATGCGGGCAACACCAATCTGTTCGATCCCCCCGGCACCAACACACCTCCATCGAACATCCGTCTCGACAGCCTCGGACCCAACCGTCGCGGACAACCCATCCGTGCGCTGGCCATAGACGTGCAGTTCGTTGCTCCTCCGGACCTCGGAGCTTTCAATGTCAAAACCCGGACGAATCACAAACAACAGTTTGCCGATGCCATCTATGCCGACGGGCACGCGGTATCCCTGAAAAACCTCAATGCCCGATTCACGGTCGACACCACCGACTACAGTTCCTTGAGAAACTCATTCAGCCGAATCCTCGAGGTTCTCGAACTGGCCGACTCGGAACCATGATATGGATAAGGGGCTTACCAGATTCCCTGTCCCTTCGTTGGAAGTAACTCCAGCGGAGGGACCTGCGTCCGGAGGGACGCGCTCCTGCAAGTCCCTGTTCATTGCGGGGATCGTCACCTTGCCCATTCTAAAGGCACCTTGTTCCTGGGGACGGCTCATTGGTTTCGCCCGCGCGGAATGGGAGAGTGGAGGCGGCGTCCCGCCGCTTGTGCCCCTATGGGATGAGGCTTTGCGGAATGGGCGTGGTCCGAACCGTCCCGGCTCTGCAGGAGACACGCACTACCAATGTGCATGGTATTCAATAAGTTGCATCGATGATACACAAAGTCATGGTAGGGCGAACCTCCCGGTGAGCCGCGGCGGTTCGGATCGCTTCCCTTCTTCCCATACTCCTTCGTGTCTTCGCGTCTTCGTGTTATCTTGCCCGCCCTCCCGCCCCGGGGATATCGGTACGCCCCAGATAGGCGCCGCAGGATTCTCGGACGATCAATTGGGGGGTCAGGGTCATGGCCCTTGACGGCAGCGATGGGTCGTTCATTCGATCGATCATGGCCCGGAGCGCCGTCGTGGCGATTTCGCGCCGAGGCTGATGGATGGTGGTCAGCGGGACCCCGAGCAGTGTCGCATACCGGACGTCGTCAAATCCCACCAACCGAACATCCCTGGGAACCTTGACCCCGATCGTTTCCAATGATTTCAACAGGATCGAAGCCGTGTGATCATTGGCGCAAATGAAGGCATCGGTCAGCAATCCAGGGGTTAGTGACCGAACAAACTTGAGGTCTGACGGATCCCCCAGTCGAACCCATCCCGGCCCGGGTTCCAATCCATGGCGGAAAAAGGCTTCGCGGACCCCTGCGATACGGGCATCCACCGTCGGTGCCGATTGATGGCGGGCCACGAAGGAAATGCGTCGGCAGCCCAATTTGATCAAGTGATCCGCCAGGAGGAATCCTCCACCCACATTGTCGATGCCGACGAGATCGAAGTCGCTTCGGTGTGGAAAAGACTGCAAATCCCGGTCCAGCAAGACCACCGGAATTCCCGCCAACCGCAGCGACTCCGCAAGGCGCCGATTCACCGATTCCTTGCCCGGGACCAATTCATATGGAGCAAAAAACACCCCATTGACCTTGCGTTGAATGAACTGCTGGCAGAGTTCATCGGCATGTTCGACGCTCGCATCCGTATCGTGGCGGGGATGGGTGGACCCGCCCCACAGCAGCGCGTAGTCCATCGCCCGGGCCAGACTCGCCAGTTCCCCGCAGACCAATTCGAAGATTTCTGTCGTTCCAAGCCCTGGAATCAGCAGGCCCAATTGGCGTTGGGAAATGGAAATCGACGCGGATGGACTTCGGACATAAGAACCGGAACCGGCCCGCCGTTCCACCAGACCCTCGCGTTGCAGGTCCAACAAGGCCCTCGCGACCGTGGGACGTGAGACCTTCCACTGGCGAACCAGTTGGGATTCGCTCGGCAAACGCGCTCCAGCCGGATAGACGCCGCCCGTGATGCTTTCCCGCAGGTGACGGGAGATGGCGAGATGCTTGGAGGAACCGTTCATGGCTGACAGGTGGACAAGCTGTCATGACTGGTTTTCATGGTTGCAGTCAAGTCGTGCCTGACATCGCATTCAGTATTGGAGTAAGTTATGAGAAGTCCACCCTGTGTTTTGAACCTTCAGTCCACCACATCCATGACTCCACGACGTGGTACACTCGTCCGGTCGATCCGGTCCTCCCATGAAAGCTCCACCGCCGGGCCGGAGGGCTTCACCCTCATTGAATTGCTGGTGGTGATCGCCATCATCGCCATCCTGGCGGGAATGCTGCTGCCCGCCTTGAACGGTGCCAAGTCCAAGGGGGAGCGTATCGCCTGCCTGAACAATCTCCGTCAGGTGTCGATGTTTATGCAGTTTTACACCGACGAGAATCTGGAAGTGTTTCCAGCCCATCGGAATGCCGGTCTGAACACGGATGATGGGAATCCGTCCATCACCAACTGGTGGGGGACCCAGATCGTCGGGAGGGATGCGGGACGCAGCAATCTCTTCCACTGTCCGTCCATCAAAGGCAAACGATTGGACAACGGAGTGAAATGGGAATGGAGTTTTGATGCCCACAAGGTTGGGTATGGCTACAACAGTTTTTTCCTTGGGTTGCACCCCTACCCGACACAGCCGCTCTCTGTTGGCGGAATCAATTTCGCCAGCAGCCCGTGGTTCAAGCGTTCCCGTTTGGTGAGTCCAACGGACACCCTGCTGGTGGGGGATCGGATGCCCAAGTCGGACGGTACGTGGAGCAGCAGCCTCTGGTGGCCGACCTCCTGCCTCGACCAAAATGCCAGTCAAAGCAAGGGTTTCGAAGGGATTGATCCCCATCGCCACGCCCGGTCGGGCAATGTCGTCTTTACCGATGGTCATTCCGAATCGCGGAAGAGTGAAACCATCAATCCACCCTTGGACCCGGCATACGGATCGCCCAAGTCCCTGGTCAACTGTCGATTCTGGGACCCCCTTCAACGTTCCAGGCTCTAGTGTCGTGTATGCTCCCTCCTCGTGCCTCGCCCTGGGGCATTTTAGGCGCAACAAACTGCAAGCTATTTCGGATACACGACACTAGTTCGGAACCCGCGAATCACATGAGTATCAAGCATCTGTTTCTTCGTTCGCTTTTGTCGGTGGCCTGCCTGTCGGGATTTTGTTTTTCACCGGGCGCATTTGCCGCCGAAAAATCTGCCGGCACGATTGGGGTCTCCGTACTGACGTTCAATAATCCGTTCTTCAAGGAAATCGCCGACAGTCTGACCAAGGAGGCCGCCCTCAATGGCTATCAGGTGATCGCGGTCAGTGGGGATTTCGACGTCGCCCGGCAGCAGAATCAGGTCAAGGACTTCATCGTCCGCAAGGTCAGCGCGATGGTCCTGTGTCCGTGTGATTCCAAAGCCATCGGACCTGCCATCCGGGAGGCCAACCGCGCCGGCATCCCTGTTTTCACGGCCGATATCGCCAGTCTGGATGCATTGGCCAAAGTCGCCGCCCATGTGGCGACCGATAATCTTCAAGGGGGGCGAATGGCTGCGGATGCCGTGGTCGAAGCCCTGGGAGGCAAGGGCAAAGTCGGAATTCTGGACCATCCGGAGATCGAATCCGTCATTCTGCGAACGAAAGGATTCGAGGAGCGCCTCGCTGAGCTGAATGCAAAACCGGGAGTGAAGGTGGAAATTGTGGCCAAATTGCCTGGCGGAGGGGACAAAGCCCGGAGCTTCAAGGCGGCGCAGGACATGCTCCAGGCGCATGCCGATTTGAATGCCATCTTCGCCATCAACGATCCATCGGCTCTCGGAGCCCGGGCCGCCCTCGAAGCCGCAGGCAAGGCCGATCAGGTCAAATTGGTCGGATTCGACGGTCAACCCGAGGGCAAGGCCGCCATCAAAGCCGGAAAAATTTATGCCGATCCCATCCAGTTTCCAGACCGGATCGGAATTGAAACCGCCCGTGCGATTCAAAAGTATATGAATGGTGAGGATGTGAAGGCGCAGATACTGATTCCCACTGCGCTCTATCGACAGGCCGATGCCGTCGCTGATCCATCCGTCAAATGAAGTCGGTCGGACGGGGACGATGGGGCGTGCCCGGACGGCAGGCCCTGTCCGACTACGGCATGCTGGGAGCCCTCTTGCTCCTGGCGCTGTTTTTCTCCTGGCGGACCTGGGACGAACAGCAACCCGAAGGCGCCGATGCCGGACATCAGGTCGCCCGGATGCTCCGGCAATCCTTGAATCAAGGCGGACGCATTCTGATCGCCGCCCGGGATACGCCGGAAGACCGGGAATTTGCCACAGCTCTGGCAAAGGACCTTACCGGAACCAGCATCGTCGTGGTCGACACCGTCCATGGGCAGCCGGTCGATGCCCGACGTGCTTTGAACCGCATTGTGGAAGCAGGCTCGACCTTGAATCGGATCGCCTGCACCCGCGCTTCAGCGGCTTGGCCGGTCTGGCAGGGATTAGGGGAAAAGTTCCCGGGCCTGTCGGGCGCTCAAGTCATCGAGCCCCAGAGCTACCATTGGCCGAATTTTCTTAAAACCGACAATCTGCTGAATGTCGCCAACCAAATCGTGGTCATCGCGATACTTGCGATTGGAATGACCCTGGTGATCATCACCGGGGGCATCGATTTGTCGGTGGGAAGCTTGGTCGCTCTTTCGGCAGTCGTGACCACCTGGCTCATCGCCAATCTCGGGGGAGGGGAGCAGGCAGGCGTGGGCACCATGGTCGGAGCGGCTCTGGTGGGGCTCCTGGTGTCTGCGGCCTTGGGTCTCTTTTCCGGAGTCATGGTCACCTGGTTCGCCATCCCACCGTTCATCGTGACCCTGGCAATGATGCTGGTCGCCAGTGGTCTGGCCTATCTCTTGTCCAAAGGACAATCCATCTATCAACTGCCGGAATCCTTTGTCTGGCTCGGACGCGGTAAATTGGCCGGGGGCATTCCCATTTCGGTCCTGCTCATGGCGGCGCTGTATGTCGTGGCCCATCTGTTCATGAGCGGGGCCGTGCTGGGACGTTATGTCTATGCCGTGGGCGGAAATCGGGAGGCGTCCCGACTTTCCGGTGTCCCCGTCGCCGGGGTATTGCTGTTTGTTTATGTCCTCAACGGATTCCTGGCCGGTCTGGGGGGGCTGATCACGGCATCCCAGCTCAAGAGCGGTTCCCCGAACTACGGAACCATGTATGAACTCTATGTCATCGCGGCCGTGGTGGTGGGCGGAACCAGTCTCTCCGGAGGCCAGGGCAAGGTCCTGGGAACCCTCATCGGGGCCTTGATCATCGCCGTGATTCAAAACGGGATGAATCTGACCGGAGTCGAGAGTTATACCCAAAAAGTCGTGCTTGGCCTGGTCATTCTTGGGGCGGTGCTGCTCGACCGTCTCAAGAAGGTGGGATGGCGGAAACGGGGAGAGAAGAAACGGACATGAAATCGCGATTGCTCGGTGTCGGTGAGTTGTTATGGGACTTGCTTCCGGGAAATCCCCAGATGGGGGGTGCTCCCGCCAACTTCGCCTGCCATGCAGCGGCGCTGGGTGCCCATGCCGCCATCATTTCCCGCGTGGGAAATGATGCCCTGGGAATGGACCTCGTGACTCGATTGCTCTCCCTGGGGGTCTCGACCGAGTTGCTCCAGACCGATCCAGAAGTGCCAACGGGCACCGTGGACGTCGAAATTCAGAGAGACGGGCAACCTCGATTCACAATTCATGAAGCGGTGGCCTGGGACCGGTTGGCACCTACCGATACCGCCCTGGCTGCGGCGACGGCCGCGAATGCTGTCTGTTTTGGCACCCTCGCTCAACGGGCGGAACTGTCGAGGTCCACCATTCAGGCCCTGCTGGGTGCTGTCCACCCACATGCCTTCCGGATATTGGACGTCAACCTTCGGCAGCACTTTTACTCCCGGGAAATCCTCGAATCGTCACTCACCTTGGCCAACGTGCTGAAGGTCAATGATGCTGAACTACCCATACTTGGTATGCTGGTCGGAACTTCGGATTCCCCCCGAGCCATCATCGAGCGGTTGGCCGACAGTTTTGGATTAAAGGTGATAGCCTACACCCGGGGGGAGCATGGAAGCCTGCTTTGGGCTGACGGTCGTTGGTCCGATCATCCCGGTATTCCCACCCAGGTCGTCGATACGGTCGGCGCCGGTGATGCCTTCACTGTGGCCATGACCCTCGGGTTGCTGGTTGGTTGGGACCTCGATACCGTCAATCAAAACGCCAATGCGGTAGCTTCCGAGGTGGCCTCTCACCCTGGTGCCACTCCTCCTATCTCAGAGCCTCTTCGCTGCCTGTTTCAAGGTTGTCAAGATTGACAACCTGCTTCTAACCGAGCAGGTTCATTCCATGTCGGTTACGGCAACAGGCGCGGTTTCCTCCCCGGTGACTCCGGAACAAATGCTCATTGACGAGTTCAGCGGCATTTTTCGACGCCAATTACGGCACAATTCAGATCCGTCAGCCCTCATCGAGCTCGTGGGGAAGGCATTCGCCCAGTCCATCGGAGGGGATACTCGGGTAGACAGGCTGGCCCGCGCCCGGATGCGTGGCCTGGAGGTCCGGCAAGAGTTGGCCACCGCTGAAGGTGGCAGCTTTTCATCAGAAGAGGTGGCCCGCCTTTTGGGTATATCCAAGACTGCCGTCCTCAAGCGGTACACGTCGGGTCGGTTGCTGGGCTGGAGGGTGGAGCGCCTTCAGGCGGTCCGTTTTCCCCAATGGCAGTTTGATGCCCGGGGTCAGGTGCTTTCCGGTCTGGAGGAGGTTCTCAAAATCCTCAACCAAAACGCCCGCCTTGATGCCTGGGGCAAAGTGTTGTTCTTCCTTCAGAAGCGTATACAACCGGGCGAACTTCGTCCTCTCGATCTTCTCCGAAAAGGCCAGCTGACCGCGGTTTGCCCGGCCGCTCAGGCCTATGCAGAATAGGAGGTCCTTTCTTCCCGCACCTGACTTTCCAGCGCGAGCAGTTCCTGTCACTGACCTTCCTGCCCGACGCTGGTACCGGGTCCATGCCGCCGACACCTCACCCATTATCTTCC
The DNA here is from genome assembly GCA_903896505.1 of uncultured Verrucomicrobiota bacterium. Classification (GTDB taxonomy): domain Bacteria; phylum Verrucomicrobiota; class Verrucomicrobiia; order Limisphaerales; family UBA9464; genus CAILNN01. Next base: position 2,129 of record CAITXU010000083.1, on the reverse strand, counting down.
GGAATCTGCCTCACCATCGCTTCTCCCACCCGGAGAATCCATTCGCTACCTTGTATCTTGCCGCAACGATTTCCACCTGTCTTTGGGAAGTCTTTGGGGATGATCTCTTTTTGGAGGGGCGAGCCATATCCGCCGCCCGGTGGGAGAGTTGCGCCCTGAGTGAAATTGAAGTTCCACCGCTTCGCTGCTGTGCCGTGAGTCTCGCTCCCACCCGCGAAGCCATGAGCGTCGACAAAGCGACCCTGATGGCATACGAACTTGGTCATCCACAGGCCTGGAGCCTTGCCATCCAAACACATCCTTTGGGGTTTGAAGCCATCCAGTACACGAGCCGTTTCCTCGATCAACCTTGCCTGGCGGTTTTCGACCGGGGAGAAACTCGAAGGGCGTTCGAGATCAAAACTCTTGGCGCACTCAGCGATTTGGATGCCGCTGTGGAATGGCTGGATCAACGGAGCGCAGCGTTGGTGTGAGAATGGCCGTAACCAAGGCGCTGGCCAGTCGTCGGGCGGAGGCTTGCGCCCGCTTGCCGAAGGCGGCCAATTCCGGTATTTTGGTTGGCTGTTTTGCCAGGGCTATCGCCAGTCGTCCCCGGTGCAGCCGTTGTTGCTCGTCCATCAACAAGCCAAAATTCAAGGGGAGATCCTCCTGCCAGTCATCCGAGATCACTCTCGCCGTGAGACTGGGTACCCCATGGGTTGCTGCCACGCGACGCAGTGCACCGGATTCCATCTCGACCGCATCGGCACCCACCGTTGTCGCCAACCGCGACTTCGATTCCCGGTTCCAGGCGATCTTCGGCTGGCAGGTCAATCGGCCCGGACGAAAGCCGGCATCTGAAAACCGAAGGGCGTCGGGAAAATCCGGGTCGGACTCGTAAATCAAGCTCTCTCGAGGCCAGTCTCGACTCAGTCCTCCCGCGAATCCGGAAGTGACCAGCCATCCTGGCTTCCAGCGAAGCACGGCCTGGCGCCCGGCCTCCTCGGCGTTCCGAGAACCCATTCCGGTGACGATCACCACCAGACCGTCATCGAACCAGGCACGTCCGGTAAAGGTCCGTGGACCGGGCCACTCAAAAGGCTCGAGAGTGCCCCCCTTTTCTCTCCAAAGGTCATGAAAAGGGCGAAATTCTTCGTTGACGGCGAAACACAACAAACCCGGATGCATTCCGGCGGCAGCGGATTTCAATGGACGAACCTGTGGGCTAGTTTCGGGAGATGTCATCCGGGCACTCGGCCAGCAAGCGATATTTCCACTCTGGACGCAGTTGAAGAATATGACGCCAAAGCTGATCAGGTGTGGCGAAAAAGACCAGGTCTGGAGTGGCTGGGTGGGTGATCCATGCGTCCCGTGTCATTTCGTCATCCAATTGTCCCGGAGCCCAACCAGCGTAACCTCGAAAAATTCGGAGCGGATGCACCGCCGACCAACCTCGTGCCATCTCGATGAGTTCATCGAGATCGTGGCCTAAAGACAAATTCTCCAGAACACCCGCTGATTTGGTGCCGGAATGGGCGAACAAGTAACACAGGGATTGTGGTGCGACCGGTCCGCCCCCGTAGATACATTCATTGGCCAGGCGTGTCGGGAGGTCCTGCTGGAATATCGAGTCCATCCGTGACTCCGTCGGCCGATTGAGGACAATGCCAAAGGCACCCTCGGCATTGTGCTCGCACACCAGCACCACACTTTGATGAAAGAAGCTTCCTCCCAATCCGCCTCCATCCAGAAGAAGCTGCCCTTTAAGGGAATGGGTACGATGGGGCATGACTGTGTCGTGAGAGTGTAACAGGCTTGAGCCGAGCGCAAACCCGATTAGGTTTCAGGTCATGAAGCGTCGCTTGCTACTGCTCACCGCTCTGATTGTTCTGGGTGGTGCCGTCGTTGGTTGTTCCCACACCGGAAGTCGTGAATTCGTTCCGGGCAAAGGTTGGGTGCCAAATTAAAGCATGAGCCCATCCCTTGAGGATGGGCTCTTTTACCCGCTTTACCCTGGGAAACCCTCACTCAGGAGGTCTACATCCGGAGGTTGAGAGTACGGCCCGTTAGCGCCTCGCATTGTTCAGTTTGCTCAACAGGCGAAGGATTTCGAGGTAGAGCCAGACGAGGGTGACCAGCAGGCTGAAGCC